>DHGL01000003.1 GCA_002402725.1 Anaerolineaceae bacterium UBA4799
TTGGTTTCAAATAGCAGGCGGCGACCAAATTGCTACTTGTAATTGCCTCAACAAAGTTGTATAAACAAAACTTATAAGGTTCACATATGATTTCATCTCTTTATTATTACGTCATAACATCCTGGTTGCTTGCCATAATTATTATGGTACCAAGCAGCGTTCACGTTAGGCAGGCGGAAGTATAGAGTAAATGGTCATAGACCAAAACCATCCACAAAAACTTAAAAGCCACCTAACACAGGTGGCATTTATTTTTTATCTCGACCTTATGTAGACCAGGAGGTAGCGCCAGACCATTAAACTTAAAACCACCAACCGCTATGCCGATTCGTTTATATACTAATGAGGAGAAGTTGAAATGAAAAGAATAGTAAAAGTGATCTTTGTGTTGTCCATGGTTGCCGTGCTGTTTGCTGGTTGCGCCCCTGCAGCCACCCCCACACAGGCACCCGCCACAACTGAAGCTCCTGTGGCTACTACTGCTGCCGCAGCCACTACCGCTGCCGCAGGCAGTGTCGTGGATGCAACCGCTGTCTGCAGCGCTGACCCGCTCGGCTGTGCATCATTTGCGCCCGGCGATTCGGTCGTGATCGGCATGGGCGCCCCCATGACGGGCGGCAATGCCAGCTACGGCATCGACATTTCTCAAGGCGCCACCATTGCCATTCAAGACGCCGGCGATGTGAACGGATGGAAATTCGCCCTGGATGCCGAAGATGATGGCGGATCCGCCGAGGGCGGCGCAGCTGTCGCCAACAAGTTCGTCTCCGATCCGAAGGTAGTGGCAGTCGCAGGCCATATTTTCTCCGGCGCTACCGCTGCAGCCATGCCCATTTATGCCAAAGCCGGCATCCCCATGCTCTCCCCCTCTGCCACTTTGCCTGCCTTGACCACCATGAACTCGCCAGTTTTCAACCGCATCGCCTTCACTGACCTCAACCAGGGCAACGCAGCGGCTGATTATCTGTTCAACACGCTGAAGGTCAAGAATTTGGCTGTCATTCATGATGGTTCTGATTATGGCAAGGGTCTGGCCGACATGGTCGCCGCGCAATTCACTAAAGATGGCGGCACGGTTGTGATCGAACAGGCCATTACCCCCGGCGAAACTGACTACACTGCAGTTCTTTCGGCGATTGCTTCAAAAAACCCGGATGCACTTTACTTCGGTGGATACACCGCTGAAGGCGCGATCATTGATAATGAGATGAAACAAACCGGTTTGGAAAAGGCCCTCTTCTTTGGCGATGATGGAACTTATGGCGCCGACTTCCTTACCCGCACCGGGGCCAACGGCGAAGGGGCTTATGCATCTATTGCTCCCCCAACTCCTGATAGTTCAGCCAAAGATGCCTTCAACAAATCGTACACCGATCAATTCGGCAAAGCCCCCGGTACGTTATCCCCCTATACTTGGGCGGGTTACGACTCTGCCGCTGCTTTAGCCAGCCTTGTCAAACAGGTTGCTTTCGTCGGTGCTGATGGGAAACTTTACGTCCCCCGCACCGCCATGGTGGATGCAGTTCGTCATCTCACCAATTATGTTGGTCTTTCTGGCACCTTCACCTGCCAATCAAATGGCGAATGCAATACATCAAAACCGCAATTCGTTGTTGTAACAAACGGCGCCTGGGTGCCTGCTGCACAACAATAATTGATTTTGTAACCATAAATCAGGTCGGGGAGACGGAAGTCTCCCCGACCAAATCCTTGCTAGAAAGGCGGCAGTTGCCACCATGACGGTAGATATTCCCCCCAGCCTAAAACAGAAATCCTTCCAGGTACTCAAACTTGTCCGCCCTCTTTTGGGCGGTATTGTTGGTTTATTCCTGGTTTATCGCCTATATATTGTTTTAATCGTGGAACATCCCTACGGCCCAGATACATGGACCCGACTTTTGATTGCAGGTCTCATCCTGGGTGGGGTCTATTCTTTAATTGCCATCGGCTATACCCTTGTCTATGGAATTTTGTTTATGATTAACTTTGCCCATGGCGATGTGATGATGTTGGGGGCATTTGGCGGTTACTTTGTTTTTGAGGCTTTAAACGCTCTTAAAGTGGGCACTGGAGAAAAAGCCAACTTCCTCAACACGTATCCGGTAGTTTCAGTTATTATG
This sequence comes from Anaerolineaceae bacterium UBA4799, assembly GCA_002402725.1. The sequence continues at coordinate 2,121 of DHGL01000003.1, forward strand.
GCATTTATCGTTGGAATGGTCGTTGCGGCGACCATGGGATACTTATTGGAAAAGATCGCGTACCGTCCTTTACGCAAAGCGCCTCGCCTGGTACCCTTGATCAGCGCCATTGGTGCTTCAATTTTCCTGGAAAATGCAGCCCAACTTTTGTTCAGTTCACAGCTGCGAAACTACGTTAATCCGGATTTTCTGCGTCGCGGTTCGGGTTGGACGATCGTCATCAATAATAGCAACGTGATCATTCCATATACCGGCGTTTTCTCATTTGCCCTCTCTGCAGTATTGCTGGTGATCCTTTACTTGATCGTCAGAAAAACGCGGCTGGGACGCGCCATGCGAGCCGTTGCTTTGGATAAGAAAACCGCAGCTTTGATGGGGATCGATGTTGACCACACCATCAGCCAAACCTTTATTTTGAGCGGAGCCCTAGCAGGTGCTGCCGGAGTCATGTTCGGCATTCATAATGGGCTGGTCTATTACTACACCGGGTTTATCCCCGGCATCAAAGCCTTCACCGCAGCTGTTTTGGGAGGTATCGGCAACCTGCCTGGAGCCATGCTTGGGGGGTTGTTCCTGGGAGTGGTCGAATCCATGGGTCCGGCTGCGCTTGGAATTGACTTCCAATTAAAAGACGTCATCGCCTTTGCAATTCTGATCATCGTCCTCATCCTCAAACCATCCGGCTTGCTGGGTGAATCTTTGGCGGAGGAAAAATTATGAAGAGAACAACATTTCGTCAAAGTGTTAGTACTGGAATTGTTTTTGGCATCGTCCATATTTTCTGTGTTTTGATTGCCTTCAATGCAATCCTGGGTAACTTATTGGCTGAGCTCGTGGGGGTAAAGACCAGCGGGCAAATTCCTTTGGTTGGCTCATTGATCGGTTATGCTGCAATTCTTGGCATTTGGTCAGGTATTCTTTCAGCCCGACGCCAGCCTGAAGAGAACGGTACAAAAATTCGCCTCCTGGCCAGCCTGATCACGGGAGTTACATTTGGTTTATTAGCCGCTTTGCTGGTCGGTATTTTCCAGGTGATGCTCGCTTACAAAATTGACCCGCGCACTTATCTGATCAACCTCTCATTTCCCTTCATGCGCGCCTGCCTCTACAACCTGGCGCCCCTACAGGGTATCCTGGCGAATTTCTTCACCTTTGTGCTGTCAGCGCTGGTTGGCGGAATGTTAACCATAATCCTGGGCTCACATATGATTACGTCACTTGCACAAACTATTTTTGACGCTCCGAAAGCCTGGATGGCAAAACTTCGCAGTGGGTCCGAAAAGAAACAACGGATACGTAAATATATCTTCTATGTTCTTCTGTTTCTCGTGATTGCCATCTTACCCCTGAAATGGGGGTCTTATTGGAACTATGTGATGGCAACGGTAGGACTGTATGTGATTATGGGTCTGGGCTTGAATATCATCGTCGGCCTTTCCGGCCAGCTCGTTTTGGGCTATATCGCATTCTTCGCCATCGGAGCGTACACTATGGCGCTGCTCAACGCCCCCATTCCCCACAACTTGATGTGGGGATTCTGGCCGGCGTTGATCCCGGCGGTCCTCTTAGCGGCGTTGGCCGGGTTATTGCTTGGGCTGCCTTTGATGCGCCTGCGCGGTGATTACCTTGCCATCGTGACCCTGGGGTTTGGCGAGATCATCCGCATCCTGCTCAAAAGTGATGTACTCACCACTTTCACCGGCGGCCCGCGCGGAATTCAAGATATCCACGGCCCGCTGCTTTTTGGGAAGGTCTTTAATGATGTTGATTATATGTATTTGATCATTCTGGCAGTCATCTTGGCAATGTATGTGTACAACCGCTTGCAGCACTCGCGCACCGGTCGTGCCTGGCTGGCAATCCGCGAAGATGAAACGGTGGCACGTGCCACCGGTGTCAATACGGTCAATTACAAACTACTCGCCCTGGTATTGGGAGCTGCCTTCGCCGGGTTGGCTGGAGCGATCTCGGCGGCAATGAATCAGTTCATCGGCCCGGACGATCAATCCTTGATGGCTTCGATCAATGTATTGAGCGAGATCATCGTCGGCGGAATGGGCAACATCCCCGGCACGCTGCTTGGAGCATTTGCGCTCAAAGGGCTGCCCGAACTGCTGCGTGAAGTGTCCAACTACCGCATGCTGGCATTTGGTGCCCTACTGGTGGCCATGATGATCATCCGACCTGAAGGGTTGATTTCGTCTCATCGCGCCACCCTCGAACTTCCCAAAGAGAATTCACAAGACCAATCCGCTGGCCCGGCGGATGCCGAGCTGACCAAGGCACCCGGGGAGAAACACCATGACTGAAAATATCATCATCACCCAACAAGTGAGCAAAATCTTCGGCGGTCTGATCGCAGTGAACAAAGTGGATCTCACTGTTCCGAAGGGCAGCATCTTTTCGATCATCGGTCCGAACGGTGCCGGCAAGACCACCCTCTTTAACTGTGTTTCGGGATTCTACACACCTGAACACGGCGACGTTTACTTTGAGGGTGAGTCGCTGCGTGGTAAACCCACCAATGTCATCGCCAGCCTGGGTATCTCGCGTACTTATCAAAACATCAGGCTTTTCTCCAACTTGACCACCATTGAAAATGTCCTGGTTGGTCAGCACCACCGCCTGAAGGAAAACTGGACAGATGCTGTAATCAATTCACGTCGTTACCGTGAGGAGGAAAAAGTCTCCATCCAGGAAGGCGTACAGTGGCTGAATTTTGTCGGCCTGGCGGGTATGGGCAACACTCCTGCGGGCAGCATGCCATATGGCGCCCAGCGCCGGCTAGAAATCGCCCGCGCGCTTGGCGGCAAACCAAAACTTCTGTTATTGGATGAACCTACTGCCGGGATGAATCCGAAGGAAACACTGAAAATGACTGCTCTCATCCGACGCCTTCGCGACGAATTTGGGATTACCATTATCTTGATCGAGCACGACATGCACGTGGTCATGGGTATCTCTGATCAAGTAGTGGTTCTGGATTTCGGGCAGAAGATCGCCGACGGGACCCCCAAAGAGATCCAATCCAACCCGCTTGTCATCGAGGCTTATCTTGGACCAGGAGGTGCAGCATTGGCGAAAAAATACAGCAGGAATAAACAATCATGATCCTTTCAGTTGATAACATCAACGTCCATTATGGCGCCATCCAGGCGCTGCGCGGGGTCAGTTTTCACCTTAACGAGGGCGAGATCGTCACTCTCATTGGAGCCAATGGTGCGGGCAAATCTACCAGTCTGAACACCATCTCCGGTCTACTGAGTCCTACATCCGGGTCGATTATCTATCACGGCGAAGAGATTACTTCCATGACACCCCCTCAGATCGTTTCCAGAGGGTTGATCCAGGTTCCCGAAGGGCGAAAAATTTTTAGCTCGTTGACCGTTTGGGAAAATCTGGATATGGGTGCATACCTGAATTCGAATCAAAAAGAAAAGGATTCCCTACTAGAAATGGTTTATACGCGCTTCCCCCGTCTCAAAGAACGTATGAACCAGAAAGGCGGCACACTTTCAGGCGGCGAACAGCAGATGCTCGCGATTGGCCGTGGATTAATGGCCAAACCCAAGGTCCTGCTGCTGGATGAACCGTCGATGGGGCTCTCCCCGATCCTGGTCGAGCAAATCTTCGACACCATTCGCGAGATCAACAATAGTGGCACCAGCATTTTGCTGGTGGAACAAAACGCCCTCATGGCCCTTTCAATCGCGGATCGCGGCTATGTGCTGGATACCGGCTGTATCGTGCTGGAAGGCCCGGCCAATGACCTGCTGCATAACCCGGTGGTCATTGATGCCTACCTCGGAGGCGACACTGCTGAGTAGCGGAGAATTTATTTTCCCTCCTGTTAAACACCCGACCTTTTCAGATCGGGTGTTTTATTTCAATGGGATTGACTTTCAACAAATCTTGGTGAAAACCCTTGACTTGGAGTGAACTCCAAGGTTTACAATGCTACAAAAGTGAAAATCTGAAGAGATTTCAACACGATTCATCGAAAAGGAATAGGAAAACCCAATGAAAAAATCGATCTCCAGGCGTGATGCTCTGCAATGGATAGCTCTGACAACCACCGCCTTTCTCGCTGCATGCCAAAACGCAATTCGCCCAACCCCAACTGCCAGCCAGGTGGTTAAACCAACGCAAACCTCCACAAAGCTCCCGGACCCTACAGCAACCTCACAACCGGAAGTTAAAGAAGCTACCGCAACACCAGGAATAGTGAATGGGTCCACTGTTTACATGACAACCAACATCAGCGCCAGTGGACTGATGAAAGTGTATCAAGCCCCGAATCATAAACCTAACGGTAGAGTCGCGGTTAAGATATCCAGCGGGGAGCCAGGAGGACATAATTTCTTGTCCCCCGATCTGATCGCACCGTTGGTAAATGAAGTCCATGGCACGATCGTTGAGTGCAATACTGCTTATGGCGGCGGGCGCGCAGATACAGTATCACATTTGCGTGCATTGGAAGATCACGGTTTCACCGCGATTGCAGCAGTTGATGTTATGGACGTGGATGGAACGATGAGTCTCCCCATTGTGGGAGGCAAACACCTCAGCGAAGATATCATTGGCTCGCATTTTGCCAATTATGATTTTGTGGTCAACCTGGCTCATTTCAAGGGTCATGCCATGGGCGGTTTTGGCGGTGTCATCAAGAATATGTCGATCGGCATTGCTTCATCGATGGGAAAAAGTCTCATCCACTCCGCAGGCAAGGAAACCACCGGATTCGGTATGAATACCCCAAAGGATGATTTCCTCGAATCCATGGCAGAAGCCGCCAAAGGCGTAGCCGATCACCTGGGCGAGAATATTCTTTACATCAACGTGATGAACAAATTGTCGGTCGACTGCGACTGCGACAGTCATCCTGCCGATCCAACAATGAAGGAAATTGGCATCCTGGCCTCCCTTGACCCTGTTGCGTTGGATCAAGCCTGTGTCGACCTCGTATGTGCCGCACCAGACGGCAAAGATTTAATCGAGCGAATGGAATCGCGGCATGCCATCCACACACTTGAACATGCCGAAACGATCGGTTTGGGAAGTCGAAAATATCAATTGATCAACATCGATTGAATTGAAAGGAGTTTCTTCAATGGAAAACAGGGATCTATCCAATAGCGTGATCTTTCCGAAAGGTGATGAGCTACCCGAGACACTCAGGAAGAATTTCATCGGTCGATGCTTCCTTAATATGATCGTTCCTGGAAACTCGCCTTTAGGATGTCCCATCGGCAATGTGACCTTTGAACCGGGCTGCCGTAATAACTGGCACAAGCATCCGGGGGGTCAAGTTCTTTTGGTAACCGGCGGACGGGGATGGTATCAGGAAGAAGGTAAGGCAGCCCGTGAATTACATGCAGGCGACGTGGTAGAGATACCGTGCAATGTCAAGCACTGGCACGGCGCAGCCAAAGACAGTTGGTTCGTCCATCTCGCCATCGAAGCCGATGCAAAAGCAGGCCCGGCAGAGTGGCTGGAGCCAGTCACAGACGGAGAATACAATAGGCTGTCGTGAATTAACCAAGCACTTGACTTGGAGTTGACTCAAGCTGTTAAACTGAGCGAAGAGGTGAGAAATGAAAATTGCAGAAGTAAGTGAAAAATTCGGTCTTTCGACGGATACGCTGCGATACTATGAGCGGGTAGGGCGGATCCCAACCGCCTGCAGCAGGTGATCTTCATCCTGGTGGATAATGCCATCCGCCACAATACCCCGGGTGGCTGGGTAAAGGTGATGGCGCGGAAGGTGCAAAGTCAGGTGCTGATTGAGGTTCGTGATTCTGGAAAAGGGATCCCACAAGAACACCTGGATCGGGTGTTTGAGCGGTTCTATAAAGTGGAGGATGGTTCACGGTCTGCACAGAAAGGCAGCGGACTGGGGCTTTCGATAGCCCGCGGTCTGGTGGAAGCGCACCGGGGAAAGATCAAATTGGCGAGCAAACCAGGAAAAGGGACAAATGTTACCGTGTCACTTCCGATCGGCAGCAAACCCGCTTCACTTAATCCTTGAGCGATCAGTCAGTTCCTGTATCACTCATCTGCATGATACAATGATCGTAACGGTATAAATATTGTTGGGGAGGTGGTTATGGCACAGGATC
>DHGL01000016.1 GCA_002402725.1 Anaerolineaceae bacterium UBA4799
CCGCCCAGACCGTCCAGGTATTCCATCCGAACGGGACGATGTAAGGGCTGGCCCCGGCGCCCAGTTGTTCGACCAAACCCCCAACAGTGCGCAGGATCCTCCATGTGCCGCTGTTGGAATACTCCAGGACGTCAGCATATCCCCAGGTTCCATTGGGCAACATCGGTTCAGGACTCCCATTAATCAGCAAAAAATTGGGTTCAGTTTCCACTTTCCTCTTCATACTCACTTCATACACAATATGATCTTCGAACAATTCCAAATGCATGGCGCTGGTCACCACTCCAACCGCCCCCTCTGTCTTGTAAAACCCCTTGCTCGTGCGCGTCCAATCGTTATTTACCGGCATCCATTTTTTCGTGTCCAGGTCAAAGGTCGAAGTAAATCCCTTTGAGAGAACGTAGAAATTGGCTTCTGGAGAGGTGTACCCCCAATAGCCCTCGATATAGGCTTCGACCTGCCATCTATAAAATCCCCCTGTACCCATGTATTGAAAAGTCTTTAAGGCAGTTGTAGGTTTCATCGTACAGATGGACCCACTGCACGTAAACGGACCGTAATAGGTGTACAAGGGCAAAGAATCAGCTGCTTTAAACACGATAATGCGATAATTCGTTGCCTCAGGGTGTTTGGTGAACAGGAACTTGGGAGTCTTGTTGTATACTCTGCTCATATTCACCGGAGAAAGCGGCAAAGGAGCCAACAAATCCACTCCGATGATCTCCTCAGTTTCTACGATTTCAGGCGGAAGTTCCTCCTGTGCACTCGCCGGGTTGATGCTCATCGACAGGGCAACGATTACAACAAGCGCTGACCACATCCATTTAAAGCGTTTCATTTCATCCTCCCTGGCAGCGGTGGAGACCCCTGCCGCTAAACCCGGCGAACCGCCGGTTGACCGCAGGAACCCCCCGCGGCTGCGATGTTCTTCACGATGTGTGCAACAATGTGGATAATTAGATTATATGAAGTTGAGCGGGCAAATACAATGGGGCAGGTGGTGAGCCTGCGCCCATTGTATCGATGCGTCCAGATACTGCTTGCCGCGGTTTCATTTCTTCCAATGATCCCCGTAGTTTAGTCCTGACCCAACTGCATGGCAGGGTCGTGCTCGCCGAAGGCTGAAAATTTGATCGGCACAAGCGTCGCCCAATCAACGAGGAACTTATCGTCGGTGACACCGGTCGAATACATGTCAACGCCCACATATTCACCATTGACACTGGTCACCTCGTACCAACCCAGGTACTTGCCATTGATCCACAGGTCAACATACGGCCGATAGACCCTCACCTTCAATTCATTCCAACCGAACTCATTAATGACATCTTCCTCATGCCAGGTGAGAGACGAGGGTATAACCCCGCCTACAACTGTCCAGAGCGCCCAGTATCCCTCGTTCTTGTAGCTGAAGTAGACCGCGTCGCTCCATTGACCGGAAGCCCCGATAGGATCAGGCAAACCCATCACAATGATTGAATTGGGATACTTATCATCCACCTTGCGTTTCATGCGCACGGTGTATTCATAGTTCAGGAACGCTTCTTGATGATAGAGGCTGCTGTACTCTTCGTTTTTCCCGGGGGTCTGCATGCGCCCTTTCACCTGGTTCCAGGTCCAATTACCGTTCCAGGTATGCCATTTTGTCGGCGATACGCTGAAGCTGTCGTTGAATCCCTTTGACAGCACAGTGAAGGTCGCTTGTTCGGAAAATCCATACCAGACCCCTCCAACGAGAGCCTGGATCTGCCACGTGTAATTGCCGCTGTAACCCATCGAGCGGGGTTTCAGTTTTTGCAGAGATTGCAGATAACAATAATAGTCATTGCATACACCCGCTCCCTGGATCGTATACGCTGACTCAAAAGGAGGTCCTTGTGACCACACCTGGATGAAATATTCAGTCGCGCCAACCGGGCGGCTAAAATAATACTTTGGCGTGCGGGTATAGACATTCTCATCCACCGGTGAGATCAGATAAGCGTGGTCGTTATCAGGCAAGTACCCCGCGGCAGAATCTGTTTCTTCTACCGGCAAGGTCTGATCTGCCACTGCCGGAATGAAGACGAACGACAACATGATTAATGCGACAAACACCGCTTGAACACACGTTCTGAACATGATTCCTCCCTGGCAGTGGTGAAAACCCCTGCCGCTAAACCCGGCGAACCGTCGGTTGACCGGTTGACCGGTTGACCGCAGGAACCCCCCGCGGTGGCGATGTTCTTCACGATGTGTGCAACAATGTGGATAAATAGATTATATGAAGTTGAGCGGGCAAATACAATGGGGCAGGCTGCGCGCCCGCCCCTGAATACAAACTGTCATATGCTCATACTTTACGGGATGGCAGAAGGTGCTTCGATATAATCCAAAATCGCCCAATCCACCAGCAGGGCTGACTTCGCCGAGTCCGCTTCGACCATACCGAACCCGACAAATCCATCTCCAAAAGTCGCATCGCTGGCATGGGTGACTAATTCACCATTGACATAGAGCATGATATCGCTGCCAGAGCGCACCACGGCCAGCTTGTTCCAGTCAAAGGGTTTTATATCCGCCGAATACCCGCTGCCCAGTGTTGCCACGCTCCCCTCTGAGATCTTTCCCAGTACCCAGTTACCCGCGTTGGTGATGCTGAAAAAGTAACCGTCATACCAATAGCCGTCCGCGTTGAGCGAGTCGGTGTTACCAGAGAAGAGGATCATGCTGGGGGAGTTGAGTTCCACCTTGCGTTTCAGCTTTACTTCGTAGGTATACCCTTCGGTGAACACATGTTTCTCAACCATGCTGCTAAGCTGACCGGGAATACCCAGCGTCTTCATGTAACCGCCATCCTTAAATGTCCAGGTACCCTGCACGGTCAACCACTTCTTTTCCAGGGTGTCGAAATAGGAGGTAAAACCGCTTGATAGAACAGTGAAAAACGATTGATCCCACAACACCGGCCATTCGCCGGCGACTCTGGCGCGGATGCGCCAGGTGTAGTAGCCGTTGCCATTGATGTCGGCTTTTTTCAAAGCGATACCCGGCTGCATGGTGCACTCGGTGCCGTCGCAAACCCCCGCGCCTTTGTAAGTGTAAAGCGGTGCCACCGTCAGGTTGGTGCCCTGCCACACGTCGATGCGGTACTTCGTCGCGCCGTAAGCCGAGAAATCGGTGAAGCGAAAAAGCGGGGTTTTATCAAATATCTCTTCGTTATCCGGGTAAATGACATAGGGAGAACTGGGTTCGTCATCAGTAAACCCCTCGCTCAAAGGGGGTTCGCTTTGAGCGTTCGCCGCGACAAAAACGAAAGACAAGATCAATAGGACAATGACCACAGGCATCAGTAAAGCAGAGCGTTTCATGAAATCCTCCCTGGCAGTGGTGAAAACCCTTGCCGCTACGTCCCGCCGCGGGCGTGACCCCCCGCGAGCCGGGTTGATCCGGATCCGCGGAGAGGGTCGGCAAGCATGCTCAATCCCCCGCGGCTGCGATGTGATGCGTGATGTGAACGGCGATGTGGAGTTGTGATTAGATTATACGAATTATTGAGGACAATGACAACAGGGCAGGCGATGAGCCTGCCCCGTAATACCTCGTGCTTCCAGGTGGTACAAAGTCCTGTTGGTTATTCGACTTTATTCGCGACCCGTTTCAAAGGATCCGGGATCACAGCGTGGTCTCCTGGTACCTCAATGGCTATGGAATTTCAGATGTGAGCACCGCCAGGTCAACCAGCAGGGGCTCCTTGAGGGCGTTGTTATTCTTATAAGCGGTAATGCCCACGTACCCTTCATTCGCAATTGTGGGCGTGACAGTGGCTAAGAATTCGCCGTTGATGTAGAAATGCAGGTCAGGCGAATCCGCCACCACCCGCAGGGTGTTCCAGCCAAATCCATCGATGGCGGAGGAGGAGGAATATCCCTTGAGCGTGGATAACACGCCATCCTTCATCTGGAAGATCGCGTACTGCTGGTTGCTCCGGTAGAGGAAATATACCCCGCTGTTCCACCGCCCGTTTTGCGGCACGTAGGAGGTCGGGTCTCCCCACACGATCAACCCCTGGGTTGCATCGGTCAGCTTGCGCTTCATCGTCACGCTGTAATCGAAATCCAGGAAGAGATTCTTGTACATCACTGAGGCTTCCATGCCGATGACACCCGGGGTTTTCAGGTGGCCTTTGTC
>DHGL01000021.1:0-36877 GCA_002402725.1 Anaerolineaceae bacterium UBA4799
AATTGCACCATTTGCACCTTAACAACTGGATAGAGCAGCCGAAAAAAGAAACAAGGTCGCCTTTTCTTGATTTTGTAAAAAGGAGTCAAGAAAATGGCTAAAAATCACCGAGGAAGAAATGAAGGGTCGATCTTTCAGAGACCCAACAAGAAATGGCGTGCACAGATCTATCATCAAGGTCAGCGCATCAGCAAAAACACTGAAACTAAAGCCGAAGCGTTGGAATGGATCAGAAACACGCAATCTGAACTGGATAAGGGGTATGACTTCAAAGGGAGTACTACCACCTTGAAGGATTATCTCCCAGGCTGGTTGGAAAATCGCCGGCTTTCTTTGAGACCCAAAACTGCACATCAATATGCTGCCATCATCAATAAGCATATCCTGCCAGAAATGGGTGACAAAAAACTCAAGGATTTGCGACTGATCCAGATCGAGCAATTCTATTCAGGACTGCTGCAGAAGGGTTTGGGTCCAAGGACAATCAAAGTTGTGCATAACATCCTCCACGCCTCGCTGGATAAAGCGGTCCGTTACGGGTTGGTAATCTTCAACCCGACCCATGGTGCCACATTACCGCGATACTCCCATGATGAAATGACTGTATTGGATTCATATCAAGTTGGTCAATTTCTTGTCGCCGCCCAGAACAGTCCGCATTATGCATTCTTTCACCTGGCGATCACCACCGGAATGCGCATGGGGGAACTATTCGGTCTGAAATGGTCAGATATTCAATGGAACGCGGGGGTCCTGCACGTACAACGCCAGAAGCAATATGTCCCCGGACAAGGATGTAGCTTCACCGAGCCTAAAACCAATGCCGGAAGAAGAACCATTAAATTAGGCGAAGGTTCTCTCGATGTATTGCGTCATCACAAAGCCTATCAGGCGATGCAAAGAGAACGGGCAGGGGATCGGTGGCATGATATGGATTTGGTTTTCTGCAGTTCTGTGGGAACACCGGGAGACGCAAGCAACGTGCGCATAGATTTCAACCGCATTCTGGAGCTGGCAGGCTTACCGAAAATGCGTTTTCACGATCTGAGACACACTGCAGCCTCGCTTTTACTGAACAATAAAGTACCAGTCATAGTGGTATCCAGTATGCTGGGTCATTCCAAACCAAGCGTTACTTTGGATATCTACGCTCATGTGTTCCATGACATGCAGGGGGAAGCCGCAATCGTCATGGATAAACTGGTAACACCGATCCTGGTTGAAATTCCGCAAGTCAAGACAAAAGTCCAAAAGAAGGACTGAAATGAATTGCACCTTAATGCACCTTAAATCAAAAACCCGAAAGATTTTCGGGTTTTTGATCGGCATATGTGGCGGTGTGAGATGCAGTTCCTAGTACATCTGGCGCCCCCGGCGCGGCTCGAACGCGCAACCTACTGATTCGAAGTCAGGCACTCTGTCCAATTGAGCTACGGGGGCTTCGCCCACATTATACTCCATTCATCTCACCCCTTGCCGCGTTTGTTACGCGTTTGTTATAATAAATGTAGAGAAGTTCTTATGCAGCAGGTTATCACCACTGAACGGTTACCCATCAAGCTCTGGCTTGAAAATATCGACGATGGAGCGCTGGCGCAGGCGCGCAATCTTGCTAACCTGCCCTTCGCCTACAAGTGGATCGCAATCATGCCCGACTGCCACCAGGGCTTTGGCATGCCAATCGGCGGGGTGCTGGCAGCGGCAGATGTGATCGTGCCCAACGCAGTTGGGGTGGATATCGGTTGCGGCATGTTGGTTGTCCGCACTGACCTTCAGCGGTTGGACACTGAAACCTTACTCGAAATACGCACACAAATCAAACAGGCCGTGCCAGTGGGGTTTGAGCACCACAAAACCGCGCAGCCCTGGCAGAGGTTTGACCACGCTCCGGATATTCCCATTATCCAGCAGGAACTGGATAGCGCGCGCCGGCAGCTGGGTACGCTCGGCGGTGGTAACCATTTCATCGAGATTCAGCAGGGCAGCGACGGGTATATCTGGGTGATGATCCACTCAGGCAGCCGTAACTTCGGGCTCAAGACGGCAACCGCTTACCACAATATTGCCCGGGGGTTATGTGAGCGCAAGGGTTACAACCTGCCTGACCGGGATCTGGCGTTCCTTCCATTGGAAACACACGAGGGAAGGGATTATTACCTGGCGATGAATTACTGTTGTGATTTCGCCCGCGCCAACCGCGCATTAATGATGGAAAGAGTAATGCAAATCCTGGCAGCTGAAACAGGTGCTAACCGGCTTGAGGAAATTAATATTCATCACAATTACGCTGCCCTTGAGGTGCACTATGGCCGCGAAGTGCTGGTGCACCGCAAGGGAGCGACCAAAGCCTCTCTCAATTTGCCGGGTATTATGCCGGGGTCTATGGGGTCGAAGAGTTACATCGTCAAGGGTCTGGGAAATCCTGAGAGTTTTGAATCCTGCGCGCACGGCGCTGGCCGGCGCATGGGTCGCAAGCAGGCTCAGCGCTCTCTCGACCTTGTGGAAGAGCAAAGGAAAATGAATGGCATTGTTCATGACCTGCGCTCGCGTGACTCATTGGATGAAGCCCCCGGAGCGTATAAGGATATCAACGAGGTGATGCACCTTCAGAAGGATTTGGTGAGCATCGTAGCCACACTCACGCCGCTCGCCTCTATTAAAGGTTAGCTGCTAATCTTCATGCGATGGTCATTCCCAGGCAGCCAGAGCCTGCACTAATTTCGGATTGAATACCCCATCGCCATAGTCGCCCAGCATGCTGAGGTCACTTAAAATGATCACAGTACCGGTCCCGACCTCAATCTGGGCGATATGCGCGCGGTTCTGGCTGCCAGCCAGCACTGCAGCGGATGTGACTGAAAAGACCACTGTGTTTTGCGGGTTGATGTTGACTGTGGAGACATCATCCAACAATCCATCAGCCGTGACGGTTACCGAGGTTTCATCAACACTATCCCTGGTGAATTGAACTCCCCACTGGCTGGTCAGGGTGTTCAGGTCGAGCCAATCTTCATTCGGCTCAGCAACCCAGTTGAAGAACTTCAGGCGGTTTGCGCTGTTGACTACCAGTAACTTCCCACCCTGTTCCACGTATTCATTGATTATCGCGGCTTCGCTGGCAGTCCAACTCGTATCATATGCCGCGGTGTTGGAATCAGCGAGCGGGTAATCATATGCTGGCAACACCACCACCAGGTCTACCTCATTGATATCCTGTGCTGATAACGACTTGCCGTAAGGGATAACCGTGATCCCATAACCTGCGTCAATCATGCTTTTACTGAATCTCGATAATCCACTTGGGGTCATGTGTGGCGCTTCAGTATGGTTGGCAAGGAACACGGCCCGTTTCTGAGAATCGTGCTGAACGAAATTGTTTTCCTCCATCGGGCTGAGGGCGGCGGACAGTGTTAACCTGGCCATATCCAGCAGTTCGGACTCCATTTCCCGCACCAGTTCCACCGTATCGTATGGATCATGCAGATGGCCCGCGACCCATACCCCGCCGGGATAGTTTTCCATCTCCATGGATTGATAAATGAGATTGGTGTTAGGAATATTGAACGCGCTCAGGCTGCCATTATCCGAAGCGAATTCATAAAAAATGGATTCAAGTTCCAAATCCAATTCCGCCGCCTTGCCGTCCAGGAAAGTTTTGAATGAGTCAGTGTTCAGGTTGGTGGTAGTGATATTGCTGTACATTGGCATGATACCGGCGGGCAAGCCATCCAGCGGCCGTGTCAGGCAGTCGATCTGGATGTTCGCCTGCAGACTGCCGAGCAAATCTGAATGCGTGGTGGTGAAGTATGCTGACCCGTACAGCCCCACTTCCTCGCTGCCATACCAGGCGATGTACAGGTCGTTCTCCGGCTGAATTTTCAACTCGTTGAGTACGGTGAGTATTTCCAGCAAGATGACCGAGCCGCTGCCATCATCCAGAGCACCGGGGGAATTTGGGCTGTCGATATGGGCGGAAAGCAGGATTGGCCGGTCGGGATATTTGCCGGGGATGCGCACCACAAGGTTGCCGGATGGAGCAGGGTTCAATACATCCGCGTCCCAAATCACTCGCGCATTCGAGATTTCACTCATTCCATCCCAGTCAAAAATCCCCAGCGCAGCGAGGTTTTCCATTTCAATGAAAAGTAGCGGCATGGTATTACCGCCCTCAAGACGTTGCAGCACGCCGCCGCCATCACCCGCGAAGGTCCCGTGCGTCTGCTCGCCAGCATTGGAAAACCTGGTGACCAGCACAATGGCTGCTGGTTTCAGTCTGAGCAGGGCTGAGGCGTTATTTAGCGCTTGTGGGTTTTCTGTTTCGACCAGTGAATAATCAACGAAGAAGATTTCGTCATCGTGGTGCGTTCCCGCCAGGCTGTTCAATTCAACAGCATCTAGGATGAGCAGCGGAGAGCCTTCCGCTTCAACTGGGTCAGGTTTCGCAGAGTCAATATATCCGTCAGAGTCCATGCGCACGGCTGCAGCGGGGTTGTCGCGGTTGCCGCGGGTAGCATCGGCGGGGACCTCATAAGTCGGCCCCCCCATGGTCAGGAAAAGAGATGAATTGTGGTCTTCTGTTCCAAAAAAGATGTTAAACTGCTCCCTTTCGCGGGTCATCCCCAATCCTGTGAGCCATGCCAATTCATCAAGTCTGGATTCCATGTAATCCAGCGCTTCCTTCTCACCGGAGGTGCCCGCGCCGCGCCAGCCCGAATGTGGCTGGATGCTTTCGAGTTCTACAAGATGCGCGAGCATGCGTTCACTGGAGAGGGCTGACAGCGCGTCCTGCTTCGTTGCCTCATTAACAGGTAGCGGTTCCTTCACATCAGGCGTGCTTGGTGCAGGTTCATCAGTGGGAGGGACAATGATAATCACCTGTTGCGGTTGCGCGCTGTTTTCTTCACTCATCCTGCTGCGAGCGTTGATGAGTGACAGCAGAACAACGATCTCGACAACGGCTGCCAACGTGAACCCCAGTACCAGCCAAAGGACCAGCTTTCTGTGGTGCATGTTTTCCTCCTTCTTTTTGGCGCCGTGAACGGCAACGAAGGATGGGGCTGAACTATTTTCCCGCCAGGGCTTTCAGAAAACCCGGCACACTGAATGTTTGACCAGTCAGCAGGTTCTGGGCCTTGAAAAGTGAAGCGCTGGCACGCACCAGCAATACGGCGGTGAGCGCAAGTAGCAATAAAGCCAGCCCCACCTGCCAGAAAGGCACCTGTGTGGCGGAGAGTCGGGTCATCATGCTCACGGGTGCTGTGAGCGGGAAAATGCTCAGAAATACCGAAAGCGGGCTGTCTGGAGTGTTTATCAGCGCGCTGATGAACATCAGGGGGATGATCATGGGCAAAATGACCACGGTGGTCAATTGCGAGGCTTCGCGCATGTTGGGTACGAGTGCACCGATACCAGCCATAATGCTGGCATAGACGGCGTAACCGAATATGAAAAAGAGGATGCCCCAAACCATAATCGATGCCGGAAGTTGAAACGCCGCGCTGAGGGCAAAAGCGCGACCGGAGTACCGCAGCATGAGCAACCCCGCGCCAAGCCATACGACAGTTTGTAGTAGCCCTACCAGTCCCAGGGCAATGATCTTGCCAGCGAGCATCTGCCTTGGGTTGAGCGATGTCAACAGTATTTCCATTACCCGGCTCTGTTTTTCATTGCTGATGCTGTTTAATAGCAGCGTTGCGGAGGTGAGAATGACAATATAGAAAAGGAAGGTAATGATATAAGGTAAAAAGAATGTGAGCCAGTGGTCACTGTCTCGCTGCTCCTGTTTGGAAATACTCACCTCGATAGCGTTTATCGGGTTCTGCAGCCTGTAAGCCAGCGCGGGATTGCCACCGCTGAGGTTGTAAGCAATGAGTGATTCGATCGAAGCGGCTTGTTGTACACTCCCCATCGGGTTAAAATCCGGGCGGATGTAGAACACATCACCTTTCTCCAGGTAGTCCTCAGCAACGATATAGTAGGCGCTGATGCTTCCCGAGTCGACCGCAGCCCGGGCATCTTCCTCCGTATCGTATCGGGTAAGTGAATCAGCGATCTCTGTTGGTATTTCATTCATCAAACCGCTATTGTCCACAAAACCTTCACGCGAAGCCTGCGCAGCTGGAACAAAAAGGTTTTCAAGAAACGCACCGGTATCCTGACCGGATTTCTGCAAACCTGATACGACCAGTAAAATGATGAAACTGGTCAGGGGTAACAGCACCAGTGTAAGCAAGAATGATTTACGGGAGACAACAGTTATAAATTCGTTCTTTAAGACAAGAAAAGTCTTTTTCATGAGTTACTTTCCACTCCTGGTAAAAGCTTCGCGCAAGCGTACACGTTTTCCGTAGCGCAGCATTCCCAGGTGGAAGATCCTTCCGGAAAGCCAAAGCGCAAAGGCAGCCAGCAGGCACAGTAGCGTGATTGAAAGGATGATTTGCCACGCGGGTACAGTGGTGAAAGCTGCGCGTAAAGGCAGCGCGATCGGTGCTGTCACCGGGAAAAGGCTCATCGCGACCGAAAGGGCACCGTTGGGGTTGAACATGAAAGCGGTGGTGAACCATAAAGGGATAACGATGGGGATGGTGAACCAGCCGGTGATCTGCTGCGCTTCGCGGGCTTCGGTAGCGGTTGCCCCCACCGCGCCCATAGCCGCCGCGACCATCACAAACGCTGGCAAGAAGGTGGCGGCGATGAGCAGCATGCTCGCAGGGTCGATTCGCGGGGTAAACTTCATTGGAAAAACAGATGGAATTATGTTGAGTGCAATGATGGCAAAAAAGATCCAGGTTGCCAGTTGGGTCAGGCCAACCAGCAGGTTCCCCAGTACTTTGCCAGCCATGAGTTGCCCTGGTGAAATCGAGGTCACGATAATCTCCATCGTGCGGTTTTCTTTTTCCTCCACCACCGCCTGCAGCAGGTAATTACCGCTGATGTTGACCGCTATCACAAAGAGAACCCCCGCCAGTATGGGCAACAGCATGGAAAGCCAATCATTGGATGCCATTTCGCGTGAACCATCCAGCGAACGGATGATGAGGTTTGGGCCTGCCAGTAAACGCTCAGCGAGCAGAGGCGGCTGATTTTTCACCAGGTTATACGCCAGGAAATCGCCAAAATCACTTTCAGCATTCGACCCGGTTTTTTCGTTGGTAACCATGGTCACTTCACCGCTATTGAGGTAATTGTCAGAAAGAAGAAAGTACGCCTGGATCGAACCGTCGCGCAGCGATTGTTCAGCGCTGGCTTCATCTTGATAGTGGATTGCCTGAACCGTTTGGAGCAGTTGTTTTTTCTCCACCGGTACTTGCCGGGCATTGACAATGACCTGGTTCGGATCAATGAAGCCAACCGGAGACGGGTTATATTCCAGCCAGACTGAAACAAAACCAATCAATGCCATGAGAGCAACGAAAAGAGGCATACTGAGGATGCCAAAAATAAAACTTTTCTTTCTTACATGGGTCATAAACTCATTCCGGAACACCAACCATGTTTTGTTCATTCCAGCGCATCCTTGTTGTTCACCACCTGGATGAATATCTCATCCAGGGACGGCATGGCGATTTCAAAATGCTCGAGAATGACCCCCTGGTTGATAAGGGTATTCAGAATGTCCTGAGGGGTTTTTCCGGTCTCGAATTTTAACAGTGTGCTGCTGTTGTGCGGGCGGACTTCGTGGACCCCGGGGATGGAAGAGGGGAGTGGGTTTAGCGCGCGGATGAGCACAGCATCAGAAGCGAAGTGGCGGCGGATTTCCCTCAGGTCGCCGTATAAGACCGTTTCTCCCTTGTTGATCAAAGCGATACGGTCTGCCAGTTCCTCTACCTGGTGCATCTGGTGGGTACACATTACGATGGTCGTGCCGCGGACGCGTTCTTCTTTAAGCAGGTCTTTCACCATTTGTGTGTTCACCGGATCGAGCGCGCTGAAGGGTTCGTCGATAATCACCACTTCAGGCTCGTGGACCAGGGTATTGATCAACTGGGCTTTTTGTTGCATACCCTTGCTGAGTTCCTTCACCTTTTTTCGGCGGGAGCCCGCCAGGTCGAACTTCTCCAGGTATTCATTAATGCGGTTACGGGCATCACTTTCTTCGAGCCCCTTAAGGGTGGCGAGGTATACAAGGCAGCGCTCGAGCGGAATCTCCTGGTAGAGACCGCGTTCTTCAGGCAGATAACCGACTCGGCTTTTCTTGTCTTCGGTCATCGGACCGCCCAAAATACTTACCGTCCCTGAGTCTGCTTTGAAAATATCCAGCATGATACGGATGGAGGTGGTCTTGCCTGCGCCGTTTGGTCCGAGTAGACCGAAAATCTCACCGGGATTGACTTCGAAGGATACGTCTTTTACTGCTTGAAGATTACCGAAGTTTTTGGCAATGTGGTCGACAACGATATTGGGCATATTGTACCTTTCTCAATCTCTGTTTCGATTATAACAAAACCGGTCTTCCATATATACGCTGGAAGACCGGTTAAGGTTTTAGTTCAAACGATGTCATTCTTTGGTGTACGGCACCCCATCAGCCGCGGGGACATGGCCCTTACCGACAAACCCGGCAAGAACAATCATGGTGATGACATATGGTGCGGTAGACATTAAAGTAGAGGGGATGGCGCTGCCCAGGAGTGAAAGCTTGGAGCCTAATGAATCCGCGAAACCGAACAGAATGCCCGCGCCAAGCGCTCCGATGGGAGTGTAATTACCGAAAATCATGGCTGCCAGACCGATGAAGCCTTTACCGGCGGTCATGCCCTCATCGAACCGTCCAACCGACCCCAGCGTGAAGAAGGCACCCGCCAACCCCGCCACCAACCCGCCCAGCAGCACTGCCATATAGCGCGTTTTGATGACGTTGATACCCAGTGTATCCGCGGCCTTGGGATGTTCACCTACACTGCGCATGCGCAGGCCCCACCGTGTGGAAAAGAGCGCAACCTGCAGAATGATGAGCAGCGCGAACATGAGGTACACAAAGAAATTCGTGTTGAACAGGATTGGTCCGAGGAGGGGGATATCCGCCAGGCCGGGGATCTCGACCCTGGTGAACATCGCCGGGTTGTTCAACTCCTGACGTGTTTGTAAAAACTTTTGGGAGAGGAACGCAGTCATGCCTGCGGAGAACATGTTGATGACCGTGCCAGATATGATCTGGTCAATCCTATACTTAATAGAAAGGACTGCGTGCAGTGTGGCCAGTAGAACAGCCGAGAGAACTCCGAAGAATAAACCAAGCCAGGCGCTCTGGGTGATGCTGCCCATTAGCGCGCCAACCATGGCAGACATCAGCATCATGCCTTCTATGGCGATGTTGACCACGCCCGCGCGCTCGCATAGTATGCCTGAGAAAGCGCCCATGGTGATGGGTACCGCCAACTGCACCGCGCTGGAAAGCATGCCTGCCAGGTTCAAGGATTTGTCTGCCGCCTGCCAGGTGAGGAAACTGAAAATCAGGAACAGGAAAACCAGTCCGACCATCAGGTTGGTGGCTTTTCCAAATCCGCGCACCAATTGGAAGAGTCCGACTACCAGGCTCAGTGCAGCGAGAATGAAAAGGGTGAGTTGAGCAGGGATCACCCAGTCGCCCATCATGCCGGTGGTGATTCCACCGGGGGTCATAACAAAGGTGGTGATCATGCTGGCGGAGATAGTTTTGGCAAAGACAAAAAAGATAAATACTGCCACCAATATCTCGACAATAGCGGTGCCAATTTTGCGGGTAGCCGAGATATCAGAAATGCGGACGCGTTGGATAGAAGCAGAGGTAGTAGCCATTATTTTACTCCTCCCCAACCGCTAAGGGTTATGGCGGCGGCAGTCTCAACTTTGGGCTGTTTAAGTCTGTATATTGACCGAATGATTGCGGGAGCGGCAACGAAGATGAGGATCACCGCCTGTAAGATGGTGACGATATCAATAGGGATGGTGGAGACGACCATCATCTTGGTGGCGCCATTCTTGAGCACCCCGAAAAGGAGTGCTGCCAGAATCACGCCAACCGGGTGGCTGTTACCGAGCAGCGCCAAGGCGATGCTGTCAAAACCGTAACCGGCTGAAAGCCCAATGGCCATGCTGCGGTTCACCGCCAGGATCTCGTTGGCACCCGCCATGCCGGCAAGCGCGCCTGAGGCAGCCATGCCGATGATGGTGGTGGCGATGATGTTCATGCCGGCGTATTTGGCAGCGCGCGGGTTGGTTCCCACTGTACGCAGGTTCAATCCCCAGGTGGTTTTAAACAGCACCCACCAGACCAGTGCAGCGAATCCCAGCGCTATAAAGAATCCCAGGTGAAAACGGATGGGTGTTTTGAAGAACTGTGGAATCTGAGCGGATTTCTCGATTATCGGGCTGACGGGCATGCCGCCTGTACCCGGGCGAGACATTGGACCGGTGAGCAGGTAGGTGGTGAAGCGGTAGGCGATGTAGTTCATCATGATGCAGTTGATGACCTCATGACCGCCAGTGGTGGCTTTAAGCAGCCCGGGGACCATCCCCCAGAGAGCGCCACCCAGCGCGCCGGCGAGGAAAGCCAGCGGCATGTGAATATAGGGCGGTAGACCCGTAAGAGAGTAACCCACGAAAGTAGCCGCGGCAGCGCCAATGAATAGTTGCCCTTCAACCCCAATATTGAACAAACCAGCGCGGAACCCAAGAGCGCAGGCCAGCCCGGCGAAGATGTAAGGCGTGCTCTGGACAAGACTTTCAAGGATGGGATTGATTGCGTTTCTGAAGTCCAGCGCGTCTCCATATAAGAGCGCTGAAACGATTTCAACCGGATTTCCCAGAGAACCTGTAATGAGGGCGAGGTAAGCTTCACCAACTTCTGAAAAAGCGGTACCAAGGCCTTTCCAAAAACTGACCTTGAACGCGTCATAGACCGTAAAGCTGGTGGCCATGATTAGAATCGCCCCTAAAAGCAAACCTGTGAGGATGGCCAGCACGGGGATTTGCAGGGTCTTCCAAACACCGCGTTTCTTTTTCTTTTCCTTTGCCTCTCCACCTGTTAATTCTTCGAGGATGGCTTTACCTAAGTCCTGTTTCTCTAAATCTTTTTTATCCAAGGGAACACCTCGTTAGAAAGTGGTTTCCACGACCCGTTCACCCTGAGGTTTCTCAATCTGTTCAGGGACGATGCCGGCCATTAACAACCCTAAAGTCTCTTTTGAAACATCCCCGGCTTCAACGATTGCGATAATCTTGCCGCGGTACATCACCGCGATGCGGTCTGAAAGTTCAATCACTTCGTCAAGTTCCGGAGAAACCAGTAGCACCGCGCAGCCTTCGTCTCTTTTTTGCACGATGCGCTTGTGTATGTATTCAATGGAACCAACGTCCAGTCCACGGGTTGGTTGAGAGGCGACCAGCAGTTCAATAGGACGCGAAAGCTCGCGGGCGATGATCACTTTCTGTTGATTACCCCCCGAAAGGCTGCCAACGGATGTAAAGGAACTGGGAGTACGGATATCAAAGTCCTTAACCAGTTTTTCGGAGTTTTCCAGTATCTTATCGTACTGCAGCACAACACCGCGCGCGAAGGGTTCTTTGTAATACGTGCACAATACCAGGTTCTCCGCTACCGGGAAGGGCAACACCAGCCCATCTGCCTGGCGGTCTTCGGGTACATGCGCTGTTCCCAACTCAGTTACCTTTCGCGGCGGTGCATTGATGATATTTTGACCTTTGAAACTAATCTCTCCAGAAACGGATTTTCTCAGGCCAGTAATAGCTTCCACCAGCTCGGTCTGGCCGTTACCCTGTACCCCGGCGATTCCCAGGATCTGTCCGGCATGTACATCTAAAGAAACCTTATCCACCATCACCTGTTTGAACTGGTCCGCAACCACCAGGTCTTTAACTGAAAGCACCACATCTCCGGGTTGCCTGATTTCCTTTTCCACCACCAGGTTGACTTCACGTCCCACCATCATCTCTGCCAACTTGTTACGGTTGGCTTGTTTGGGGTCCGCTTCTCCCACGACCGCGCCGCGGCGGATAACCATGATGCGGTCCGCCACATACAGGACTTCGCGTAATTTGTGAGTGATGAAGATAATGGATTTACCCTGTTTTACCAGAGAGCGCATGATGATGAAAAGGTCGTCCGCTTCCTGCGGGGTCAGCACGGCGGTGGGTTCATCGAAGATGAGGATATTGGCTTCGCGGTACAAGAGCTTGATGATCTCCACCCGCTGCTGCACCCCCACCGGGAGGTCTTTGACGTAATCATTCGGGTCAACCTCCAGCTTATATTGCCTGGAGATTTCCATGATTCTAGCGGCGGTCTTGGGGCGGTCAAGAAAGTCCACCGCTTTCACTGGTTCAGAACCCAGCATGACATTTTCAGTAACTGTGAATACCGGGATAAGCATGAAGTGCTGGTGTACCATACCGATGCCCGCGTTGATGGCATCGGTTGGCGAATGAATCGTGATCTTTTCGCCGTTAACCAGAATCTCGCCTTCATCCGGCTGGTAGAGCCCGTAGAGGATGTTCATCAACGTAGTTTTACCCGCACCGTTTTCACCCAGCAGCGCCAGGATTTCGCCTTGGTTCAAGGTGAGGTCAATGTGGTCATTTGCCAGCACACCGGGAAACTGTTTTGTGATTCCTTTTAATTGTAGAATCGGAGCCATGTATACTCCATTTTTCCAGAGGGAATTTTGATTATTGTATCACAGGCACTCAAATCTCATAATAAAAAAAGCTGGAGGGTTTAGCTCCAGCTTTTTATGTTTACAAAGCGTAAATTACTGTTTGAAAGCGGGGTTCATCTGGATTTCTCCAGAGAGGATGCCGGCCTTGACGGTCTCAAGTTCGGCCTTCAGCTCAGCGGAAACCTGCCCATCAAAGTTATGGAACGGAGCGAGCCCTACACCACCGTTGGCCAGGTTACCCACTACGGAACCACCCTTGAACGTGCCCTCTTTGGCGGCTTTGATCGCATTGAAAGTGGTCACATCCATTAATTTCATTACGGAGGTGAAGATGATATCAGCGTAATCGGGTGAAGTGAGATACCAGTCGGAATCAACGCCGATGATGTAAGCGTTACCGCGGGCTTTCACTGCAGCAGCGGCACCCAGGCCAACAGGTCCGGCAACCGGCATGATGATGTCGGCGCCTTCGTCCATCAGTGATACAGCCATATCGTTGCCTTTCTGCTGATCGCTGAAGTCGTTGGTGAAGAGGCCAGTCTGCGCGTCGGCATCCCAACCGAGGGTCTCGACCGCGGTACCGTGCACTTCGTTATAGTATGCCACGCCGCGCGCAAAACCATCCATAAAGATGGTCACGGTCGGGATCTGCATACCACCAAAGACGCCAACTTTTCCTGTCTTGGTGAAACCAGCAGAAGCGTAACCCGCCAGGAAGGCGGCTTCATCTGTCTGGAAAGCCTGAGCCAGCACATTGGGGATTACAGGATCGTAGGCAACATCCACAATGGAGAATTTCTGGTCGGGGTTGGCTTCAGCAGCAGCCTTGGTGGCATCGCCCAACAGGAAACCGACGGTGATGATAATGTCGCATTTCTCAGCGATGAAAGCGTTGATGTTCTTCTCGAAATCAGCGATTTCTTTTGACTCCAGATACTTGGCCTCGATATCCAGCTGCGCCATCGCATCCTGAGCGCCCTTCCATGCGGTCGCGTTGAAGGATTTGTCATCCACGCCACCGGTATCGGTGACTTCGCAGGCTTTGAATTTCGCGGTTTCAGCTGGTTTCGCGCAGGCGCTCAACACAAAAACGGCGATCAGAAGCACAGACATGACGAGCATTACTTTTTTAGACATATTTTTCTCCTCCTACAGAGTTGTTGGGTGTGCGGGGAACGGCCCCGTTTATTAATTTAGTATAACGATTTTTGCCCTTCAATGCAAGTTATATGACCCAGTAAAATCATTAAAATATTAATTATCCTGGTACAAGAAATCAGTACCGTGGAGCCTAAGAGGATAGTTTCGTTTCTGCATCAAGCTTTATTTTTTCTTCGTGAGCCCGGTCTTTTACCTTAAGCATGGATAAGAATGCCAGGAACATGAAGATTGTACCGAAGATAAAGAGCACTTTGTAGTTGTAATTCATGTTCTCAACGAGAAGTCCGCCCAGGGTTGGACCCAGTACCGCGGCGGTTTGTGAGAAGAAGTAATAAAGCCCGGTATAAGCGCCGATGCGTTTTTCATCGCCATGGTCATACACCAGCGGAAGGCTGTTCACGTTGACCCAGGACCAGAAGAATCCTACCAACACCAGAACGATGATGAAGGAGATAAGCCCCTTTACCAGGAAGAAACTGACAAGGAAGATGAGCGTAAGCGCTAGCACGCCATATATGATGGTCTTCTTGCGTCCGAGCCGGCCGGCGAGAATGCCGGAGGGAATGCAGAAAGCCAGGAAGGAAAGGTTGGCCACCGAGGCGACGATTGACGCTGTTCCAGGCTCGATGCCCAGGTTGAAGACAGCGAAGGATGACAACCCCGTCTCGATGGCGTTAAAACCGGTGAACCAGCAGAAGATTGCCAGCAGAATGAAGAGCGCGGATTTATCCGGGTTACTGAACACATCCTTGAGATTGGGAATCAAACCTTTCACCGCGCCACTGCTGCCATCTTCTTCGGTGTGCCTGCCCAGGCGTTCACGTGGTTCTTTCACCCAGATCAACACCGCAGCCAATGCTACGATCATCGCGATGGCCCCGGCGATAAATGGTCCCAACCTGCCAAAGGCGTTGAAGATCAAGCCGCCCAGAACATAAGAAAGCACACCCGCCGCGCCTCCCATCAGGTTGATGACGCCATTGGCCTTGCTGCGTTGTTCAGGCAGGAAGAGGTCTCCCAGCCATGAAACCACCGGAGAGCGGAAGAGCGCCATTCCAAAGTTCGTAACGAGAATAAAGACGGCCACCGCGATAACTGACTTGGCCAACGGTATAGAGATAAAACCGACCAGCGCGATGGGCAAACCCAACAGTATCCACGGTTTGCGCCTGCCAAAACGGTTCCAGGTATGGTCGCTGCGGTTGCCCACCCACGGCTGCACGAAAATGTTGATGATGTTATCCCAGGTCATGATGAACATCGCGAGCGCTGGTCCAACACCAAAACCAACAAAATTGGCGATGCTGGTCTTAAATTCGGGGTTGCCTGCCTGCAGGATCAGCGGTACCCATTGATTGAAGATAGGCCATAAAATACTGATGCCAAAAAAACCAAACCCTACCAGAAAAGTACGACCCCACGGAAACTTCGTTTTCTCCATTTTTCACTCCTTTAGGTTTTTTGTGGATGGTTTCGATGATTCATCGTCCAGCAGGTCGGGACGTTGTTTTTTGGTACGCAGCAGGGATTGTTCCCTGCGCCATTTGGCGACCAGCGCGTGGTTGCCTGAGAGGAGCACTTCCGGTACCCGCCATCCGCGGAATTCCTCCGGGCGTGTGTAGTGCGGGTACTCCAGGAGACCGTTGCCGAAGCTGTCATCCTCGGCTCCATCCGGATCACCCAGCACACCGGGGATGAAGCGTGATACCGCGTCGATGAGCACCAGCGCGGGCAGCTCTCCGCCGGTGAGCACGTAATCTCCGATCGAGATCTGATCGGTTACCAGGTGCTCGATTACGCGCTCGTCAATCCCCTCGTAGCGTCCACACAATAAACCCAGGCGGGGCTGTTGTGCCAGCTCGCGCGCTATGGCAGTGGAGAAAGGTCTGCCTTGCGGTGAGAGGTAGACCAGCGGGCAGGGCGGCGGAATGCCCAGGACGGATTCAACGGCGGCGAAAATGGGCTCCACCTTCATCACCATTCCTCCACCGCCGCCGTACGGGGCGTCATCGGTGACATGATGCCGGTCGGAGGTCCAGTCGCGAATGTTGTGCAATGAAACCTTAATGAAACCATTTTCCTGCGCACGCTGCAATATGCTCGAATCGAGGTAAGGTTGAAAGACACCCGGGAACAGGGTAAAGACATCGAAATGCATGTCATCATTCTAGCAAAGAAGTACTGTCACAGGCAAGCCGATTTAACGACCGATTTAACGATGAAAATCGCTGTATCAATCAATAATCTGCTCATCCATCGGAGCAGTCCTCTCATCGTTTGGTTCACCTCGCTTCACACCTGATAACAGAAGTAGGGCGATCACCAGGAAAACAGGGCCAAGGATCATTAGCATGTTGTAATTGTGTCCTGCCAGCTGGATGAGCCAGCCGTTGAGGATGGGACCTACCACTGATGAAAGCGTGTAAACAAGAAAATACAGACCAGTATAGGTTCCAATAAGCGAGGTTGTGGTCATATCGACGACCATTGGCAGCGCGTTTGTGTTGATCAATGCCCAGGTGAGCCCTGCGACCGCCAGCAACAAATTTGCCAGGCGTATCATTCCCAGAATCGGGAGACTCCCGAGTTCAGTGGTGAGCAGGCCAGGAGGAAGGACCGCGATAATCAGTATCGAAAGCGCCATGCCGACCAAACCTATGGTGATGGTCTTACGGCGGCCGATTTGGCTGCCCAAAATACCGGCGGGAATGGCAAAGATCATGAAAGAAATCGCCATGTGCCCGGCCATCCTGCCGGCGTCTCCTTCTGAAATTCCCAGGTAACGGGTGGCGTATAACGAGAGAAAAGCATCCGCCTGCTGAGTGGTGAGCACCCAGAAAAAGATGGCCAGCAAAAGGCGGATGGCGCTTTTTTCTTTATCTCTCATGATGTCGCGCAGGCTGTCTGCCAGACGGGGCGGGGGTTCAGTCTGCTGGTAGGTTTTGGGTTCTTTAATAAACAGGAAGACCAGCAGCGCTGCCAGTAGCACCAGGATTGAACCCAGCCAGAAAGGATAGTTAATATCGAGCTCATATAAAGCGCTACCGCCCAGGGATGCGACAACCGCTCCCAGCCCGCCCATCAAATTAATGATGCCGTTAGCCTGCGAGCGGTATTTCGAGGGCGTTATATCGGGCATTAATGCCATCACGGGGGTACGCCAGAAAGCCATGCTGATGACCAGTGTGAGTGTGCAAACAAAGAACAAGGGTAAAACACTTAATAATGGGATGACACCGAAGGCTGCCGCGCTGATAGGAGCGGCAATGAGGATAAAGGGCATGCGGCGCCCTATGGGAGTGCGCAGTCGGTCAGACCAGGCACCTACCGGCGCCTGGATCAGAAAAGCGGCGACATTGTCGAGGGTCATGAACATACCAATCAGGGAGGAAGGCAAGTCAAAGCGATTGGCGAGGAAGAGTGGTACAAATACATTGAAAAGCGTCCAAATGACGCTGACACCGAAGAAACCGAATCCGAGCAGAAAAAGTCTGGCGTAGAGTTTTTTCATGATTCTTTCATTAAAAATAGGCTTTATCTTGCATAGTGAATACCTCGGCGGTTGATACTATTCAGGTGAATATGCTTTCATTGACATACTTAATCAACAAACTTAATAACCCCCATTTCCATTTCATGGAACGCGATGGATGGTTCTCCGGTCACCTTGACGCTGCTGATTTCACTTGGTAAGATGAATTCCATGTATATCAAGGGCAGCAAGTGGAGCATGCAGAAAAAGAAACGCCGGTCGAACCCGTTCCGGGTGATCTTGTTGTTAATCTTGATTGCTGCGGTCATCTATTTCGACCGCATGATTGTGCCCACTATTCCGCAATTCTTCCAACCCACACCCACACCCACGCGCGCGCCAGAATCAATTGCATCAGACGCGAAAGGATTGGAGGCAGAAGGCAAGTATTCCCTGGCCATCTCTGCTTATAAGGATGCTGTCAGAGCCGATCCTCGCAACCCGGACAATTTTATTTCCCTGGCGCGTTTGAATATCTACTCTGGCAATTATGAAGAAGCCATCACGGATGCTGAGAATGCCCTGTTGCTCAACCCGAATAATGATGAAGCGATGGCGCTACGTGGCTGGGCGATTGGGCTGGCAGGGGATTACGTGCGCAGTACGGGCATCCTTCAGGATGCCATTGTAGCAAATCCCGCTAACGCCGCAGCGTACGCTTACCTGGCGGAAATCTATACCTATATGTTGCAGGCGGGTCAAGGAGATTTGGAAACCCTGGATAATGCCATCAATGCCTCGCGCCGGGCGGAAGAACTGGCCCCGGGCACCATGGAAACCCACCGTGGCCGTGGGTTTGTGCTTGAATACACTTCAAATTTTGAAGAGGCAGTTGCAGAATTTGAGGCGGCGGTCGCTTTGAACCCGAACATTGCTGACCTGCACCTTGGTCTGGGGCGTAATTACTTCAACATCCAGTCATATGATGACGCCATCACTGAATACGGTCGGGCGAATGCCCTAAATCCAAAGGACCCGACTCCCGAAACACTCATCGCTCGAACATATGCTCTAAATGGCGACTACCAGAAAGCCATTCAGTATGCCGAAGCAGCTATTGTGGATGAGCCACAGAATGCATATCTTTATGGCAATCTCGGACTAATTTACAGCAGTGCCAAGCAGTATCTTGACGCGATCGATATGCTGCGTATCGCGGTGCGCGGCGGGGTCTCAACAGATGGTGCTTCTGTTGAAGGGCTTCCCATGGATTACGGACGCGTGGCGCAATATTATTACACCTACGGCCTCGCCCTGGCGAGGGAAGGGCAATGTGGTGAAGCGCTGGAGATTTCTCAGGCGGTCCAGGTGGGGCTGCGCAATGATGACATCGCTGTTTTCAATGCTGAAGAAATGGTCAACATTTGCGAGCGACTCACCCGTGAAGGGAATTCTGATGTTACAGCAACTGCCGAACCGGGTGAAGTAACGCCAACCGTGGAAGTCACCCCCTGACCTTTTGCGTGACACGGTAAATAAACTCATGATCGACTACAGCGGAAAACGCGCATTATTCAGCCACCCCAAAAAGAAGTCCAACCCGATTTGGATATTCATCCTGCTGATATTGATCCTGGCGGGTCTGTTCGTGATTCGGGGAGTGCGGGTAGGCCAGATCGCGCCCATCCTGCGCGTTACACCCACGCCAACTCGCAGCCTGAATTCCTACGCGCAGGAAGGGGAAACACATTTCCAGGCAGGGAACCTTGAAAAGGCCATCGAGGCGTACCGCAATGCCATTGCCATCAACCCCGAAGACACGGACCTCAGAGCCGAGCTGGCGCGCATCCAGGTTTATTCTACATCCCAAATCACCGTTGACGCACGTAAAAGGGAACGCCTGGAAGAAGCACTGGCGACGATCGAAGAGGGTTTGGCGATCAGCCCGCAAAGCAGCAACCTATACGCGGTTAAGGCTTTCGCGCTTGACTGGTATGGCTCTTCAGGTGTTGCCGGGGATGCCTCGCAGGAATACCTGGTAAAAGGGGAACAGGCTGCGACAGAAGCGCTGCAGTATGACAATACCAACGCGCTGGCGCTGGCTTATTACGCGGAATTATTGATCGACCAGCTTAAGTACTCGCAGGCGCAGCAATACATCACGCAGGCGATTGAACGCGACGACACCCTCATGGATGTGCACCGGGTGAATGGCAGCGTGCAGGAAGCCAGCGCCAACTATACACAAGCCATTGAAGAATACAAAAAGGCCATCAACATTACTCCCAATCTGAATTTCCTTTACCTGTCTTTAGGGGCAAATTATCGCCAGCTTGCCAACATGACAGCGGTCAAAACTGAGCAGAACTATTATTTTGGTCTGGCTCTGGAGGCTTTTGCGAAAGCAGTGGCCATTAATGAGCAACTGGGGGTAAAAGATCCCATCCCGCTCATCTCCATCGCCAACACCTACGTGCAGCAGGGCGAATTTTTCGCGGCTGCCCGCAATATGCTGCGCGCCGTGGAGTTTGCCCCCGAGGACCCGACCGCCTATGGTCAACTGGGCGTGGTGTATTACAAATCGCGTAATTATGAGGGGTCGATTCTGCCGCTGCGCTGCGCAGTGAGTGGATGCACAGCTGAAGAATCGTGCCTGGTGCGCAATGGTGGCGCTGAGTGCGACCCTGAAGAAATCCCGGATATCCCCATCCCCGGGCTTGAACTGACCAACAATAGTGTTGTGTACTATTATCATTTGGGTTCGGTACTGGCTGGTCTGCATCAACCCAATAATGCCTACTGCGATGAAGCCATGCAGGTTTTTGATGAAATCACGCGGATGTTCGCCAACGATGAAACCATCATGGGAATTGTACGGGAAGGCGAAACCATCTGCGGTTTTTATGGTTACCAGTAAAAATATCAGAGTTTTATAAGAGAACGATTAAACCTCTTGACTTGAAAAAAAAACAAGGTTATTATTCAACTGCTTTTAGCACTCATCAAATACGAGTGCTAAAAAATGAGAATTCACCCAATCCTAATCAGGAGGCAAGCATGTCAATAAATTTAAAACCGTTGGGAAGCCGTGTCGTCGTTGAGCCCGTCGAGGAAAACGAAGTCACAGCGGGTGGTATTGTTTTACCTGATACCGCCAAAGAAAAACCGCAAAAGGGCACCGTTCTTTCGGTTGGTCCTGGTGACCGGGATGAAAAAGGCGCATACATCCCCATGGACGTGAAAGCCGGCGATACTGTTTTGTTCCAAAAGTATGGTGGAACAGAGATCAAGATAGACAATAAGAAACTCTTGATCTTGCGCGAAAGCGACCTGCTCGCAATCGTTACCAAATAATCAATTCCAAAATAAAAAGGAGAACGCACTTATGGCAGCAAAACAACTCATCTTTGCTGAAGAAGCACGCCGAAAACTTAAGAACGGCATCGATACCGTCGCGACAGCGGTCGTTACCACCCTGGGCCCCAAAGGCCGCAATGTAGCCATTGACCGCAAATTCGGCGCCCCGACCATCACCCATGATGGTGTGACCGTGGCAAAAGAAATCGAGCTCGAAGATCCCTATGAGAATATGGGCGCGCAACTCATCAAGGAAGCCGCGACCAAGACCAATGACATCGCTGGTGACGGCACCACCACTTCAACCCTGTTAGCTCACACCATTGTGAATGAGGGATTAAAGACTCTGGCAGCCGGTGGAAACCCCATGCTGTTGAAACGCGGCATTGAAGTTGCTGCGAAGAAGGTTTCAGAAGAAATCAAGAAACATGCCATTGCCATCTCGACCCGCGAAGACATTGCCAACGTTGCCACCACTTCCGCCCAGGATTCCTCCATCGGTGAGCTTATCGCTGATGTGATGGACAAGGTCGGAAAAGACGGCGTTATCACCGTCGAAGAATCCAAAGGTCTCGAATTTGAACAGGAATACGTAGAGGGAATGCAGTTTGACCGCGGTTACATCTCCCCCTACTTCATCACCGATCCCGAGCACATGGAGTCTGTGATCCCTGAACCCTACATCCTCATCTATGATAAGAAAATCTCCGCTGCCCAGGACCTCGTTGCCATTCTTGAAAAACTTGTGCAGACCGGCAAACGCGACCTTGTAATCATCGCCGAAGATGTTGATAGTGAAGCGCTGGCGCTACTCGTCGTCAACAAACTTCGCGGCATGCTGAATGTATTGGCCGTCAAAGCCCCTGGTTTTGGAGACCGCCGCAAGGCCATGCTACAGGATATTGCATACCTGACTGGCGCCACCGTGATCTCTGAAGAGACCGGCCGCAAGCTCGAAACCGTTGTGCTGCCTGACCTCGGCCGTGCTGAAAAGGTTGTGGCTGACAAAGACAACACCACCATCATCGGCGGCAAGGGTGACGAAGCCCAGATCAAAGGCCGTATCGAGCAGATCCGTGTAGAAATTGACAAAACCACCAGCGATTATGACCGCGAGAAACTGCAGGAACGCCTTGCCAAACTCTCCGGCGGTGTCGCCATCATCCGTGTGGGCGCTGCAACCGAGACTGAACTGAAAGAAAAGAAACACCGTGTTGAAGATGCTCTCTCCGCGACCCGCGCGGCTGTTGAAGAAGGTATCGTACCCGGTGGTGGTGTTGCCCTGATCAACGCCATGACCGTGTTGAACGATCTCAAACTCAACAGTGAAGACGAGCAGATCGGCGTCAAGATTGTTCACAAAGCGCTCGAAATGCCCTTGCGCAAGATCGTCGAGAACGCTGGCATGGACGGAGCCGTGGTGCTGGAGAAGGTTCGCGAAGAGCAGAAAGCCAAGAAAAACGACAAGATCGGTTACGATATTATCCGCGAGGAATATATTGACATGATCAAAGGCGGACTGGGCGATCCTGCCAAGGTAACCCGCGGCGCGCTTGAAAACGCGGCTTCCATCGCTGCCATGATCCTCACCACCGAAGCGCTCATCACTGAGATCCCCGAAAAGAATCCTCCCACGCCTCCCGCGCCCCCGATGGATTACTAAGAAAACCGGTAAGATGGTTTACTGGCAGACCACAGGGTCTGCCAGTTTTTTGTTTAACGATATGAGTTATAATCTACCCGATGAAAACGAGAATAAAGATTTCGCTTTTGCTGGTTTTCCTCTTTATCTCTGGCTGTACCCGGCAAGCAACCCCAACCCCCACCCAACCTGCCTCAACCCCGGAACCTGCCGCCACCGTTGAACCTACTGCAACACCAACCTCTCTGCCTATGGCGCTCAAGGTTAATGGTGAAGGCATTCTCCTTTCTGAATACGAGGCTGAACTTTCAAGGCTACAAGCCGCGTTGACCGAACTGGGGCAGGAAATGACCCCTGAGGAACAAAAGGAGCGCATTCTGGGCAATTTCACTGACGAACTTCTGTTGGCACAAGCCGCCGCGGAGGGTGGCTTCACTGCCAGTGAGGATGAGGTGCAGGCGCGCATCGACAGGCTGGTAAACGATCTTGGCGGGGCAGAAAAGCTGACGGAATGGCAGAATGCCAACGGCTACACAGATGAAACCTTCAGGGTGGCCCTCAAAAGGGCAATTGCAGTTGCCTGGCAGCGGGATACGATTACCAACAGCGTACCTGAAAGCACCGAACAGATTCACGCCCGGCAGCTATTCTTCAAGAATGAGGCTAACGCTATTGCGGCATTGGAGCAATTGAACAACGGCATGGATTTTACAAGCCTGGCGCTACAGCAAGACGATGTGCTGGGTGGTGACCTGGGCTGGTTCCCGCGTGGCGTGCTCACACAACCAGAGGTGGAGGAGGTTGTCTTCACCATGCAACCTGGTGAGACCAGCGGAATCATTGCGAGCAGCCTCGGCTACCACATTCTCAATGTCATTGAGCGTGAGTCTGAGCATCCACTTTCAACAGAAGCACGGCTGATACTGCAAGAAAAAACCCTGGAATCCTGGATTGAAAATGCCAGAACCGCCAGTACTATTGAGATACTGGTCCCCTGATCATAAGGGCTGTGCGCGATGCGATTTTCTGACCCAGAAGAAATAGAAAGCCGATTCAAGCGGCGTGCCAGGCAACGGCGGCGTGATGTAACCTGGAACCTGCTCACCGCTGTTGTACTGATGATGACCATCGCGCTGATCGGTCTCTATCTGGTTTTATTCTCGAATCCATATGTCGCTGTCAATCCTTTCCCACCACCCACCATGCCCGTATTGGCGGCTGCGTCTCCCGGAACCGCGACCGCTGTGAGGCTTCCGCCCACCTGGACGCCAACAGTAAAGCCCACCGAGACACCCCAACCGTCCACTACATCCATCGCACCGACAGTTAAAACAGAGCCA
Source organism: Anaerolineaceae bacterium UBA4799 (assembly GCA_002402725.1). Next base: position 23,629 of record DHGL01000021.1, read on the forward strand.
ACCAACACGGACAATCCTCTGCTTTTCTTCACAGAGGAGCCGGAGGATACGAACCTGCCATACGCGATCGAGGGAAACCCGGCCGCAATGGCCAACACGGTCTTTCACCCCGGTGAGGGTTGTGACTGGCAAGGCGTTGCCGGGAGGGTGGTGGACCTGCAAGGCAGACCGATGGTAGGGGTGGTGCTAAAATTGACCGGCCTGTATGATGGACGAACGGTGGATATGACCACGCTCAGTGGCGGGGCAGCAGCCTGGTACGGAGAATCGGGTTACGAGTTTGTTTTGGGGGATAAACCGGTGAGCACCAATGTGACGCTGGCCGTGCAGTTGGTTGACCAGGCTTTGATGCCGCTTTCAAACCGGGTGATCTTCAGCACATACGAAACCTGTGATAAAAACCTGATCCTCATCAATTTCAAACAGGTTCGCTGAACAAGGATCGAGGAAGCGGCCGCCAGGCCGATTTTTCTCAGCGGAACATCGAAAGTTGGGTGGTTTCTTCCAGGCTGAGAGGGTCTGAATCGACCAGTACGTTGAACAACTCCAGGGATAAATCGGTGCGCGCGGCGATACTGCGCAGGGTGCGAAACTTCAGGAAGTGGAAATTTGGTCGCAATTGCAGTCGCAGGTAAGGATCGCGCTCGCACTTAAACTTCAACAGACCCGCACGGCTGCCAGGCAGCAAGTAAATGGTCTGGCAGGATTCGGGTACTGTAATAAGAGAATCACGATCAATGACCGCGGTAAATGAGAGGAAGAAGCGGTAAATTGCTGTCTCCGCTGTGTCACGCAGGTGCCAGGTGATGTCGGCATCGTCCACCTGCAGCAGTTGAAAGCGGGAGGAGAGCGCGGCGAGCAGTTTTCTCATTTCATCGATATTATCATGCCGGTAAGCAGCCTGGTCGTGAGGTTTTAATGTCCATACCTCGCCTGCAGGGTCCGCTAGCGCGTAAGATTCAAGACATTGGCGTATCAGATCCTCTGGAGGCGTGAGATAGCCGGGGAATCTTTGGTAAGCCCGTTTATGTATCGCTGTAGTGGTGATTTGACCTTCTTCTTGCAGCCAGCTGGCAATTTCGATTTCCAGGCTATCCGCCAGTGGGGTGCGCGTACCTTCCGGTGCAGCCAGCCACCACAATCCACTCTCAGGGTCTTGGGCAGTAGCATCCAGGCGAACCAAAAAGCTCTGATCAGCCAGCAGCGTGTTCAGGATGGCCTGAAACTCAGAGGCTTTATCGAAGGTCAGTTGTTGTATCGATGGTGGGAAGGCGTTTCCATCTGCCAGCGCGCACATCGCCGCGGTGTGGACCTCGATGTATTCGGTTGGTTCACCAATCTCGTTCAGCAGTTCGCGGATGGAATCTCGGGCGAGCCTCTGGATGTTCACGGGTAAAAAATCTCTCCGTCTTGAGCCAGTTTTCCATTCCATTTGAATTGGCTCAGAGGCGTTCTTTACGGCGACACCAGTGATTTCAAAACCAGATATGGAGGCGCTTTCGATCACTGAACTGACTAAACCGGCAGCCGGTTCAGGGAGCAAGCCAAACATGGGAATATCGGGACCGGACAAGGCAGCAGCAGGAAGCAGGGCGGCGTGCAGCGCGGTGGTGTGCCAGTACCAGTCAAAGCGCCGCCGCTCGATTACCTGGCTGAAACCGCCAGCTTTTTCACGACCCCATAACCAGGATGCCCACAGACTGCACAGAGACCAGAAAGCCTGGCTGGGGCGTGGAAAGACGCTCAGGAGAGCATCGATCTTGGTACCCTCAGCTGCCTGGGCAAGGTCGCGCATGCGACCCTGGTAAAGGCAGATACCCGCGCCAGAGGGCAGGTCTGGCCAATTGGTAAGTGGAATGGAGTGCTCGGCAGCGCTCCACGTCTCGATGGCATCATCGATCGCCAGCCAAAGATTCTTTTCGAGGTATTGCGGTGGCATGCTCAACAGGCGGGGGCGTTCGCGTTCTTCCGGCCAACCCCAAATGGCGTTGCCATCATCCAGCAGGGAAAGAAGCACCGCTTCAGCCAGTTCACGCCGTTGCGGCGACAGGTGCATACCCTCCAGTTTATTGATGAGGGTGAAAAGCACGTAAAGCGCCCTCACCGGATATACAATGATAGCCTGCTCCACGCTTTCACGGTTGTCCAGGTTGCCCCCCATCACCCGGGCGAGGGCGCGTGAACGGTGCAACGGCTCGCTGCGTTGCACCATCTGCAGGCGTAGGATTTCTTCATCGCTCACTGGATGTTCACCGCTATCCTGGCAGCGCGGGCAGGTGTAGAGGCGCGTATGCGGGACAGATTCTCCACGGTTCCAGACGTAACCGCTGGCCTGGATTTCGGCTCCGCAGCTGGCGCAGCGGGTAAGGTAAAGGCTGCGAATGGTGGTTTCCAACCTTTCCTCACCTTTTTTCAGGTCACCTAGTTCCCTGATAACCGCCTTTATTTCAGTTTTCTGGGGGGCGCGAGCCAACATCCGGATTTGGAAGGCGGTTACCGGATTATTGCACGCTACCAGAACCCGGTAGCCAGCGGCGGCGGCTTCCAGTACCGCTTGCGGTGAGGAGCCCAGCGGCTCCAGGAGGAGGCTGCCTGGAGCGACATTCATTTGCAGCCAACGGTGAACCATTCCCGGAGGATCCAGGGGGAGGAAGCGCTCAAAGGGCATGTTGCGTTTCGAAGCGCATGAGTGAATATATACCAATGGTTTAATCATTCCATCACCTGGATTTATGATAGCCGAAAACAGGAGTTTTTACACGAACAATCTGGTTATTGTTGGTACTTCGTTACAATGGCTGATGATTCCAGCCGGAATGAAAATGGGCGATGCACACGCGCACCGCCCATAGATATAGGACTTTGGAATATAAAGACCGTCAACTATTACTTCAGGACGACGTTTTCTTTCACTACGGGGAGATGTTGACGAATAGAATCGATGGCGTCCTGCGGATAATCATAATCCTGCAGTTCCCCGGCAAGGTAGCGGTTATAAGCGGTAAGGTCGAAGTATCCATTACCAGACATGTTGAAGAGGATTACTTTTTTCTCCCCGGTGCGTTTAGCTTCAAGCGCTTCATCTATGGCAGCGCGTAGTGCATGCGCTGACTCCGGTGCGGGCAGGATGCCTTCAGTACGGGTGAATAAGAGAGCAGACTCGAAAACAGCCTTTTGGTGCACAGCCACTGCTTCAACCAGCCCGGCATTGTAGAGCGCCGATAAAGTGGGCGCCATGCCGTGGTAGCGCAGACCGCCGGCGTGGATGGCTGCCGGGATAAAATCATGACCCAGGGTGTACATCTTGACGATCGGTGCCATGCAGGCTGAGTCTCCATAATCAAAAGCGTACAATCCGCGGGTGAGAGAGGGGGTGGCGTAGGGTTCAACCGCCAGCAGGCGAGCGCGCTGCCCGTTCTTGAGGTTTTCACGCAGGAAAGGGAAAGCGATGCCTGAGAAGTTGGACCCGCCGCCCACGCACCCGATGACCACATCCGGGTATTCGCCAGCCAGGTCCATCTGTTTCAGCGCTTCCTCTCCAATCACCGTCTGGTGCAGCAGCACATGATGCAGCACCGACCCAAGTCCGTACTTCTTCTCCCCGCCTGAGGTGGCCGCAACCTCAACTGCTTCGGATATAGCGATGCCCAGCGAACCGGCAGTATCTGGTAGTTCCGCCAGTACCCTGCGCCCGTAAACAGTACGGTCGCTGGGGCTGGCGTAAACCTGGGCGCCGTACGTTTCCATCAGGAAGCGGCGGTAAGGTTTTTGATCATAGGAGACGCGCACCATGTAAACTTCCAGATTTAAACCAAAGAAAGTACAGGCCATCGCCAGGGCGGAACCCCACTGGCCAGCACCGGTTTCGGTGGTCATGGCCCTGGTACCAGCGATTTTGTTGTAGTAAGCCTGCGGGATGGCGCTGTTCGATTTATGACTGCCTGAAGGCGAAATGCCTTCGTACTTGTAGTAAATATGCGCCGGGGTTCCCAGTGTTTTTTCGAGCCGGGTGGCGCGGATGAGCGGGGTGGGCCGATATAGTTTATAGGCTTCACGAACTTCTTCGGGTATCTCAATGTAACGCTCTGTTGAAACCTCCTGCTCGATCAGACCCTTAGGGAAAAGTACGGATAAGTATTCCGTGGTCACCGCTTCCATTGTCACCGGGTTCAGTAACGGCTGTGGTTTAACCGGTGAATCCGCATTGATGTTGTACCAGCAGCGCGGGATATCACTTTCATTCAGTAGAAATTTTATTCTCTCTTCCATTTTGCATCTCCTTTTCGATTTTTTCCTTCTGCTGGACGGGGCTGTTAAAAACCCAAGCCCGTCCCTGCTGGGGACGGGCTTGGGCCCGCGGTGCCACCCCGGTTAAGCGGCTTTACCGGTACGAAAAATCTCCGGAGGATTGCGACCGGAGATCGGATTTGCCAGCTTCACTCGTTATGGGTACGGCAGTCGACCTGCTTATACCCTTTGCCTGATAACGGCGGCATCCCGGCGGCGGTTACTTGCTTTGGCGTTCGCCTCGCGGCTCGGAGGTCCATTCGAGGTTAGCGGTGCGCGCGGGTTTTCAACTGTTCCCGCTCTCTGGAGCGTCTGCAAAACCTGTACTCGTCCTCGTCACAGCCTTAATTATTTGATTTCAGGCAATTATAGACAAGCGAGGGGATTTGTCAAGGGGTGCGAGGGGGTCAGCACCAAACCTGCCCACACTTACCCATATCTGTATCTCAACGCGAAAGAAAGGGATAGGCGATGATGAAAAGTATGGTTGTAACCGCGCAAGTGGCAAGCATCACAGGCAACCCGCGTTTATTCCAAATTTTCACAGTTATGGGATTACGGGTGCGTTCGGATAGAGAAGCTACAATGATGTTGGCGGTAGAGCCGATAATAGTGCCGTTGCCACCCAGCCCGGTGCCAAAAGCAAGCGCCCACCAGTAGGCGTTCACGTTCAAACCTGAAGCAGCCAGGCTCTGGATTACCGGGATGAAAGCGATGGTGATGGGGATATTATCCATGAAAGCGGAGAGACCCGCCACCATCCATAACAGTAGCACTCCAAACAGCACGGGGTTGCTGTTGGCGATGGGAATCACACTACCCGCAAGGGTTTCAAGTATTCCTGTGTTTTCCAACCCGCCAACCATTACGAAAAGAGCGATGAAGAAGACCAGCACGCTCCATTCAATTTGCGCCAGCGTCTCTCTCAGGTCAGGTCGGACCCATATGAGCGCTGCAGTTGCTGCCGCCATGGCAATGAACTCCGGGGTAATGTGCAGCAATTCTTCCAGGAAAAACAGCACGATCGCCAGGGATAAAACAAGCAGCACTCTTTTGGCTCTTTTTGGGTCTTTTAGAACCTGCTTTGGTTCCAATTCCAGTAATCCTTCAATGTTTCCAGGACTCTCCTTAATTTCTTTCCTGAAGAGAACACGCAGCAGCAAAAGGGCAGTAAACCAGGCGACAATTACAATGGGCAGCGAGTGGGTTAGAAAGTCATTAAAGGTAAGATCAGCTGCTGCTGAGATAAGCACATTTGGTGGATCACCGATCAGAGTGGCGATACCTCCGGTATCGGATAATAAGGCTTCTGCAATCAGGAAAGGAGCCGGATTGAATCCGAGGAGTTCACAAATCAAAATAGTTACTGGAGCGATGAGGATAACGGTTGTTACATTGTCAAGGAACATGGACAGGATTGTGGTGATCGTTCCCAGAAGGACGAGCAAACGTAACGGCTTTCCCTTTGAAACCTTAGCTGCCTGAATGGCAATGTACTCGAAGAAACCAGTAGGTTCGAGTACCACAACCAGCACCATCATCCCTAACAATAAACCCAGGGTTGAAAGGTCGATAGCCTTGATAGCTTCACTTTCATTGTAAAATCCCAGCAGCTTGCCCGCGAGGAGCATCATGCCGGCACCAAATAAACCGGCAACTGTCCGATGCATTTTCTCAGAAAAGATCAGGAATAAGGTCAAGATAAAAATCAATAAAGCGATGATCCCGTTAAGCATTGTTCAATCCTTGTTCGAGTTATTCCAATATTTGAGAAAAGATGTGCCTATATCCACCCAGGAAGCGATACCGATCAAGTGGTTCTCTTCGTCCACGACTGGCAGGTCGAGCAGGTTGTGCTTCTTGATTAACGCGGCCGCTCGCAACAAACTGCAATCGTGCGCTGCAAAGACTGGCGGCTGCATTAATTCACTAACCGGTTTCTTCAACATTTCCTCATCAGGTTTTCTAGTTTCGGCGGCGCCAAAGTCAACTACATAATCTATGTTTTGCAGCATATTAACGAAATCCGGCAATGCCAGAGAGACAAGATCGCGAATTTGCAGAATACCCACCAGTCTCTTCTGTGCATCCACTACCGGTAGCGTTCCGATATGGTGCTTCACGAACGTTACCACAGCTTCTTCGATCTTTGTTTCTGGATGGATGGAAAACACCTGTTTTTTCATGCAATTGTTGATAATCATCATTGACCTCATGTGTCGCTGGTTTTTGAAAGTATCGGTCATCCAATTTGGAGAAATTCACATTCAGTATACACATTTTTAATCATTAATTAAATCCGTCCGGCCAGGTGAAACCTCTCACCTGGTCGGATTGTGTAAGAGGTCAATTTAGTTTAATTTGTAATGAGTAACCCCGGGGATGACTTGAATGGCTTCGCGGATATCGATCATCGGGTCGTCTTCAAGGGTTTTAACCACCATGTTCACTGTCAGGTTTTGCTTCACCGGGTCGGCTTCGACGCCAATGGAAAGTATCTTTTTCTTAAGCTGTGTGAACACTTCGATCAGCGTTTCCACCAAGGCGGCATTCTCATGGGCGGTTACCACCACTGTAATGGTCTGGTAGACACGGATGAAGCGTTTTTCCAGAACATTGAGGAGGGTCAGCACAATGAGCAGCGCCAGGGTTGTTCCCACGGCGGAGAAATAATGGCCTGCGCCAACCGCCAGGCCAACGATGGCGATGGCCCACAAGGAGGTGGCAGTGGTCAATCCTTTTACATTAGTACCGTAACGCAGGATGGCGCCAGCTCCAAGGAAACCGATACCTGAAACCACCTGTGCCGCCAGGCGCGCCGGGTCTCCATTGGGCACGTCTGGAACGAACTGGATGGCCAGGTTGATGGAGATGGTCATGGCAAGGCAGGAACCCACTGCCAGGATGGCATGGGTGCGCAATCCAGCCGGCTGGTTCTGGCGTTCTCGTTCATACCCCACCGCCATTCCCAACACAGCAGCCAGACCAAGCCGGATAAGGACTTCAGTTTCTGATATCAACATGAGGATTCTCCTTCCTCTCAACGCACACAGGTGCTCGAAAAATAAGCTGACTCGATGCCTTTTGAAGTTTCGTTTTCATTTCTTCCCAGGAGTGAGGCCAGTTCCGGGAAGTGGGCGCTGATTTCTTCAGCCATGCGTTGCGCGGCACGCCGCACAGAAAAGTGGGCGTTTGAGGCGCTGCGCAGGTGAATGAAGTGCACCAGGCTGCGCAGGTTGAGGTGCAGCAGCACCCGCCGGTTGAAGCCGTTCGGAACAATGTAAGCAGCGACTTCGGGATCGTAGCTGGCCAATTGCTCATAAACCACACGGGCTTCCTCCATGGCAGCGCGGTAGGCGTTGTTCATGCCAGCTTCTGTGATAAGCGCGGGTACGGCGTAGCCGCACCTGGTTGAGAGGCGCTGCGGTGTTTGCGTCATCATGCGATGACGTTTTACTTCGAAATAAGCGCCCTGGTCAATGAGCAGATCGAATGTGAAAAAAGCATATTCAAGTTCACGGGAGGGGATGGTGTGACGGTCTGGCATTTCCAGCAGGCAGCGCAGCAACGTGGATTTGTGATTTTCAGATAAAGTGCGGATCAGTTCATAAGATTGTGCGTAGGCAATGTTTTTTTCACGGTATAGCTCCGCTGCCAGGATTCTTTCCAGTACATCTGGATTCGGGTCGATCAACTGGCACCAATCCGATTTAGCAGAAGCATCCTTTTCGACTAATACAGCGGAGAATTGCTCACAGACATGCTGCAGGTAAGGAATGGCGTTGGCGTATTTCAGCAATGTGGGGATAGATGCGGACGCGGCATCGCGGATTTCTGCGCCAATCTGTTGCGCTTCGATTAAGGGACTGGTAAGCAACTTACCTACCGCGTGTTCCAGCGCGCGCGCGTTGATGGTGATGCCTACATTGGCCAGCGAGGCGGATGGCAGCAGGAAGCGGCAAACGTCGATGGCTTGAGAGCGTACGCGCCGATTAAATTGGGCTTCATTTTCGTTCTCTTGCCGTAGGGCGACGTCTCTCAGGTGGGCAATGACAGCCTGCAGACAGGAATGGTAAGTGGAAAAGAGCATCACGCAGGTACTGGTGAATAGATCCAGTAACGGGTGACTTGCCAACTCGGCAGGTACATGAAAGGCGTCATCCTCCCAGGTCTGAAAGCGAGTGGATTTTTCAGTGTAGGAAGCCAGGCGGTTGGATTCAATGTTTTCGACAGCCAGGCGCGAGATGTTCTCAACTGCGATGTGCAGCACGGCGTGTTCCGCCACCGATGAATGCCCGTATCCGACCACCCACTTCTCGTTGAATTCCGCGCTTGATGCCGCGGTCAGTTCTGCTGCGATTTCGCGGAAAGATTCAGGCGAGCGGGAAGTCTTGGCAAAGGTCACCGCTATGGTTTCGGGAGGCAGTTGTTGCGGGTCGAGAAGATAAACCTGTCTTTTAGGTGGCATCCGCAAACAACTCCCTGGTTTTCTTAATGTCCAACTGGATCTGCGCGACCAGCGCTTTGGCATCGGGGAACCTCACTTCCGGGCGTAGGAATTGGTGGAATTCAAGTTTCAGGGTCGCGCCATAAAACGATTCATTGGTATCGAGCAAATGCGGCTCCACGCGTGGAACGGGCAGGGGATTTTCAAAGGTTGGCCGCACGCCTACATTGGTCACAGCGAGGTAAGCCCGGTCACCTACGTTTGCCTTGCAGGCATACACCCCGTTAGCCGGCAGCAATTGTTCTGGGGGTATCGAGAGATTGGCGGTGGGGATTCCCAACTTATTGCCGCGGTGCTCTCCGTGTACCACTTCACCGGTGAATGCATAAGGACGCTCAAGGAATTTGTTTGCCCGCGAAATATCTCCCGCTCTGATCAGTTTGCGGATGTTGCTGGAAGAGATGATTTCCTGGCCATTCCTGACAGGCGGTACAACTTCAACCGAGAAGCCCAACTGCTTTCCTATTTCTTTCAGCCTGGATACGGAACCAGCCTGGTCTTTTCCAATTCGGGAATTGAAACCGGAGAGTAACTTTTTTAGTCCTATCGCGCTGTGTACATGCTGCATGAAAGGGAAGGCTTCAATATCTGCGAGGGTGCGATCGAAGTTTAAAACGATGACCTCATCAACGCCGAGTGATTTGATCAACGAGACCCGTTCAGCGAGCGTTGTCAATACCTGCCCGGTTTTAATGCGCTCAAAAAAAAGCGCTGGCAGCGGGTCAAAGGTAATGGCAACCGTTTTACATTCATCCTGGCGTGCTCCATCCACAAGTTTGCGAAAAAGGGTGCGGTGCCCGCTATGCACACCATCAAAGGCACCGATCGCTGCCCAGGAACTTTCAATTTTGGCTTGTTGTAATGCTTCGATGTAATCCATGCGCTAATTATATCTGCATGTCTTTCCGTTTCAAGTATGAAGCGAACCCCCTCGACCAGGCGAGGGGGTGAATTTTACGAGAAAAAAACTTTCCTGGGCTGCCATTCCATTTTTTCTTCATCCAGTTCCAGCAACGCTACCAGTTCCCCCTGACCGCTCACACCGCAGACTTTCTTCTGCTTCGCGTCTGCAGCGGGGATGCGGATACCGTGTTTGATGGAATCGACCTCCTGGTCATTGAGCTCTATCATTGGCCAATCGGACAAGGCTTCAGCCGCCGGAATCAGGTACTGATACCAGGAACCATCAGCAAAGGCTTCATTCAGTTTGCGCAGTGGAACAGCATCCCGCAGGGTAAAGCGGCCGCTCTTGGTGCGCCGCAGACCGGTGAGGGTGGCTCCGCAGCCCAGCCGTGAACCCAAATCGTTCACCAGCGAGCGCACATAGGTGCCGGAGGAACAGTACACGTCAATCACCACCTCTGGTGGTGCCCATTCAAGAAGTTCCAGGCTGTACACGTTAATCAGGCGCGGTTCAAGTTCAACCTCTTCTCCCCTGCGTGCCATTTCATAGGCTTTCTGACCGTGCACCTTTACGGCTGAATAGGGTGGGGGAACCTGTTCTATTTGCCCCACAAATTTCTGCAATTCTTTATTAAATTCCTCTTCAGTGATGTTCACCGGTGCAGAGGAAGTGGTGCGGCCATCGGCATCATATGTATCAGTGGTAGTGCCGAGCATGATCACAGCCTGGTAGCGCTTATCGGACGCGGATACATATTCGCTCAAACGCACCGCCGGGCCGATCAATACCACCAGCACGCCGGATGCGCGCGGATCCAATGTGCCGGTATGGCCGGCGCGCCTGATGTTGGAACCTTTGCGGATTACCTGCACCACGTCATGCGAGGTCATGCCCACGGGCTTATCAACCACCAGTACGCCGGAGATGGCATTTTTTACATCGATCCCTGAATTATTTTCCATTTGTTTGCTCCGTTCTATCGCCATCCAGGGAAGAGGTGTTATCAGATTTCAATGACCTCAGGTAATCCCTGGTTTTGCTCAAGATCAAATCCTTTACCTCTAATAGAGTACCATCAATTTCTACACCTGCCGCAGCCGGGTGACCGCCCCCGCCGAGAGCATCAGCGATGGAAGCCACGTCAATACCCGGACGGGCGCGCCAACTGACTTTTACCTGGTCTGGTTTCTGTTCAATAAAGAGCACTGCCACATCCATGTCTTCTATGCTTGAAAGAATGTTGGTGAGGTCTGCGTCATCGTCATCTTTATACCCGGCGTTGTGGCGGTCCTCCAGTGATAGGGTTGTCCATACCAGCCCATTTTCTCTTTCGAGCCTGGCCAGTCCGTATCCCCAATAATTGACACTGGTGAAGGGTTTGCTGATGAGCGCCTTATTATACAACTGGTTGATATTCGCGCCTTTTTCAATCAAATCAGCTGCGATGCGTAAAGAAGAGGCTGAGGTATTGGAGGTGCGGAAACCGATCGAGTCGCTGATGATACCAGAAAGGAGGGCGGAGGCGACTTCCTCGTTGATTTTTAGTCCCCATTCAGGCAGATGCTGTGCCAAAGTGGCGCAGGTTGCCACTGAATTGGGCTCGATCAGGTTCACCTTCCCGAACCCTTTATTGGTAATGTGGTGATCGATCACGATATCCACTTCGCGTCCGTCCAGCACGCCTCCGGTGCGTTCAAGGTCACTACAATCAAGGACGATATACAGGTCGTTTTCCGCTTTAAAGGTTTGTTGAACCCTGTCCGCACCAGGCAAGTGTCTGAAGGTTTTTGAGACGCCGTTGCGCAGGACCATTTCCACGGATTTTCCCGCGGCGGTTAATGCCAGGCCGAGACCGAGCACAGCACCGATAGCGTCGCCATCCGGGCGAATGTGAGAAGTGATGCCGATCTTTTCTGAGCGGCGGATCTGGTCGCTGATTTGTTGGTCGATCATTTCTTTTTCTTCTGTTGACTTTCTTCTGCGTGGATGGAAGCCAATAACCGCTCGATGCGGTCTGCGCGTTCCGGGGTGATATCCCAATGAAAGCGAAGGCGTGGGAATGAGCGCAATTCAATGCGGTCTGAGAGCGCCTTGCGGATGAACCCGCTGGCACTCTCCAACCCTTCCAGCACTTCCTTTGACCGGGTGACCCCTTCCACCGCCGAAACGTAGATATCCGCGTAAGATAATTCGCGGTCAACGCGCACATCCGTGATGGTAATTCCTGCGAGGCGTGGATCACGAATTTCTTCTTTGACAAGCATCTCAGATAATTCCTTGCGGAATCGATCGCCGATGCGGGTTAATCGTAATGGTGAAGGCATGAATATTTCCAGTACTTAATAATCAGACTAAGCGGATTTTTCGATGATATAGTTTTCGAGAATATCACCCTCGTTGATATCATTATACCCTTTCAACGAAACGCCACACTCAAACCCCTGACGCACCTCTCTAACATCTTCTTTTTCATGCTTTAGGGATGAGATTTCACCATCAAAAAGGGTTTCTCCGTCACGCACCAGGCGCACACGGGCATTACGCCGGAGTTCCCCGGTGAGCACGCGGCAGCCGGCGATAGTACCCACCTTGTTGATCTTGAACACGGCGCGCACCTGGGCGGTTCCCACAGTTATTTCGCGGGTTTCCGGTTCAAGCATGCCTTTAAGAGCTTTTTCGATGTCTTCGATCATGCGGTAGATAATATCATACAAGCGGATGGAAACGCCTTCCTGTTCAGCCAGGTTTCGGGCTGCCTGGTCTGCGTTGACATTAAAGCCGAGCAGGATGGCGCGGGAAGCAGCGGCCAGCATCACATCGCTCTCGCTGATGTTCCCGGTTTCAGCGTGGATCACATTGATCTTGATCTCACCCTGGCTTAATTCGTTCAGAGAATTGACGATGGGTTCCATTGAACCCTGAACATCCACCTTGAGGATCAAAGGAAGTTCCCGGACCTCGCCCGCCTGGAATTTCTCGAATAGCTTTTCCAGCGTGGTGCGGGTGGCAGTATCGGCTCCGCTCATCTTACTGGCAGCGCGTTCTGCCAGAATGACGCGGGCTTCTTTTTCGCTTGGGACTACCTGGAACAGCTCGCCGGCGGGGGGGACATTGCCGATTCCCAACACCTGGATTGGCGTTGAGGGAGAAGCGCTTTTGACGACTTTACCGGTGAAATCGAACATGGCGCGAATCTTACCATAGGTATCACCGGCAATGACTGTGTTCCCGGTCTGTAAAGTACCGTTCTGTACCAGCAGGGTGGCAATCACACCGCGGGCTTTGTCCACCTGTGCTTCGATCACAGTGCCGAAAACCTTGCCGTGCGGGTTGGCTTTGATATCCAGGCTCTCACTCACCAGGAGCACCGCCTCCAGGATGTCTTCCAAACCCTTCCGTTGTTTAGCCGATACTGGCACAACGATGGTGCTGCCATCCCACTCATCAGGAACCAGGCCCAGTTCTGCGAGTTGCCGTTTCACAAAGTCAGGGTTGGCATCCGGCCGATCCATCTTATTGAGTGCTACGATGATCGGTACCCTGGCGGCTTT
>DHGL01000021.1:36887-38743 GCA_002402725.1 Anaerolineaceae bacterium UBA4799
AGGATGACAATATCCGCGCCCTGGGCGCCACGCGCGCGCATGGCGGTGAAAGCCGCGTGCCCGGGAGTATCCAGAAATGTGATCAATTTGCCTTTGTGTTCCACCTGGTAGGCGCCAATATGCTGGGTAATGCCGCCGGCTTCTCCACTGGCCACATTCGTGTGGCGGATCGCATCCAAAAGGGTGGTCTTGCCGTGGTCTACATGCCCGAGAATGGTAACAACCGCGGGGCGATTGATCAACTTGGATTTATCTTCACTATCGATCAACTCGCGCCATAAGGGAACCTGTCCCTGGTCTTCAGCTGGAGCGGACTCTTTAACTGATTCGAGAACCGCCTCAAAACCCAGTTCCGAAGCGACGATCGCAGCAGTATCAAAATCAACCTGTTGATTGATGTTGGCCATCACGCCATTTGACATGAGGACCTTAATTACCTGAATCGGGCTGGCTTCCATTCTTTGTGCCAGATCCCTTACAGTGATCTGTGAGGGAAATTCTATTAGTTTTTCGCCCATAACACACCTCCAAAAATGTTCCCCCTGCAACCCGTCATGTTAATTAATGATGTTCACCAGTTCTCGACAGGTTGGTGATTGTGCCTTGAGCGGCTTGCCTGGATCAGTTGATCACATCTCTGCTCTCAGCACCCTTTTCAGTTATGTCACCCTCTGGCAACCGCTCGATGTATTCCATCAGCCTTTGCCGATCCGCGGGGGTGATCTCCGTCCGCAGCGCGTGGTTGATCGGCCCTTTCAGCGCCTGCTCCCAGCATGAACGGATATTATGCAGGTAAGCTCCCCTGCCAGCGGCCTTTCCTGTTGAGTCCACCAGGATGCCATCTGGCGTACGCACCAGCCGGACCAGTTCCCGTTTGGCGAGAACCGTTCTGCAGCCAATACAGGTGCGTTGTGGTACGTGCTTCATCCGTTTTTGCGGTTTCTTAGCCACCTGTCTTGCTCGCTACTTTACTCTTCCCAACCCCAATCATCACCGCCGCGTTTGTGCTTCTTTTGTACTACGGTTAGATCCCGATCGGGGTCATAGGTTACCACAACGCTCTTTCCTTTCTTCTTGCCTTTCTTCCTGGCTTTCCCGCTCTCTTCCGCTTCATCGTCTTCCATGATACCGGCAGTGTCGAGCACTTCGGGGCGCAAAGTGAACAGTTCCTCAAGAGAAGGTTCCTTTTCAGGTTCTGTTTCTTCGACTTCAATTGTCGTTACAGGTTCTTCAACAACGGTTTCGAGTAGCAGTTCTACTTCTTCGGAGGGCAATATAACCACTTCTTGCGGCTCCTCTACTGCGGTGACCGGTTCTTCGACCACGGCAACCTCAGCGGCTTCTTCGGCTTGCTTCACCTGCGCGGCCTGTTCCTCCGCCAGTTGTTTATCCAGCGCTGCCATGAGTTCATTGAAATGCTCCATGGCGCGGATGCCGATGCCGTTAATGCCAAGAATCATATCTGAATCCTGTTTCATCTGCATCGCCAGGTCACCAACGCTGAAGTATCCAGCTTCCTGCAGGAGGATGGCATAATGTTCGGGCAAACCGCCATCCAGGATGCTGAGTTCAAAGGCTGATGCTGGTATTTGTTTCTTAATTTCCGCCAGTTTCTCAGCTTCCTTTTTGCGTTGCTCCTCCGTCTTGGCGATGGATTTCCGTTCTACGCGGTCAACAAATTTTGCCATCTGGTCGTATTCTTCAGGAGAAAGGGGTTTTCCTTCAGCTTTTCGTGCCAGGAGTTCTTCAATGCGGACAGCATTATCTTTTTCGCTTTCCTTCAAGGCTTCAACGGTTGAATCTTTTGCCAGTTTCTGCAGAGCGTCAGCCGCTGCCTCGGGGAGGCTCTTGATGTC
>DHGL01000021.1:38771-56266 GCA_002402725.1 Anaerolineaceae bacterium UBA4799
GGTACGACCACCGTGGCGGTTTTACCGCTGCCGGAATGCTGTTCGGTGAGATACACACCGCTCACCCGCGCGGGGCTGATGGCTTTGGCGATGAATACAGCAGGATCGGGATTCCACTCAATAACATCGATCTTTTCATCGTGCAGTTCCTTGACGATGGCCTGGATGCGCACACCGCGGATTCCGACACAGGCGCCAACAGGGTCAATGCCCTGCTGCGTGGCGGATACTGCCACCTTGGCGCGGTCACCCGGCTCACGGGCGATGGAACGAATCTCGACGATACCGTGGAAAATCTCCGGGACTTCATTTTCAAGTAAGCGGCGCAGAAAATCACGATGGGTTCGCGAAAGGATGATCTGTGGACCGCGCTGCGAGTCTTTTACCTCGGCGACGAGCGCGCGTACACGTTCATGGATGTGGAAGCGTTCGCCGGGAATCATTTCTTTACGCGGCATGCTGGCTTCGGTTTTCATTTCAAGCCCAACAGCCAGCCCCGCTGCACCTACCGCCTGCACCACTCCACTAACGATCTCACCGAGCTGTTTCTCGTAATAATTTACCTGTGCTTTGCGTTCAGCGTCTCGAATGCGCTGCTGTATCACCTGGCGGGCAGTCTGGGCCGCCACGCGGCCGAAATCGCCCGGGGTGGATTCAACGATTACCAGGTCACCCAACTGGGCTTCAGGCTCCACTTTGCGGGCAACCTCAAGCTCTACTTCGGTGATGGGATTTTCAACGGATTCAACGACCTCTTTTTGCGCGTAAACGGTCACCTTACCTGTTTCGAGATCGATCTTCGCCTCAACGTGTTGTTCATTTGAAGCATTCACGGATTTCCGGTAAGCGGATGCCATCGCGGATTCAAGCGCTTCCAGGATTACTTCCTTGGGCAGCCCTTTATCTTCGAGTACTTCGTTGAACGCCAGTGTAAATTCGTTCTTCATTGCTTTTTTTTCTCCACCTGTTTCAAAATGGTCGATATGAAGTTTATGATAATAAGAAAAGTGGGGGATGCCCACTTTTCGGTGTTGAAACCTCAAATGTCTTTCGAACCGTGCATATTTTATCACAATCCACTAATGCAGGTCAAGGTTTATCCGCAAGGTTAATACGCAAGGTAATCCGCTGGGGGATGGAATATTTTCATAAAAAGGGCAAGAAAAACTATTCATCTGCCCGCATTAGAAGGCAGGTGAGAAAATGAGTATCCCCATAGCCATCAATGATGAAGGCAAAACGCCCATCTGGAGTAAAGGCGATGGCTGCGGGTTCGAAATAACTGCCCTCCTCCCATTGGCTTTGCGGCTGGTCGGCGAGTTTCCCAAATGAGCGCGAGAAAAATCCATCCGCGTCGTAAACCTTAACAGCAGCTTTGTCGGGGCTGGAAGTAAAGAGCACATAATAGTTATCGTCCATGTTGATCGCCAGGTCCTTTGGCAGGACAGCATTCTGATGGTATGCCTTTAGCGGGATGCTGTTGATCTCAAGCCCGGTCAGCGCGTCTATCTCTACCAGGAAACCATCCACATCCCGAATTGTGAATAGCTGGTTTTCTGCGTTAAAGGCCAGCGATGTGTAAGATGCACCATCCAGCGGCAGGGGATTGATGATCTCGAAACTATCGGGAAGGTAACTGAGCAGGTAGTACAACCCGGCCAGTTCTCCCAGCATGTAGACATTCTCCTGCCCGGGTCCAACAGCCACTGCCAGGGTCGGAGCGTCACCGCCCCCGCGCGCGATTTCGCCACCCTGCCCCAGGATGATGTATTCACCGAAATCTCCATCATTGAGCACCAGGTTCCCGGCGCCATCAACGGTCATATCCAAGATCCTGCCCTCAGATGGCGCGGAGAGCTCTTCCAACAGGTTACCTTCCACATCATATTTCAAAAGTGTGTTGGGTTCAATTGAGACCCACACCTGGTTCAACGCGTCGACTGCCAGGCTGAGCGGTGTGCCAGGTAGAGGAACCCGCCAAAAAACCAGCGGCTCTTCGTAGGTGACCGGGCGGCCAACCAGTTCAACCGCGTCTATTAGTGCCGCGGCAGCCAGATTGTTGAAGCCGATGATCACTGTGTTCACTTCAAAATCAATTTCCACCGGCAGCGCCAGGAGTAAACCGCAATCGTTATCTGCGAGCACGGTGCTGGAACGGCCGGGGTTCTCATTGTAGATTTCGCGTCCCAGTCCTGTGCGGGTGTTCAGGATTTCCACGCGGCTGATGCCGTCCGTCATTTCTTTGAGGACCAGGTTGACCACTGACGGGATCAATGGCTGTGCGTAACTCAGTGTGAGATAGACCTCAGACCCGGGTTCCTCATACCCTGCCAGCAACTCATTGCCGCAACCCGCAGCCGCTTCTGGCGCGCCTGAGGCGATGCCGGGTATCTCAAGCGGGCTGAGCAGGCCGCTTTCAGCCCAGAGGTGCACCAGCTCATCTTCAGCAGGCATCGCGGTTCTAATGGGTTCAGGTTCCACCAGGGTTACAGTCTGGTCAGTCTTCGGGGTGGGATCGACCGCGCCCGGAAGCAGTTCTGTGGCTTGGGTCGGAGCGATTGGTTGTTGCGCCACAGAGCAGGCAGTGACCAGCACGGCGATAAGGACAAAGCAGCCTGACCTTGCGATTTGGGTGTGAGACATCGATGCTCCTTATTAGTGAAGCGTTAAGTTTAATCTATATTATCCCATTAACAGGGACAACTGTTATTTTCTGGTGTTGCTTTATGAATTATCGAGTTGACACTCATGTGGGCTCAATTTCAGCTTGCGCTTTGTGAGGGAGGGTGAAAAGCTCAATGACAAAAATTGGGTTTTTATGCTGCCTGATCTGGCGGGTTTGGGGGTGAAAAGTGGGGTTATGTTAAAATCAACCCACAAGGAGATTTACATGGAAAAGTCGAGTTTATGGTGGCGGGATGGGGTCATTTACCAGGTCTATCCGCGCTCGTTTGCTGACAGCAATGGCGATGGGATTGGGGATTTGATTGGTTTGACGCAGCGGCTGGATTACCTGGCAGACCTGGGCGTGGATGCCATCTGGCTTTCTCCCATCAATCCCTCCCCAGATGTGGATTTTGGTTACGATGTAACGGATTACCGCGATATCGATCCCAAGTTTGGCACACTGGCTGATTTTGAGCGCCTGGTTCTCGCCGCGCACGAACGCAGAATCCGGATCATCCTCGACCTGGTATTGAATCATTCCTCCAACCAACATCCCTGGTTCCTTGAATCCCGTTCTTCATTGAATAACGCCAGGCGTGATTGGTATCTCTGGCGCGAAAGCGCTGAAGGGAAAAAAGGTCCTCCCAATAACTGGCAATCAATCTTTGGGGGTAAAGCCTGGGAGTACGACGAGGTAAGTGGTCAGTATTATTACCACATGTTCTGCCCGGAACAACCCGACCTGAACTGGCGCAACCCTGAAGTTTACGGCGAGATGCTGGATATCTTTCGTTACTGGGCTGAGCGCGGCGTGGATGGCTTCAGGCTGGATGTGTTCAACCAGTATTTCAAGGATGCGCAATTCCGTGATAACCCGTACAAGTGTGGCATCCGTCCGTTTGACCGTCAACGCCACCTCTACGATACCGACCAGCCTGAAATGCAGCAGGCGGTGGCGGATATCCGCGCTGTGCTGGAGCAGTACCCTGAACGTTACGCGGTTGGTGAAACCTTTATGCCCACAGCCGAAATGGCTGCCAAATATTGCGGACCGGGCAAGCTGCACGCGACTTTTGATTTTACGATGCTCAAAAGTCCGTGGAACCCGGCGCGCTACCTGCAATGCGTGCTGAGGCAGGAAGAACTGCTGCCGGAGGGCGGCTGGCCGAATTACGTTTTGAACAATCATGACAATCCACGAAGCGCGACCCGCCTGAGAGCAAGCCGCGGGGATGAAAAACTCAAGGTTGCGGCGGCGATGCTGCTCACACTGCGCGGCACGCCTTTCCTTTACCAGGGGGAGGAAATCGGCATGCGCGATATCCGTGTCAAGCGCGGTGAGATCCAGGACCCGGTGGGAAAGCGCTACTGGCCGGTGCCGGTGGGTAGGGATGGTTGCCGTTCACCCATGCAGTGGAACGGAGAGGCGAACGCTGGGTTCACCAGCGGCAAGCCTTGGTTGAAACTTCACCCCGGATACAAAACCCGCAATGTCGACGCGCAGCTGCCAGCCCCGGCTTCTCTATTGAATTTTTACAAATCCCTGCTGCGGTTACGGCACAATTATCACGCACTGCAGCAGGGTATATTCCTGCCGCTGCACCATAACCCAAAGCGTGTGCTGGCATACCTGCGCCAGGATGCCACGCAGACCATCCTGGTAGCGCTCAATTTTGCAAAGCGGCGTTCAAAACTGGCGCTAGGTGGTGAAGTGACCAGATATCAATGGGAAGTGCTGCTTTCTAATAAAGAAAGAAGCCAACCCGCGTTCGAAAAGGGCTGGCTCAAGCTAGAAGGCTATGAAGTGTGTATCTTGCTGCAAAAGCCAAAATCAGGCTAATCCACTCTTAACGGAGAGAGGTTGAAGGGTACCCCTGCCTGTTCGCCGGCGTTGATGAGGGTTTTTACCGCCACATCCGACAGCGCAACCCCTTCAACGAGCGCGCGCTCAGCTTTTTCGAATTCCTTTTCGCCGTGAATAAAAATGCGCTCTTCGCCCGCGGCCTTGGGAGAGTCCCGCAGCGCTGCCAGCAGAGAGTCCATGTCGGCAGCGAAGTCCGCAGGGTCGCGGAAAGCATCGATGCGGATGGCGGCGAAGAAATGCCCGATATTGGCCGCGCCAGAGGCGGTGGACCCGTAGACACGCTCGCTAAAACCCGCGCCTGCCAGCACGCCTGAGAAAATATCCACCATCAGCGCCAGCCCGTACCCCTTGTAGCCGCGCAGCAGTTCCGGCCCTCCAAGCGGCATCAGCGCGCCACCTCCAATAACTTTGGCCGGATCCTCAGTGATATTGCCTTCGCCGTTGATGCCCCAACCCTGAGGGATTGGCCTGCC
The DNA here is from genome assembly GCA_002402725.1 of Anaerolineaceae bacterium UBA4799. The sequence goes on from DHGL01000021.1 coordinate 43,776, forward strand.
TTCCTTTTGATAGACAGCAACACGTCCGATGGGCACGATGCTGGTAGCCATATCCAGCACATAGGGGCGACTGCATCCCGCTGGAACGGCTACCGCGATGGGATTGGTACCCAGCATGGCTTTACGCCCGTGCGTGGGCGCCACCAGCGGACCTGAGTTGGTGAAACTGATACCGATCATGCCTTCCGTCAGTGCCAGCATAGCGTAATAACCGGCGATGCCGTAATGGTTGCTGTTGCGCACTGTTGCCATTGCCAATCCTGACTGGCGGGCTTTTCCAATGCACAGGCGTATGGCTTTCACCCCGGCGGGGTGCCCCAAACCATTATGGGCATCCAAAGATAGCGTAGTCGGGGTTTCTTTAACTATCGAGAGGGCTGCCCGCGGATCGATCAGGCCATTTTCCAGCCGGGCGCCGTAGTAGTTCTGCAGGCGGATGAGCCCGTGGGAGTCCACCCCGCGCATGTCCGCGCTCACCAGCACCTCAGCGGCAATGGCGGCGTCCTCAGGTGAAACACCCCAGCGGGTGAAGTAGCGGGCGGCGAATAATTTCAAATCTTCGATTTTGTAATAATGCATCTGGAAGGCTCCATGTGGAAGGCTCCATTTAAGAATTGGATTTGTCATTATACTTGATTGTCGGATGTGACGGATCAAGCAAGCTCACACAAGCAAGATCACTCTCAGTAACCCGGTCTTGTAAACAGAGACCGATTCCTTTTATAAAAAACCTGGCTCCTGTTGATTCATGGAGCCAGGCGATGAGGGTGAGTTGGAAATCAGATGTTACCAAATTTAAGGTTCACTTAACTTTACAATATGGGTAATACTCAGCTCAAACCGATAATCCTACCGGTCTCGGGCTCGATATCGATCTCCATGAATATGGGGCGGGTGGGCAGACCGGGCATGGTAGACATGGTGCCCAACAGAGGGTAAAGGAACCCGGCTCCCACCGATGCACGGATGTCGCGGATGGGGATACGCACGCCTTTGGGCACGCCTTTTAGGGCGGCGTCATGCGAAAGGCTGAGGTGTGTCTTGGCCATGCAAATGGGCAGTTTGTCGAAGCCCAGGCGGGTGTACTCGGTGATACGTTCCTCGGCTTCGGGCAGGTAATCCACGCCTTCAGCCCCGTAGATTTCGCGGGCGATGCTTTCAATTTTCTGCTTGATAGACCAATCCAACGGATAGAGGAACTCGAACTTGGAAGGCTTTTCAGCCGCCCTGATGACTGCGTTAGCCAGGTTGATCGCGCCTTCTCCGCCCTTCTCCCAGTGCTCGCAGATTACTGCGTCCTCTGCTCCGCCCTCTTCCACTGCGGTGCTGCGCACCATTTCCAGTTCTGCCGGGGTGTCGTTCACAAAGCGGTTGACCGCTACCACCACCGGGATACCGAACCTGCGCGCGATCTTGATGTGATGCAGCATATTGGGCAGCCCGGCCTTCAGCAGCTCCAGGTTTTCGGAAGTATATGCCGGGTCGAGCGGTTTACCCGCCACAACCTTGGGTCCGCCGCCGTGCATTTTGAGGGCGCGCACAGTGGCCACCAGCACCACCACGGAGGGAATCAACCCTGAGTAGCGGCACTTGATGTCCATGAACTTTTCCATGCCCATATCCGCGCCAAAACCGCTTTCGGTAACCACGTAATCAGCTAATTTAAGCGCGATCATATCCGCGAGGATGGAAGAATTGCCGTGGGCGATGTTGGCGAATGGTCCGGCGTGCACGAACACCGGCGTGCCTTCCACGGTCTGCATCAGCGTGGGCTTGATGGCATCGCGCATGAGCACGGTCATCGCGCCAGCCACGCCCAGGTCTTCGGCTGTGATCGCTTCACCACCGCGGCTGATGCCGATGACGATACGACCAAAGCGTTCGCGCATATCCCTCAGGCTGGTCGTGAGGGCTAATATGGCCATGATTTCAGAAGCGACGGTGATGTCGTAACCGGTCTGGCGGGTAAAACCTTTTTCATCCGGTCCCTGCCCGATGGTGATGCCGCGTAAAAAGCGGTCGGAGGTGTCGACCACGCGGCGCCAGGTGATCGTGTCGGGGTCAATATCCAGGCGGCACAGCCGGCGTCTCTGTTCCTCGTTCAACTCATCTGGGTCTGAGGCGGTGATGCCGAGCTTTTCGAGTCGGGCGACCATGCCGCGAGTGAAGTGGCGTTTACCGCTCTTATCAGGCGGGAGCAGGCGGTTGAACAACTGCTCATCGGTGGCTTCGCTTTCGTGGAACATGCGCGCATCGATAGCGGCTGCCATCAGGTTATTGGCGGCGGTGATGGCATGGATATCCCCGGTGAGGTGCAGGTTGAATTCCTCCATCGGCACCACCTGTGAATAACCGCCACCTGCGGCACCTCCCTTGATGCCGAAGGTTGGACCTTGCGAAGGCTGGCGGATGCAAGTCATGACGCTTTTACCGAGGTGCGCGCCAAGCGCCTGGCTTAACCCCACCGTGGTGGTGGTCTTGCCTTCTCCCAGCGGGGTGGGTGTGATGGCGGTCACATCGATGTATTTGCCATCGGGTATATGTTTCAGACGTTGCAGCACTTCAAGACGCACTTTCGCCTTGGTATCGCCGTATGCTTCTGTCTCAGCAGGCAAAAGGCCTAGTTCTTCTGCCACCAGCGTGATAGGTTTTAGCGTGGCCTCCTGGGCAATCTCGATATCGGAGGGAACGGGAGTGCGTCGCTTCAATGGGGTAGGGGTGAAGGCTTTGCGACCGTGAAATTTCTCAGTAGAAGGTGTCATTATGTCTCCTTGACAATTAATATGGTCAGGTTAATTAAAGACGAAACGGGTAGTAATTGCAAGCACTAAACCCAAAAAAGCAGAAAAATACTCTGAAAAACTGATTGATAAATTCGGTAATGTTACTGCTATAATGATTTCAGATTAGATGAGTTCTAATTAGAGACTTGCCAATTCCAAAGGAGGTAAAAATGGCAGTAATCGGATATTGCATGAAGTGTAAGAAGAAAACCGAAATGAAAGATACAGTGGAAGTGACCATGAAGAATGGACGCAAAGCCATGAAAGGAAAATGCTCAGTCTGCGGCACCGGGATGTACAAAATCCTCGGCAAGTAAGCCATATCCTTTCTACCAAGAAAAACCGCGCCCATCCAAAGGCGCGGTTTGCTTCTCTTCCACTTTATTTACTTGCATTTACCGCCAACCGGAACCGCTGAAATCGGAACCCAACTGCAGCCATGTGACCTGTAAATTCGTTCTGCAGTATAGATCGAGCATACAATCGGTTCCTCAGTAGCATGCTCCTCTTCAGGCGGAAGCGGGGTGAATGTAGGCGGGGGGTCGGGTCTCTTGGTCCTGGGTTGACCTCGATGCCGTCCAGGTCCCCCATGGCCACACTACCATCCAGCCTGACCCAGCAGAGTGATTCAGTATCATACACCTGTCAACCCGGGAATTGGTCCACGCCGCCGCGTTCAAGCATGAAGGAATTGTGACCATTAGGTTCTATGGTCTGTGTCACCACTGGCGAGTTTGTACCTCCGTCACGATGCATCTAAACTTCTACTCCGGGAATACCGGATTCACCCGCGTCACGGCTGCCATCACCGGTTACCCAGCCGTTACGCCAAAAGCAGTTGGAGGGAATATCGCCGAAGATTTCAACCCTGTGTCTGTCTTGTTTATGTCTGTCTTGTTTATGTGTCTTGTTGATGTGTCTAATAACGAATTTGACCGTATAATACACACGAAGAAGACTCAATATCAAAAGAGGCATCCGGGACTACCGGAATTCTTACTTACGGAAAATCGATTCCCAAAATCAGCAGGACAATCTAAACCCAGGAGAGGGATCTTCTGATGCAACCTATCGAAGAACCCGTTATCTTTTTTCTGGTCATCATGACATTGATTCTGATCATGCCGCTGCTATCAGAGCGGGTTCATCTACCCGGCATCGTCGGGGTGATCATCGGGGGGATGCTGATTGGTCCCAATGGGTTCAATATACTGCCAGCCAACGACCGCATGGAATTTCTTTCCACCATCGGGCTGATTTACCTGATGTTCAGTGCCGGTTTGGAAGTGGATTTTCATCAGTTCATGCGGGTAAGAGGAAAATCCGCTATATTTGGCGTTTTGACCTTCACCATCCCCCAATTGTTCGGTATGGCGCTGGGATGGATCATTCACATGCCCTTGCTCGGATGCATCCTTCTCGGCTCGGCATTTGCTTCGCACACGCTGCTTGCTTTTCCCATTCTCACCAGACTGGGGGTTACGAAGAATGAAGCCGTGGCGGTAACCGCTGGGGCTACCATCCTTACGGATATCGGTGCGTTCATCATCCTGGCCATTGTATTGGGGGCGGATGGTGGGCAGTTGGAGATTGGCTACTTCATCAAGCTTCTCGTGTTGCTGATCATCTTTGCACTTGCCATCCTCTTCATCCTTCCAAAGTTGGGAAAATGGTTTTTCCAGAATGTCAAAGGACGAACCGTTGAATTTCAGTTCGTCATCGTGTTGCTCTTCATCGCCGCCATGGGAGCCAAGCTGATCGGCGTGCACGAGGTTGTCGGAGCATTTCTGGCAGGTCTGGCGATCAACGCCACATTGCCGCGTCACAGTCCGGTAACCAGTCATGTGCTGTTCATGGGTGAATCCTTCTTCATTCCTATCTTCCTGCTCTTCAGTGGGATGATCACCGATCCATTAACCCTGGTGCGCAACCCTGGAGCCATCTTTTTGGCGCTGGGTATCCTTCTCGTTGCCTATCTCTCCAAATTCGTCGCGTCCCTGATCACCGCCAGGCTGTTCAAATACAGGAAAGAAGAATTCTGGACGGTGTTCGGGTTATCTCACGCGCAGGCCGCCGTGACCATTCCTACACTGGTGATTGGTATGCAGATAGGTCTTTTCTCGACGGACCTTTTTAATGCCGCGATGATGATGATCTTATTAACCTCGATCACCTCGCCGTTGCTTGTGCAGAAATTCGCGCCCGGCCTTCACCAGGATGTTACCGAGCTGGAAGAACTGCCGTTGTTTCAAAGAGTGCTCGTACCCATCTCCAACCCTGGCACGCAGGAACATCTGTTGGCTTTGGCCGGGTTACTCGCCAAGAGTAGCGGAGGTGAGGTGGTAGCGCTAAACGTCGTACTGGACAGCAGTGATCAGAAGGCGCACCTTGCACAGCAAAAGGAGATCCTGGACCGTGTTCCTGAGATGCTGAAGGACCCTGAAACCCATTATGATTTAATTCCGCGCCTGGCAGACTCTTACGCCAGGGGCATTCTGCAGGTTTCGCGTGAACGCGAATCTACACTGATCTTGATGGGATGGCGAGGGAGACGCACCTTTAAAACCAGTGTTCTGGGAACTGTGTTGGACGAAGTGATATGGGGTTCGGATACACCCGTTATGGTTGGAAAGCTGACCCGGTCGCTCAATGGGACACGTCGAGTATTGTTGCTCTTACCGGTGGGAGTGGTGACCCCGGGGGCACTGCGGCGGGTGGTGCAGGCGAACATGACGATCGCCAAAGAATTGAACGTGCCATTAGAGATGCTGGCGGATAAGAGTTACCTGGATTTGATCAAACATATCATCGGAAAGAACCATAACGGGAACCAGGTCACGGTTCAAGAGATGGTTGGTTCTTTGCGTTTGAAAGACCTTGAAAAACATGTGGAGAGTGACCTGCTGGTCATTCCCGGTTTCGGGTCGCGCAAGCGCTTCATCGCCAACCTGGGCAACCTGCCCGAACGCCTGGCAGATTCATTCGCCGGCAATCTGCTCATCCTGCATTTTGACCGTTGAACCGATCTACTCTTCCTAAAGAATTCTGGATCAAATGGATTAATGGCTCTCACTGCCAGGGGCATTGAGTAAAGGTGCTAATGAGCTGGTATCAAACCCGTAGCGCTGCATGTGTTGCATGATCAACTCAAGTGCTTGTTCTTCGGTCAGTAGATCACTACAGGGAGTGTGATACTCTTTCACTTTGCCTTGTGATGTACTTAATGTTTGTACGTCTATCTCGAACCACTGGTCACACATGATCACAGACATGCGGCCAAACTGGTAAAAGGGTGCTTTGGATTCCGGGTAAACCCCTTTTCCGGTAGCCGGATCTTTCTTGAATTTTGGGATTTTCGCGGTGATAATGGCATGGGGTTCATAGTGAGGGGATATCAATGATTGTCCTGCCATCCAGCCGGGAACTGCGATATCCAGATAATCCAATAATGTCGGTGCGATGTCGATGGATTGTACATTATGAGTGATGACATCACTGTAATCTCCCTGCGGGAAGCGCATCAACAGGGGCAGCCTGGAATTGGTCCACTTCTGGCTGTGGTCACTGGTCACCACCAGTATGGTGTTATCCAACAGTTTGTTTTCTTCCAGATAAGCGTAAATCTCCTCCACCGCCCGGTCAAATTCCAACAACGCGTCGTAATAGAACAACTGGTTTTTGGTATCCTGGTGATCTAAATTAAGACCCGAGGAGAACACCTGTTCTTCGGGAAAGTAATTCGGTCCGTGGGTACCCATCCAGTGGAGGTGCGCAAAAACGGGTTGACGACTATCCTCGAGCAATGTGAAAAGCCGGGCTAATTTTTGGCTGTCGTTGAATTTCAGGGGGGCTTCCGTGACCTGTTCGTAAGGATTGGTCATATCGGAAATGAAGTAAATATGACCCAACCGTGCACCCAGCCTGTCTATCACTTCTTGCTGAAAGAGATGGTCGACACCCGGGTAAAGTTTCGAGAGTGTGAACATCAGCGGGTCAAATTCAGCCGAGCGACCATTGGCTTCGTCGAAAGCGTTCTGGAAGTTAATCTTGTAAGCATCAGCATACACCGGGTTGCTGAATTGCGCGGTGTAATAGCCATAATCTGACAGTATGGCCGGCAGGCTTTGATAAGCGTCCTCGCCCCGCAGGATATCTGAGGAATTGATGACGCGAGTATCGGCCGGGTATCTACCTGTCAGTATCGCGGTGACAGATCCAATTGTTCCCTGCGCGTTGGTAAAGGGATTAATGGCTCTTAACGATTCAGTGGCAATGCTGCGCAGAAAAGGGGTGGTGTCTCTTTCATTGTTATCAAGGGAGGTGTATTCCGCGTTCACCCCGTCTACGGTGATGAGCAGGATATCGGGCAGGGAAGCGTTGTTGCGCATGGGGCGGTGCTGGCTGACGTCCAACGAACTATCAAGTATGGATTCCGCGGGGATGATGGCGCCGGTGACAGCAAGGACAAGAAGGACACTGATAAGGATCAACCGATGGAAGGGTTTCTGCCGTGCGAAGAGCACAGCGAGGAGGTTAAGAAACTCCATCAACTTAAAATACAGGTAAATTACCAGGAGTGAAAACAGAATGCCATAAAGTGCACGGCTCCAGCCACTGGTCGAGATAATGCCAAATTGGAAAACAGTATACGTGAAGTTATCCACCATCAATAAAACCAACGCGGCAAGTAGGAATGCCGGCAGCAGCATGGCAAGAGAAGTAAGCACTTTTCTGTAAGCAGCATTCTTGATGATCCACCCGCTTACCAGGATAAGCGAAAGTACCAGACAGCAAGCCAACACCAATAAACTGGAGGCTGTGGTGAAAGCCTGAATCTTTTGGAGGAGGGGGATGGTCTGCAGAAAAGAAGGTCGCGTGAAGATGAAGACCCATTCCATAGTGATGTAGAGCGCCGCTATCACAATGGTGAGCACAAACAGGCTGACCGGCGACCAGGCGGCATGCGCCAGCGGACGGAACAGTTTTGTGACGGGTGAGTTTTCAGTTTTTGTTGGCATAATAAGTCAGAGGTTTACCGGGGCTAATTTTATACCATTTACTTAATCATGAGGAAAAATGGATTGATGAGACCACGAAAATCCCAAGACAAATTGCAGCAGACAATTCAAGTTCTACATCCCTGACTTTGAACAACAGCATCGAGTCTGGTCATTTATGGTGTGAAAACCGCTGTAAGCAGATTCAAGAAGCTGATCACAGCGATAAACCCTGCGGTCATCAGGATTGGCGCAAGAGAGTAGCAGCGTTTGTGGTATTTGTCATCAAAAACCAGCGCGCCGCAAAGAATGATGGCGGTATAGAGGAACATCATTGTCCTGGATGAGGAATCCCATATGGAAGGTGAAAAACCCAACATCACGCGGGAGAGGATTCCCAGCAACAGGATTCCCGCTGCCAGTAATCCGCTGCTGCGATGTTCAAATGAAGAAACCAACAGGCTGAATACCATTACCAGGAGCACGCTGCCGAGGATAAACGGCACATAACTACCTGCCTGGGTGAAGTTCTGCAGCGTGATGAACCCTTTATCGGTTAATTGAGACTGAACCTGGTGCAAAAAGGGAAACTGGCTGGCACCCAACCAGGTGAAAACGCCGGAATAGAGGATACCAAAAAGCGCAAAGAGCGCGTACAGGCGGGTGAAGACTGCCTGGTGCTGCTGCACTACTCCTATGGTTAGCACCAGCACAAGCGTAAAAAAGAGCAGGTTCGGTCGGAATACCAGGCGTTCAAGCGTGGAGGAATATCCGATTTCCAGCTTATCCACCAGCGAGAGGGCATCAAAATCAATGAAGTCGCGCATTTCCACCAGTCTGCGCGCGGCGTTGCCGGGTGAGAGCAAAGAAAAAAGCGCGCTCGCCGCCGAAAGCAGCAATGCAGCGGGGATGAACCAATGGAAACGCTTCTGACGCAGCATGAGTGCCGTCATCACCATGAACACCAGCGTGAGCACCGCGGCCATTTGTTCCTGGTTGGCGCCGTACAACAACAATGGAATGGCCGCGATGGGCTCAAGCGGCTGCACGCGCTCAGAGGACAGGATTTTCTTAGCGACCAGGACGGCGAAAAGACCGGCAGCGGCAACCCACAGGTAGTTGAGGCTGGTAGTGACCCAGCCGGCTGAACGTAAATCAATGAAGGGGAAGATAAACAACATAATGACGATGAACCAGTTAAGAGCGCTGGAGGGTTTGCGGCAGACCAGGCGGGAGATGATCAACCCCAAAGCGGCGAAAACCGCCGGGTTTAGGATGCGCCATACTATCGCTGGAAAGGTGCCAAGCATACCCCGTATGGCAGTGATGATAAGCAGGCGCGAACTCCATTCACCGTAAATATTCTCCAGGTAAGGGACCAACCTGGAGAGTTCGGTCATGCGCCGGTAGTGGCGGTCGTCCAGCAGGTTTATCGGCAGGTACAGGTGAAGCAGGAACATGACCAGGAATAGAAAAACAAACGGGGTATATTCCCAGGAGGCTATCTTCTTTACGAACGTCGATGTAGCTTTCATTGATTTCCGCCGATGAGGAGCGCAGTGTCGATGAAGTAATGATGTGCATTGTTGCGGTAATCAATGAAGACGCGGTAAGAATGGTGCTCAAGCGCAAGCCCGGGTTTGAATGCCTTGGCGTAAAATCCGTTCAAGGTATAGTCAATGCCGTCTGCGTAACGGTCGCTCAATTCCTCCCGCTGTGTCATCTGCGTGGGCAGCCTCAGGTATTTACCGCTGACACTATCCAACAGTACCAGTGCGCAATCGAAAGTGGCCGGCGGCTCGCCAGGGATGAGCGCCCACCCGCTAAAGGTCAGAAAATAGTTCCCTTCATCAACCGTATCGAGAGACCACTCTACGGGAGAATCAGTGGAAGGTTCAGCTGGCGGGACTGTGCGCATACGCGAGAAGTCAATGACCAGCGCGAGCGTGAACAGGGCAATCAGCAACACACCGATAAGGCTTGAGTAAAGCAGGGTTCGGGATTTGGTTTCGGTTCCAGCCATTGGTGGTCCAAATGTTCCAGGAGTAACTTTGGAGTGAAGCAGATGTATTGATTATAATTTATGCATGAAAATGCGTTTGCTTATAATCAGTGTGATATTCACAGCCTTACTGACAGCGTGCGGGAAACCGGAGGTAGCGGCTGCGCTGCCCCGCGCGCTGGTGAACACGCCGCGGCCTTCCCCGGCAGTCACACCGACCAGGGTTGGCGACTGCAAGAAGATTGCGCTGGTGATTACAGACGGGGCGAACGCGGATATTCACACCGTCTGCCCGGATGGCAGCAACCTGGTGAACATCACCAACGAGTGGCTGAACGATACCGACCCGGCCTGGTCGCCTGATGGAAAACGCATCGCTTTCACATCAAACCGCGGTGAAGCGGGTAGCCAGATCTATATCATGGACGCGGACGGCAAGTATCCCCAACGCCTGACCGAAGACAACGAGAACGACCTTCCCATCTGGCTGCCCAATGGCACGCAGGTGGCGTTCCGCACCCACGACGGCAACGGCACCTGGTGGTGGCGCATCTACGACTTGCAGACACATGAAATCACCAAGTACAGTGTGCCCTCATACGATTTCTTTTTTCAAACCCCGGCGTGGTCTCCGGATGGGCAGTACCTGGCGTACATGTCGCTGGTCGAGCAGCAGGAACGCAACGACGGCTCCAGTCAGATCCATATCAAGAACCTGGTAGACGGCAGCGATACCACGCTCACCAATGACGTCTGGGCGAACATCAAACCCGCCTGGTCGCACGATGGGCAGCGCATTGCCTTCTTTTCGGAACGCGACGGGACCTACAACCTGTTCGCGTTATATGTGATGAACATTGACGGTAGCGGTTTGCGCCGGCTCACTTTGCCGGAATTTTCAGAGGATGTGGTGTGCGCCTGGTCACCGGACGGGAGCGAGATTGCCGTGGGTAACAGCGTAGTGATGCGCAACATTTTCATTGTCGATGTTGAAACTGGGGAAGTAAGTGTGCTGCTGGAACTGCCCGAGGGCCTCAGCGCCTCGTCTCCGGCGTGGCAGCCTTGATCAAGGTAAAGGGGATGCGAACCTTATCCTGACCGTCAATTGACATGCTCTATCAAAAATCAAGGAGAGAATTTGAAAATTTTCAATCCCCAACATGAATTAACGGGGGTGTTTGACCCGGCGTAAAAGACCTTCACCATGGCTGTACCCGGGCTGGCGAAGATCCTCACCAACCCGCCAGCCATGGGAATTGACGACGGGCTGGCGCATCAACTGGACCTCTTCGGCTGCCAGGCGCTCATCGTCATTGACAGGGAGAAGGGGGGGAAGTACAGCATCCCGTTCAGCGTGTTCACGGATATCGGCTGGTACGCGTATGTGGGTGACCTGGCGGTGCTATACGCTCCGATGAGATACTGGGCGGAGGAAGAGTATTTATTGTAAAAAATTAGGTGATTAAATATACAGTGATTAAATATACGCAATGTACGCAACTATCCATTTTATCCTGTATAATGAATTAATTAGATAACTTAATAGACAAAGGAGAGGGTGATGAATAGAAGAAGTTTTCGCACATTAATTATCTTGGTAATGGTTTTATTCCTTACTTCATTGGCTTGTGGTTCCAGTGATAATGTGAGCACAAAAGTTGGTGAAATTGAAACTGCACCTACGGAACAAAATGCTACTGAACCACCCTCTGCATTGGTAGTAACAGAGGCACCAACAGAAACCGTTAAGCTTCAAGACAAATACAAAGTAGGCGACATAATTTCCTTACCGAACCAGATAATCGTGTTAACAGGAGCAGAATTTAAAGGAAATTTGCTCGTAGCCGATTTTATGATTGGAAATACTGGCAATGAATTCCAATCTGTCAGTTCTCTTGTGTCTTTTTCTGCGAGGAGCGCGGATGGAACAACACTTGAGCAAGAGTGGTTCGAGTGTGGTTCGAGTGTGGATGGTGTAATTGCTCCTGGTGACAAGCTTAAAGGCAAAATTTGCTGGACAAATGCAACTCCCGGCACGAAGATCTATTATGAAGCGAACCTGTTCAATTCAGGTGCGGTTATCTGGGAAGTAAACGAGTCAATTCCGACTACCGGCGCTGCAATTCCCGAGATTGATAACCTTTCTATAACCGTCGAAACAAAGGCGATTGGAACTGAAGTAGCTCTAAACGGGGAGACTATTATTCTGAATTCTGCTGCAATCAATAATGGGTTACTAACAGCAAACTTCACAGTAAAAAATACTGGCACAGAGGAATTGAATGTAAGCTCAATGATCAGTTTTTCTGCTCGTTCTGCTGATGGGACAAAACTTGAACAGGAAATTTTTGATTGTGGTTCTGGACCAGACGGTTCTGTCCAACCAGGCGATTTGATCAGGGGTGATATCTGCTGGAAGAACGCCGCAAGTGGAACCAAGATTTACTACTCATCCGACTTTCTGAGTTCACAATACGTTATATGGATAATCAACTGATCATTCAAAAATCAAACAAGCGTTTCAGACATCCACGAGGGCGCTGCAAAGCGCTCTCGTCGTATGCATCGCTTAGCAAGGCGTTTTGACTATCTATTCCTGTAGCGAGTAGGGTGGGTTGAAAACCCACCGAATTCTGTTATTGTGGGGCGAGAGGGGGTCGAACCCTCACGATGTCACCATCGACGGATTTTAAGTCCGTTGCGTCTGCC
>DHGL01000029.1:0-20716 GCA_002402725.1 Anaerolineaceae bacterium UBA4799
CTCATTTGATTATTCATTAGTTGCCATCGCGCACAGTATATGGGTTTATTCTTCATATTCAGAACGGCTGAGCCACGCCACCACTTTTCTGAGTGGCGCGGTCAATTTCCAACTCCGGCTTTGAGAATAGAACTGCACCTGCTGCTGGCACCTTGCCAGCTCATCCCGAGTAGCGGTTAATTCTGCCTGGGTGCGGTAATAAAAAACATCCGCTTCTCCAGCGATTTTTTTGTAGGCATTAAGATCAAAACCCAGGTGCCTCTTTAGCGCCTCGCTTTTTATGGGGTCATTCTGTAAGTCGAAAAGGAGCTGCAAGCCAAAAAGTTGGCCGGGCTTAATATTTGAATTTTCCATAGCCATCATCGCCAGTGCGTAAGCAGGTTCAAACCAATCCTGGTCCTGATACTTCACCGCCTCGGGAAATACCTGAAGGAATTCACCGGAGTTTGTTAAGTGCAGGTAGTTTTTATATACCTGGAGGTATTCAAACTGTAAACGGATCTGGTTTTCCATCCTGGGGCTGCTGGAATTGGTCAAATCATCAAGCACCCTGAAGCGCACAAGCCTTTCCTGCAGCACGTGAATCTCATAACGAAGGCATAATCTCACCCACATGTCAAAATCTGGCAGTTGCACCAACCCCGGAAGGTATAAGCCGCATACTTCATAACATTCCTTGCGGATGAGCACACTGGGATGACAAAGCCCGTTACCGTTAAAGAAAAAATACCGCAACCAATCGAATCGGCTGCGGTTTTCCAGTTCAAAAGTCCGGGAATAATGATGGGTTCCGTCGAGGCGGGGTTGCCCGTCGCTATCTACCACGGTGACGAGTGAGAATACTGCCCCTGTATTGGGGTTGGCATCCAGGTAGTCAACCTGCTTTTGAAGCTTTTCAGGTTCCCACGCATCATCTGAGTGGTGCACAGCAATGAACTCACCCTTCAACCCCGGAATGATCTGGTTAAAACGCCTTTCGCGGTTGGTATTGTTACGCAGTGCTATGACTCTTGGATCTTGAAAACTTTCAATGATCTCCCACGATGAGTCTGTGGAGGCATCATCGAGGATAATAAGTTCAAAATTGCTGTATGTTTGATTCAACACACTTTCAATCGATTCCCTCAGGAACCTTTCATGGTTGTACGAACTCATACAGATTGAGATGCGTGGTTTAATAGTGGTCAATTTCTCCCCCCGAAATGATCAATTCGAAAAAAAGAATGTAGCATTTGGTCCTGACTTGTTCTATTCATGCTTAAAAATTGCCCTTCCTTCGTAACGTCCATACATCACGTAATGCACTAACGGGTTCATGCCTTCTTTCTGCACATCGGCATACGCTTCCAGATAGCGTTTGCTGCTGAACTCCGGACCAGGGTCATATCCTCGCTCAGCGCCGGCTGACAGGTAATGAAGGACCGGCTCCATGCCAGGATCAATCACCTCATGATACTTTTCAATATACCACTGCTCATCGAAGAGTTCGGAGGCTTTGAGCAATTCACAAAAAGCTTCCTTCGTCTTGCGAGTGCTGGTCATAGCGCGAATTATTTTAAAGATCCTGTGTGAGTATATGGCGTTGCGGTAATTATTAAGGGTTGAACGCGCTTTCTTGCCATTTTCCACCTGCAACCGCTTTCTTTCGAGCATCTCTCTAAAGAAGGGTCCAATGACATCACTTTGGTAAGCGGGTAAAAACCACTGGAAAAATTCATGACTGGGCTGAGAATTGATTTCTATGATCTTAAATCCATTCTCAACCACCACCACATCGAAACCGAGATAATGAAGTTGGGGTATGAAATCGCTTATATCAATCAACTTCTGTTTGATAGATTCCCAATAAGGCACAACTCCGCAAACCGGAACTCCGCTTTCAGGATGAACCGCGCAATCGATGATCTGGTCGTTTCTCCAGATCTTCCCCTGGTTATACTCCCCGGTCTTGAGGTCGATGAAATTAAAAATCCCGCCCGCAACCGAGTTTTCGACCACCCCGCTGGTGGAATTCCCGAACCTGGTAAAAGCGTAGGCAATTTTCGCCTGGTTATCGGATCCGCGCAGTACAGTGATGCGCAAGGAATTGGCTGTTTTACTCCATATCCTGCCCAGGTCTGGATGTGGGTGCAGATATTCAGTGATGATGTAACCGGTCTCGGATAAACGCCATTGACTAAAGAGGTTGATCAACTCCTGTTCAGAAACCCGGGTGTCATTCACGTATAGAAGATTTTCGTGGCAAGACAACTTAAAAAAGCCCAGACCCGCTGTACCTATAAGCGGTTTTCCTGCTATTTCGCTTTTTAATCTCAGTAGTTTAAGGATTCCCCGTTCGTCCGCCGAAAACTCATCCGGGCAATCCTGCAACTTGGCGACTCCGCTGGTTGATAACTGGTAATAATAACCGGGTAGATAATTCGAAAAAGGCGCGAGAAGATAGCGTAAAGTCAGTTTGTCATCAATCCAGTGACTGAAACCTCCATTCAGGGGATGCAGCCAGAAGTAATCCAAATCAGAAAGGTAATCCTTATAGTTTTGCTCATTTAACCCGTAAAGAATGATTTTCTCTGCGAAAAAGCCATGTCTGAGCGCAAACGCCCGCTGTTTTAATGGAATACTCCTATAACCACTGATAGTTTCAATGATTCGATCTGTAATGTTTTCAATGGCATAAGCAGAAAAACCATGCCCTTTCAGGTAATGCCGGATTATATTATTTAAAACCTTTGAATGGGTCTTAACCGCCATCACATGTCACCTTTCTCAACCTCCAAAATGCGCGTACATCATTAAAAGAAATATCAGCCTACGGGTCGGGTAACGCGTCCCTCGCGAACACCGTGTTTAAGGTAATGCACCAGGGGATTAATCCGCGCCTGCTTTACATCCGGGTAGGCATCGAGATAATGACTGCTGTGAAAGTCGGGGCCCGGGTTATATCCTGAGAATCCACCTATCAGCAGATAATGGATTACCGGGGTATAACCCGAAAGGCGGACCTCCGGATAACGAGCAAGGTACCATTGCTCATCAAAGTAGTCAGAGGTCGTTATCATGGATACCAGTGTATCATTCTTTTTCCTGTAATATTTCGAGTAAAGGGACTCGCCATTACCCGATGGCTTGATCTTGATTCCTGTTGATTTTAAATGAAATTGCCTGGTTGTAATTATTAAGGTGGAAATCAGTGAAAGCGTTCTTTCAATAACACGCCGAACCAGGAGATCCACACTGGTGTAGGGGATTGTATCTTTTCTTATCTTATTTTTAGTTTTACTTATAGTATCGGAAAAACGGTGATCAGAGAGAAGGTCAAATTTCGATAAAGTACGGAGAATCGCTTTGTTCTGTTGTAACAAAGTCTTACTTGACCATACTCCCTTCTCGTGAATTCTATAAACAGACATCATTTCTGATAAATACCCGATCGGACCAAACTGTGAACAACAAAGATTGAATAACCAATCTACAAATTTTATTTGGAACAATTTCTCGGGTAATTTGCTGATAACTGAAGCACGGTACATACAGCAGGAAAAATTGCCAATGAAATTGGATGCAATCAAATCTTCAGTCGAAAATCGATCTGTTGTTAAATATTTTTGCTCGATATGTTGAAACGAATTTCCATCCTTTTCAATGAATAGGAGTATGGAATTGAAGCACATTGAACAATCCGGGTTGGCGTCCAAAAATTCCATTTGTTTGTTTAACTTGCCGGGATCTATCCAATAGTCATCTCCCTCGCAAACTGCCACAAAATCGCCTGAACAGCAGTCCAAACACCGTTTTAGATTCTGTTGCATCCCATTATTTTCAGGAGTCGATATCATTTTGATAATGTCAGGATTCTTTTCCTGGTACCGTTCGATGATTTTTCTGGTGCCATCTGTCGAATGATCATCACCAATGACAACCTCAAGTTGAAAATCTCCCTGTTGCATCAAAACAGATTCAATGCATTTTGTTATGAAACTTTCTTGATTGTAGGTCGTTATAACCACGCTAATTGTTTTCATGCATACCTGTGCGAAAGAATTGATGGATTCAATCGGACTTCTGTTGACTTAAGAAGGGTTCTTCTTACTCTTTCTAAATATATCGGCGATAGACCGTAGAGGCTGAGTAATTTTCCAGCTCTTACTACTTGAATAATATGCGATGGATTCCTGGTATCGCTCATTTGCTAATTGCATTTCCATCTGTAACTTTACTAGATCTGTCTGGATTTTCCATTGCTTTCTTACATTGGCGCCGAGTAATTCAAAATATCTCCGAACCTTTTCAATTTCAGCAGACTGTTCAAAAAGATGGAGCATAGGTTTCGGGATGTCTGAGCCCACAGCCAGCACCCCCAGCCCATGGCCGTGAAAAAACTCAAAAGAAGGATATTGCTTTTTTAATTCATCCCAATAAAGATAAACCCCATAATCTTTTATTTTAACATTTGTATCGTGAAAAAGGACCATTGCCCTTTTGCTCAGTTTTGGGGACCAGGTTTCAAAGTCATGCCTGACCGCGTCATAGGTGTGAAACCCATCAATGTGCAGCAGGTTAATAGACCCTGCTGTGAAATCGTTTGATGCATCATCAAATTTTTTTCTAATCAAACGAGAAAAACTGCAATAACGGCTATCGTGATGATTCTTTAAATTTTCCCATACTTCATTGCCGTACATCCCGGTATGTGCATCCCCTTCCCAGGTATCCACAGCAAAGCATCTGGTTTTGAGGTTGAAAGCCTTAACAGCCTGGCAAAATGCGCAATAGGAGTTGCCGGAAAGTGTTCCCAACTCAACAAAGAGTTCCGGTTCGATTGCATTGATCAAATAAGAGGCAAATGGAATATGTTCTACCCAGGAGTCTGGCTCTACCAGCCTTTCTGGAAAGATGATGGCTGTTGTGTAATCTATAGGATTAAAAGTCGAACCCTGTTCGTTGGTCATAATTTTCTCCTGGCAGACGAGCCGATTTAAAATCGCATCTGACGTGTCAATTGTGAAATATGTATTCCAATCACCTTTTGTTAGACGAATATAACCTTAGCTTTAATCCTTTATGCTCTTCTCTTTAACCAGTTTTCGAATAGTCTCTAAGTTCTTCGTACAATTGGTTTTTCCTTCATCATTACATTTACCGATTTGATAAATCCAAGGATAAATCAATTGATAATCTCAATACTTAATTCCAATGAAAAAAATTACGAATTGAATTACTCAGTATTCTAAATGGCTTTGTGAATATCCAACTTGTGCTAGTAGAAACAGCCAAAATCTCTCTTTCAAGTTCATCAATTCGTTTATTTAGAGTAGATATTTGATTTTTATATAAAGCATCATTTTCTAACAAACCTGGATTTTCAAAATCTGGAAAAACACCCCCGGCTATTTTGATCTTACTATTGAATATTTCTAAAGGTGTATCATCCGAAAAATTTGTTTCTAAGTTTAGTAATGAGTTGGCAATGCTTCGTTCTATTTCGATTGAGGATGCAGTAGTAAAAGAATCAGCAATATTTGTTTTGGCAATTTGCATTTTATTGAAATTTGTAAGAGAAAAATTTAAGTTTCGCAGAGAATCATTATTTGTGTACTTGCTTTCAGGCGCATCATAACCCAAAGTAAATTCAATTAAATCATTATCGGTAACATCTGCATTGGCGATTTTTTCTATCATATTTATAAATTGAAAGGAATTACCAGGTCTGCGATTTTTTAATGCAAAAATCGCAATATATGAAATAAGCGCTTTTTTTATAGCCTGATTTCTAGACCTAATCGGCATATGTAGAAGTGTACCGACCTCTTTACAGGGTACTATTTGGTTGTTTAGGAAAACTAAATGATTACCAAGCCCGATTTGTAAGTTAGGATTTTTTTTGTAGAAATCAAGCGGGATGATAGCTTTCTTAAAATTTGACTTTTCAGATGGGACCCAGATATTCGTATTGAAATCGAATTTGGTAGTGTTGAAATCATTTAAAATGCAATTCTTCCAATTTAAACAAGCTATTGATGATGAATAATCATTCTGAGTTAATTGCTCTTCCAAATCGGTGCGTGAGGAAACTTGTATGAATTCATCAGCATCAAGGAAAAATAAAAAATCTATCTCTTTCTTAAAAGCATCATGCATGAAGAGATTACTTACTGCTTTTTGTAAATTTATTTTTGTTTCAAGCTGAAAGTAAGTGAATTTTGAATTTTCTCTTGAAACATCTTTCAACATTCTTTCTGTTCCATCGATTGATTGATGGTCGATTAAGTACACTCGATCAAATAAAGCATCGACATGACCCAAAAATGATCTGATAATATCAATTTCATCGCGTATCATAGAAATTAGACCTAATTGCATTCTTTCTCCTCATTGCAGGATTGAAACCAAAGACCCACAAAATAATAAATCCCGTCTCGCTTGCCGCATGATGAATCGTCGGTGGTTGTGTACATCAACATTAACATTGAGTCAAACTACCGGATGAATCACGCTTCCCGGCTTAGCGGTTGCACTTCCAACCCATCTCGTCATCAAATAACAGGCTGCCCTCGTGGTCCAGTTGAATGACAGCGATGGATTCAACAATCACCCGCCAGGCCCCCCACAATGTATCGCGCCGGATGCGGCAGCCCACAAGGATGACATCACTGCCGTCGCTGAAGGTATCACCGGGGAGCATGCGCGGTGAATAACCCACCAGCACATGGTCTTTGGATAACAACATGACCTCAAAACTGAGGTTGCCGGGCCGGTAAAAATTTCCCCGGTAGTAACGCGGATGATACGCCCTGCCCTGTATGAGGATGTGATTTGGGTCTTCCAGAAACGCCCGCCACTCCCCGGCGCTAACCAGCCTTTGTTGCGCGAGCATGGCGTACGCCGCCGCTTCGACCGCAGGATCGGTCTCTTCAGGGAGCTTCTCAGGGATAAGGTTCAACGCCGGCAGGCTCAACCCCAATAACAGAAAAGCCGCCAGCAGCGCAGGGATGGCCCAACCATGCTGCCTGCCCGTTAAGTCAGATCTGGGCTGAGGCTCACCCGCCACCTTCTTCAGGCTCTCACCGGGATCTCCGGAGAATGCCTTGATCCCGAGTGAGGTCAAAGTGAATATCCCGAGGCAGTAATACAGGATCAAGACCCAAAATACTGGTTCCAGGTAGCGCCCGCCCGAGGTTTGCGATACCGCGTTCCCCGCGTAATATCCAATCTGCACCACCACCCCGCTGAGACCGGCCAACCCGAAGCGCCTCAATGCCGTCAGGATGCCGATCAATACCAAAACCAGGTTGATGCACATGGCTATCAGGTTTTCAGCGCGCAGGCGGGTCTTCCAGATTGGCTGCGCTTCAGTGAAGGTCCATATGTCGTCCTTGACCTGTTCCTGTATGGGGTGCAGCACCAGGCTGGAAGGTAATTTTGCCAATCCGCTAAAGATATTATTTAGGAAGTGATAAAAAATACCCGAAGCCCCGGCTTTATCGATTTCCCCAAGTTCATACCGTAGCAGTTCCTCCTGTTCACTTGAGCCTGGTGCTGCCGGCGCTTCAGAAGCGGGAGTTGTGGGTTGTGGCTGAACCTCGCCGACCGTTCCGGCTATGGTTTCCTGTGGCTGCCCACCCTGGCGTGAAGAGAAGCGGCTGTTGATGACCTCTTCGATCTTGGTGATGTAATGATTTTTGCCATTCGGGTCGGTCGCGGAAAAGAACCACGGACCAAACGCCAGGGTAAATGCCAACCCGGCAAATAAAACCGCTGTTAATACCTTTTTGAACATGCCTTTACCCGCCAGGAAAACCACCAGCACCAGGAAAGGAATGATGAAAAGCGGATTGAAGCGGATTAACACGCTCAACCCCAGCAACCCCCCGCTCAGAATCGCCCAGCGTAGTTCCGCCGGGTTTGCCAACCATTTGAATGCCGCCACAGCAAATAGCAACAGGAAAAGCGCCGTCAGCACTTCGGGATTCTCGAGTTTTACGTTCACGCTGCCGACCTCGCGGTAGAGCGTGATGGCATAAGCCCCCTGAAGTGAAACCAGTAAAGCGAGAAATACGCCGAAGGCGTAGCCAACTTTCTTGCGCCCGATCAGGAATAAAAGCGCCGGCAAGAACGCGATGACCGCCACCTGGAATTCCAGGTAATCATCAATCTTTGGTCCGGTGAGCGCCTGTCCGAGCGCCAGAAAAGCCATGTACAGCGGTTTGTCCGTCAGCCAGTGGTTATAGACCCCCTGCCCGAGCGTGATGTAATGCGAGCCAATACTGTAAACCGCGTCGTTGACATTCGGGTAGCACACATAGTTGGGGGGGTATGGCCCGGGCCGGTCATCGGTGCAGGGAATGGGGATGGAGGACCAGGCGGCAAATGTGGCCGCCCAGATGAAGATGAAAAGCAGCACCGTGACCCATTTACGCGGGGATTTATTTGCCCGTGTTCTTTGCTCCAGCCAGAACAACACAAAAAAGGCTACCCACGCCAGGATTACCTGCAGACCAGAAAGCGGCGCACCGGGCGGGAAATATAGTTGTTCGCCAGTGAAATCACCTTTAGTCATGACCAATGTGATGAACACCAGCATGGTTAATACAGCAAGACCAATCCCTGCAAGCAGCCACTTACGTGATTCCCGAATTCCCTGCAGCGCTGCTTTGAGGTTTCCCCGCCTGCCTATCGCCCAGGCAGCCAGGGCGGCCTGCGCCACGATCAACTCGATCCAGATGAGCAACGGCTGCAGCCTGGTGAAACTCGCCGCACCTTCCTCCAGTCTGTACGCCGGAATCCAGATGGTGAACCAAAACATCAGCATCATCAGACCACCCGCCCAGGGAAGGACCTTCCGCAGGCGTGATTCGGGAGAAAGAAACCCGGCAATGCGTGAGCGGAAGCGCTTAATGATGAGCAATGTCGCTAAGAAGAGCAGCAGCACCAGCACCGCGCCGAGCATTACCAGGCGGCTCTTCGAGTAACCGAACAGGAAGGCGTTCTTGGGGTCAGAGGGAATCGAGAGCAGGACAACTGCCACGATAATGCCCTCGATGAAGGTAATGAGCAAGTATAAGGCGGTGAACCTGTCTTTTCGCTGGGTCATACGATGCTCGAGCAATCCCGGCTTCACACGTCAGACTTGAACGCGGTTTTCACGCTCCGCGCCCGCTGACCACGATAAAAAAGGTCTTAAACAAAATGAACACATCCATCAACAATGAGAAGTTGCTGATGTAATATTCATCCAGCTGCAGGCGGTCTTTGAAACTAACGCTGTGCCGTCCCATCACCTGCCACCAACCGGTTAAACCTGGTGACACGCGGTGGATAATGGCAGCGGAGTCTCCCATCTGCTCCAGTTCGCCGGGCAAATATGCCCGCGGACCAACCCAACTCATGTCGCCCTTAATCACGTTGATTATTTGCGGGAACTCGTCAAAGCTGATCTTGCGCAGGAACCTGCCAACCCTGGTGACGCGCGGATCTTTCTGAAGTTTGTGATACTTTTCGAATTCCTCGCGCAAGTTTTCATCAGCGGCCAGCAGATCTTCCAGTTTCTTTTCAGCACCCACAACCATTGTGCGGAACTTATAAATATTGAAGAGCTTTCCTCCCCTGCCCATTCGCTCTTGCGTATATAGCACCGGTCCCGGTGAATCGATCCATATCATCAGGGAAAATAGCAGGAAGAGCGGGAACGTGAAGACCAGGCTGACCAGGCTTATGACCAGGTCCACCACGCGTTTGATAAACAGCGAAAAAGGATTCAGTAGATTGTACTGCACCTGCAGAGCGGGGTGTCCGTCTAAATCCATGGTTTTCATTGACAGCATATTTAACGGAGAGTCCCCCAAAACATACACCAGTTTGGGAAAAACCAGGCTGAAAGTCTGCAGATACTTGCGGAAACCCAGGCGTGTAGAAACCGTGCGATTGGTGAAGATTCCCAGCCGGATGTTCGCTTTGCGAAATTCATGCAGCAGTTCCTCCGAGAAGGGGTAAACCGGCACGCCCTGTATCTTGTCTTGCGGGATTTCCTTATCCAAGATGATGGCGGCTACAGGGCGATAGGCAATACGCCGCGCTGACTGCAGATGGCGGATGACCATGGTCGCGTCTGTGATGCCGCCGATTACAACGGCAGGTTGCCCCCACCAGGTCCGCAGCGATCCGCGGTTGTGGAGCAGTAAGCGGAAACTGGTGATCAACACCAACGCAAAAAACCAATTGAACAGGAAAACCAGCCTCGAAAACCGCGGCCCGTAACCGAGAATAAAGATGATCATTGCCACAATAACATGAGAGAAAGAGACGATATAAACGATTTCCCGGAACTCGACCACTCCCGTGCGGCCATGACCGGGGTAGAAACCAAAGAACAGGAAAATCACCAGGATGAATATGATAAGCATCAGAAATAAGGGGGCTACCTGTTCAAAGTTCAGTACGCCGCCGATGATGGGGATGAGGGCTTTCCTGAGATAGAATGAGAGGAAAAAGGAGATGACGATGGCTGCCAGATCTGAGAATAGCAGCAGCCCGGAAACCAGCCACGGTTTATATCCGTTCTTGATGATGAGCGCATGATTTCCGTTTTGAATTTTCGTGGTCAAAGACAATCCTTACCAGCGTGGTATTGGTATTTTACTCAATAAACAAGTAATGTGCTATGTTCATGATGCCTGCACGAACTGCCGAATCTTAGTGTTAAAGCTCTCTACGTTAAAACCTGCAACCCATTCACGAATCAGGCGGACATCAAAATCGGTGTTTTCAAAGCGCCTGAGTGCTTCAACCAGGCTGTCTTCTTCCTGGTGTTCAAAGAAAACGCCGCTGACGTCTTCTTTAACTGTCTCGAGTACTCCGCCTTTACCAAAAGCGATGACTGGAACCCCCCAGGCCTGTGCTTCCAAGGGCACGATGCCGTAATCCTCATAACTCGGGAAGATCAACCCGCGCGCGCGGCTGAATAAGCGCTGTACCTCCTCATCACTCACCCTGCCAACAAAACGGATCGTTGGACCGGCCATTTGTTCCAGCCGCGCTCTTTCTGGACCATCCCCAACCACCACCAGTCGTTTCCCTAAACGGGTACAGGCTTTTACTGACAGGTCCACCCGTTTATGCGAGATTAGCCGTGAGACCGAAAGGTAATAATCCTCTCCCTTATCGGTCACAGGCTGAGTGGGTATTTCCACAGGCGGATAGATGACCTGCGCTGGCATGTTATACACTTTGAGGATCTCATCCGCCATGTTGCGGCAGGTAGTGGCAAGTTTCGGGATTTCACGTGTCCGCTTCAGATCCCAGCGACGCAGCAACGGGGTGACCCGCTTCACCAACGATGTGGCAACACCGCGCGTAGGCAGGCTCTCGGTGGTGTAGGATTCAGGTTTCCACAGCAGCCGAAAGGGGGCGTAAAGGTAACACACATGCCTTACGGTTGAAGCCGGGCGGATGAACTTGGCCAGGTAAGTGGAAGAAGACAACACCACATCGAAATCCCTGAAATCATCACGTTGCATCAGGGCGTACCACAACGGGTAAAGCAGCTTGAACTGGCGCTCAGATTTGACCAGACGAGCAAAAGGCAGCGTGTTGATTTGCAGACCTTTAAAATCGGCAAAAGTATTCGCCGGCAGATACACGGAAGTGTAAACCGGCGCTTGAGGGAATGCCTTAGCCAGCCATAGTACCATCCGCTCGGCACCGCCTGAAACGCATAATGCATCATGTACGATCGCGATACGCACCCGGGTCTCCTGCCTGCATGAACTGGATAGGGTAAGTATAACGTAATCCAGGCGTTGATACAGCAGCGCGAATTCACATGGCGAATCCCCGATATGCCAACCAATTGCGATCGATTTTCTCCTCCCGCCTTCTTTGGCTTTGAATTTTTCCGGGGTTTGTAGTATTCTTGAGACTGCGCAAGGTAAACCCATTTTGAACCATCAGAAAAATCTGACCCAAAACGTACCGCTGCCTATGCCCTCCGCTCCGCTCTTCCAGGTGCTGCGGCGAGCTTACGGCTACCTGCGCCCTTACTGGAAAAAAACCGCCGGGGCTTACCTTGCCTTGCTCGCTGTACTGGGCTTAAATACGCTGATCCCGCAATTTATCCGTTGGATCATCGATAATGGCATTGCGGGTAAACAGATGAGCGTGTTAGCCTGGTCTGTACTGGCATTGCTGGGAATGACCATTATCAAGGGAGTGCTCAATTATTTCGTGGGGTTGCAGACCGAGACCGCTTCGCAGAACGTGGCGTTTGACCTGCGTAATGACATCCAGCGTAAACTGACCCAATTGTCTTTCTCCTTCCACGACCAGTCTGAAACCGGCGAACTGCTCTCACGCGCGGTTCAGGATGTAGAAAGGGTGCGCTTTCTTACCGGCAGGGCTACGCTGAGGATTGCCGAGGGCGTGCTGCTGCTGCTCATTACCGCCGTCGTGCTGCTGGTCATGGATTTTCGACTCGGTTTGCTGATTCTACTCACCATGCCACCGTTGGTTTTTCAAGCCATCCGCTTTGGTTCCAGGTTCCGTCCACTTTCACTGCAGGTGCAAAAACAACTGGCAGTGCTGACTACCGCAGTAGAGCAGAACCTGCGCGGCAGCCGGGTGGTCAAAGCCTACGCCCAGGAAGAGGCAGAAATAGAGCGCTTCGGCATAACCAATGACGCCTGGTTCCATTTATCCAACCGGGCAGCGCGCATGCAGGCGCTTAACGTCCCGTTGCTGTTCCTCATTGCCAACCTGGGAATGGCCATCATCATCTATTATGGTGGTACGCAATACATTGAGGGGAGCATCACCATGGGTACTATCGTGGCTTTTGTCAGTTATGTTGGCAACCTCATTGAACCTGTGCGGCGGTTGGGTTTGATCATCCCCTCCATCGCCATCGCCGGTGCGGCATCTGAACGTATCTTCGATGTTCTCGATACCAATTCTCAGGTGCAGGATGAACCTGGCGCTAAACCAATAAAGCAAATTAAAGGCAGGGTTCGTTTTGAGAACGTTTCCTTTCATTACGGACGCAACCAGATATTAAAAGACATCTCCTTTGATGTTCAACCCGGTCAGAAGGTAGCCTTGTTGGGGCTTACCGGTTCTGGAAAATCCTCCATCATCAACCTGATCCCGCGGTTTTATGATCCAAGTTCCGGCCGTATCCTGGTTGACGAGATGGACATCCGAAAAATGACCCTCAAATCACTACGCTGCCAAATCGGCATTGTATTGCAGGAAACCACGCTTTTCGCTTCTACAATCCGTGAGAACATCGCCTTCGGGAACGAGAAAGCCACGGATGATGAGGTCATTGCCGCGGCTCGTGCAGCACAGGCGCATGAATTCATCATGCAAACCCGCCAAGGTTATCAGACTCGCGTCGGTGAACGGGGCGTCACGCTTTCCGGCGGGCAGAAACAGCGCATTGCCATCGCCAGGGCATTACTGATGAACCCGCGCATCTTAATTCTGGATGACGCCACCGCCTCCGTAGACACCACGACCGAGCAACTCATTCAACAGGCGCTCGCCAGGTTGATCAAGGGACGCACCACCTTTGTGATTGCCCACCGCCTGTCCACCGTGCGCAACGCCGATCTCATTCTTGTGCTTGAAGCCGGGAGCATCGCGGCGCGCGGTACTCACGAGGAACTGCTGCACAGCTCCAGTACCTACCGCGCCATTTATCACCAGCAGTTGAAGAAACAGGAGGAGAGCGGGTGAGTTTTTCCATCGGACCCTCAACCTCCGGATTAGGACCGCGCAGCCTGCTGGAGGATTTCGGCAGCGTTGGCGAACAGAGCGGCGAAGTCTACAACCCGCACGTAGTACGGCGCATGTTATCCTACCTCGCTCCATACCGCTGGCGCATGGCCGGTGCTTTTCTTTTGACGCTGGTGGAAGCCGGGCTGACGCTGCTCACGCCTTACCTCATCAAGGTGGCCATAGACCAGTACATCATTCCCGGTGACCACCAGGGGTTGGCGCGCATTTCGCTTCTCCTCGCTATATCATTTGTTATCTTATTCGCCGCCAGTTCCATTCAACGCTACGTCCTTTCCTGGGTCGGACAGAAGGTGCTCACCTCCCTACGTGCTGACCTCTTTAATAAACTTCAGTACCTGCAGCAGTCTTATCATGACCGCCATATTGTGGGGGTTACCGTCTCACGCGTCATCAATGACGTGGCTGAAATCAATGAACTGCTTTCACAGGGGGTTATCACCCTGCTGGGTGATCTGGTTGTGCTCATCGGTATCATCGTTGTCATGCTCAGCATGAGCCCCAGGCTGGCGCTGCTCACCTTTCTAGTACTGCCCGTCATGCTCGTTGCCACCTGGTTGTTTTCACGTCAGGCGCGTAAAGCTTTCCGCGAGACCCGTTCCAGCGTCGCCGCGGTGGTAGGTGACCTGGCGATGGATATCAATGGCATGCGGGCAATCCAGGCCTTCACCCGGGAGGAAGCCTCGCAGGAACGCTTTGAACAGGTTAACCTGAAAAATCGCGACGCTTACATCAACGCTATGAACCTGTCGTTCATTTTCCTGCCGGGCATTGAGTTCCTGGGCATGCTGGCAACCGTGATCGTGCTGTGGTTTGGCGGGCATTACGTGGTGGAGGGAACTGTCACCATGGGCGTGATGGTGGCATTCCTGAGCTATGTGACAAGGTTCTTCCAACCCATCCAGGAAATCAGCCGCATTTACACCACGTTTCAATCTGCCATGGCTGGTGGGGAACAGGTGGTAAAGTTACTGGATATCCCGCTCGAAATTACCGAAAAAACTGGCGCCCCTGAATTGATCCCGCAAAAAGGAGAAATCCAGTTTACCGGTGTATCGTTCAAGTACAACGCCGATTTGCCTGAAGTATTGCATGATATAAATATCCTTATTCCACCCGGCAAGACCGCCGCGCTGGTAGGACCGACAGGCGCTGGCAAGACCACCATCGCCAATCTCATCGCCAGGTTCTATGACGTCACTGATGGTGCGATAACCATCGACGGCGTGGATATCCGCGATGTCACCGTCAAGTCACTACGCAGGCAGGTGCGTGTTATCTCACAGGATCCTTTCCTTTTCTCGCGCTCCATCGCCGATAATATCAGGTTCGGCAATCCACAGGCATCAGATGAGGAAGTGATAAATGCTGCCAGGCAGGCCAACGCGCATGACTTCATCGACCGCCTGCCGGATGGCTACCATACTCGCGTACTGGAAGGCGGCGTGAATCTGTCACAGGGTCAGCGCCAGCTACTGAGCATCGCCCGGGCGCTGTTGACCGATCCCGGCGTGCTCATATTGGATGAAGCCACCGCCAACATCGATTCTGTGACCGAAGCGCTGCTGCAGGATGCCATCGCGCGCATGCTTAAAGGACGCACCGCCGTGGTCATCGCCCACCGGCTCTCGACAGTGCGCAACGCGGATCTGGTTTTCGTAATTGATGAGGGCAGGATTGTGGAACAGGGAACGCATAAAAGCCTGTTAGAACAGAACGGCCTGTACGCCCAACTGTATGAACGTCAGTTCATGGATAAACCTGAAAACTGATACCCGTGCATCCTCAATCAACCAAATGAGTTTTACCATCCCTCAATCTGGCTGCGCATCTGACTGAGCGCCAATTGCGCGGCTTTTAGTTCATCGAGGATCTTTTCATTATGCGCGCTTTCAGAACGCACGAAACGGGTGTACGGGGAAATAGCTTCCTCAATGCGCTTGAGGCTGAGGTCGATCTCTTTTGTGAACTCCTGCCTCAAAGACTCCACCAGCTCAACGCGCAAGTTCACCAGTTTCTGGTGCAGCTCGCTCTTGGCTTTACGGCGTTTGGCGGGGATGATGAACAGTCCCAGCGCCGCCACCGCCCCAGCCGCCAGGATACCGGTGACATCCGCGGCCATTGTGCTGGCGAGTATGGTGACAACCGTTCCCAACCCGATGGCCCCCACCTCTACCGCCGCAGATGCTGCCACGGCGTTCTTGGCATTCTCCGCGATGGCAGCGGCCTCGGCATGCTTATCAAAACCGTTTACCACCTGTTCCGCCTCCCTGCCGATGGCGTCCAGTAGGCGATCGCGGTCGTAGGTGAAATTGCTGTTAATGCCTTCTCCTATCAGCTTTTCCTTGTGCTCGCGCTGGCGCTCCGCCAGGTAAGACGTTACCGCTTTCCACTGCTGCAGGTCAGACCCCACCAGCCAGTCGATTAAGGCGTTTACCTTTGTTTCCACCTGTACCGGCAGGTCAGCCACCACCTCGCGGGTAAAATCCGACTGCATGCGTTCTTTTTTAAGCAGGTCCAGCACCTTCACCAACCTGAATCGGTCTTCAAAGAAGGCATCGCCGCGCTGCTCCATTTCATAAAAGATGTTCTCCACGTCCGCCATGCGGAATTCAAAATCTTTGCGCATATCACTGCGGTACACCTCCTGCTGCCTTTCCACATTCTGCAGCATGCTGATGTCCTCTTGAAGGATTACTCGTTGGGTTTCAGCCCTTTCATAATATTTACTGGTCAAGTGCGCTCCCACCCCCAGCGGGTTAAGGAACTTAAGGCGAATCTGTTCCGTCTGGTCCAGGCTGTTGTGAATGTAGGTTTCCAGCGCTTCAAAGCCACTATCGTGCCAGAACTGGGGTTCACCCATTTTCGCGCGTAGCGCCAGCCTGGAGCTTACCGGAAAGATTTGAGGGGTACTGCCGAGCAAAGTCCGGGCGTTCTGTTTGACAAATTCCACCACCTGTTCAAGTTCGCTCTCATCCTGGAAAAGGTCAGTCTTGTTGAGTATGATGATCACTTTTTTGCCCCAATCGCGGATGTGTTCCATGAAAGCCCGTTCGCTTTCAGTAAAGGGGCGGTCAGCAGAGGTAACGAACAGCACCAGGTCAGCGCGGGGGATGAAGTGCGTGGTCAGTTCCTCGTGCTGCCGGATGACCGCGTTGGTGCCTGGGGTATCCACAATGCTCAACTCAGATAACAGCTCAACCGGGTACAGGAGCAGGGTATGTCCCTCCTCCACCAGGCTGGATTCGCCTTTCTCACCAAAGCGCAGGATGTTGATCTGAGAGGTCGTGGGTGTCACCCCTTCTTTGAGAAGTTTTTGACCCAACAGCGCATTGATGAAAGCGCTCTTGCCGGCATTGAATTCACCAACAATGACCAGCAGGAACAGGTCATCCAGTTGTGAGATGGATTGCCCGAGAGACGACACATCCTCGCTCGAGGCGTTATACCCAAGTAATTTCAGGCGCAGGTCGTTGAGAAGACTTCTCTCTCGCGACAATAGTTCTTCCTGTTGTGGTGTCAAAATTCTCATAAGGTTCCTTCCTTCTTTTTGTAGCATTCAAGCAAATGGCTCCCTGGTAGACCATATCGATTACCTGTCAATGGACGACCGCAGGATTATTATAGCCTTTTTGGCATCGCCTTTTTCAGGACGAATATAATTAAATGACACCTAAAAAGAACAAGGAGAGGAGCTTTATGGCAACCATCAATCGAGATAAGCTTGATAGAGTACTTCAGTCAGAAATTCAACAGTTTGCCCGTGAACATCCCAGGTGCTACGCTCTGTATCAACGCGCCAGAGGCTGCCTGTTGGATGGCGTGCCCATGAACTGGATGGTACGTTGGGCTGGCGGCTATCCGCTCTTTGTCAGCCATGCCAAAGGCGCTCATTTCACCTGCGCTGATGGCAAGGAGTTCCTGGATTTCTGCCTCGGAGACACCGGCGCCATGGTGGGTCATTCGCCTGAGATTCCCGTCGCAGAGATCAAGAAGCAACTTGATAAAGGCATCACCTTCATGCTGCCTACTGAAGATGCCATTTGGGTAGGGGAAGAATTGCAACGGCGCTTTAAGCTCAAATACTGGCAAACCACGCTCACCGCTACAGACGCCAACCGCTTTGCACTGCGCCTTTGCCGGCACATCACCAAACGGCCTTATGTGCTGGTGTACGATTACTGTTACCATGGCTCGGTGGATGAGACCTTCATCACGATTAACGACGGCATTCCCGGTCCACGTCCCGGCGCAATTGGTCCACAGGTGAACCCGGTGGTCACCACGCGCGTCATCCCCTGGAACAACATTCCCGCCCTTGAGCAGGCACTGGCGGCCGGCGATATCGCCTGCGTGCTGGCAGAACCGGTGATGACCAACATCGGCATCATCCACCCTGACCCCGGTTACCACGAGGCGCTGCGGGCACTCACTCGCAAGTACAATACCCTGCTGATCATTGATGAAACCCACACCATGTGCGCCGGGCCAGGTGGTTACACCGGCGAAGCCGGCCTGGAACCGGATATCCTGACAGTCGGCAAGACCATCGGCAGCGGTGTACCCGCAGCGGTTTACGGTTTATCGGAAGAGGTGGGAGACCGCGTATCGAAAAGCATTAAGGTGGATGAATCAGATGTCGGCGGCATTGGCGGTACCCTGGCGGGGAATGCCCTCTCGCTGGCAGCGATGCGCGCCACGCTGCAGAGCACTTTGAGCAAAGAGACCTTCGCCCACACCATCCCGCTGGCCATCCGCTTTACCGACGGGGTTAAGAAGACCATTGATGAATACAAACTGCCATGGGTTATCAACCGCCTGGGTTGCCGCGCCGAGTACTGGTTCTGTACTGAACTGCCGCGCAATGGCGGTGACGCTGAAGCCGCGGTAGATTCGGAACTGGACCGCTACATGCACCTGGCAGCGATGAACCGCAGTATCCTCATGACGCCCTTCCACAACATGGCGCTCATCGCCCCGGATGTTACGGAAACCGATATCGACTACCATTCGAAGGTATTCAAGGAAGCTGTTTCGCAGATAATCGACTGAATTAATACCAAAACCCCTCACTTTATCTTCGTGAGGGGTTTTGGTTTTAACAATTGGTTTTCACTGTTTCATGCCAGTCCAGATTGGTTTGAGCGCGAAGTAGAGCAATACTAAGGGGAAAAGGTGGATGAGCGCACTTACTTTAAAGGGTGACCCTTTTATGGACATGAACAAGAAAATGGGTACAAGCAGCAGAATAAAGTAAATAAAAACCCAGAGTTTTTCTTTCTTGCGCCACATCATGAACGCGGCTGCCGCGGCAAAGATACTGAAGACCGCGTCGATCCACCACACCCACAATCCATTTGGTTGGGTGGCGCTCCGGATCGCGGTGTATGCCATATACAGGTTCCCAACCCCCGCCATCAAAATGAGGTATGAGAGATTCTTCCAGACTTTGTTGAACTGCTCCTCGGTCAAGGCGGGTCTTTCAGCCTGGACCCTGGCAGCAGGTTTGAAACCGGATTGTTCCTTCAGTTTGGTTTCTTGTTTTTCGCGCACTTTCTTGATCGCTTTGCGGTAGATGAAAACGACCAACAGGATAACCCCGAAAATGAGCGCGTAATACTTGAGTTCTTCAGGATTAAAGTTTGACATGAAAGTCCTATCGACCTCCGAGTGATGGATGATCAAAGGTGGAAATGTAGTGGCGTCCAAAGCCGGTGACCATGGACGCCACTCATTATACTCATTTAGATTTTATTTAGGCAACCTGCCATCGACAGTAACAAGCTGCCAGCACAGTGGAAGATCAGGTGATTTCCTTTTCTTCCTTGGTGATCTTGCGGAAAGCATCCTTGATGGGCAGGATCCCCAGGTGCAGCTTGGGATTCATATCGATGGGTTCGCCGTAGTAATCCACCAGTTTCTTGGCCGGGTCTTTTTTCTGTGTGGCGAGTGAAACCACGATCATCAGAATAATCGCGGAGAGGAAAGCCACGAACGAAGCTACGTAAACCGCGTCCCAGAAGGCACACCACCAGCCTTCACTAAAAGCGCCTTCACCGGCGTATTCACAAACGAGCGCTGTGGATTGCCCGCCCAAGCCGGTGTTGAAGAAGAAGACCGTCGCCAGAATCCAAACGACAAAGCCGCCAATGAAAGCCGTGTTGGCTCCTGATGCGTTGGCTTTCTTCCAGTACATGCCGAAGGCAAATGGCGTGAAGAGGCCTACCAGGAGCAGCGTCCAGGCGACAACGGATAGCTCGTAGATCGTCTGCGCCCACAGCGCGATAGCCAGACCGATGGCAGCGTTGATGAGCACCATGATCCTGGTTGCCCACAACGCTTTCTTACCCTCCAGTTTCTTGCCGGTGATCAACGGTATTAAGTTCTCCGTCACTGCCGAAGCACCTGCCAGCAGGGAGCTGTCTGACGTGCTCATCAACGCTGAGACCAGCGCGGCGATGAAGATGGCTGTCAGCAGCGCGGGCATGTGTTCCATGGCCGCGTGCACCAGCAGGTAACTGGTGTCCTCCATACCCGGGTTTAATTTATAGGCCATGATACCCACAAGCGGGCTCATGATGCCGAAGAACAGGTAGAGTACGCCAGCGAAGTAAGAACCGTACACTGAGGTGGCCTGGTTGCGCGCCGCCATTGAGCGCTGCATGAGGTCCTGGGTAGCCACAGAGCCGAGCCCAATCGCCATCCAGGCTGCCAGCCAGTACATCCAACCGGTGACGCCGGTGTAGCCCAGGTAACCCTCACCCTTGATGGGTAAAAGTTTAAATGGTTGAGAAACGTAAGTGGATCCCGCGCCTTCGATCATGCCGGGGAAGCCGCCAACCGCTTTAAGCATAAAGATGAATACCAGCGAAATGCCGATAGCCGTCAGGAACATCTGGAAGAAGTCCAGCAGGGTATCCGCCATCAT
>DHGL01000029.1:20723-33491 GCA_002402725.1 Anaerolineaceae bacterium UBA4799
CCAAAAATACCCTGGGCAATGGCGCCGCCCGCCACGATCTGCGCGGCAGTCCAGGAGAAGTAGGTCAACATTTCCGCGATGACCGACAGGACAACCGTCAGTTTGTTATAGCGCCTTTCAAAAAAGTCCACAATGGTGAGGTATTTGGCGCGCCGCATCAGGCGAACGAACAGGAACCCTGAGAGGAAGAGACAGGCTGAGGCGCCGAAGGGGTCAAAGATCACCCCCTGAAAGCCGTAGTCATAAGCCGTTTCAGATGCACCCATCAGGGTTTCAGCCGCGAACCAGGTGGCCATGATGGAAGCCGCTGCCATGTGAATGGGAAGCCTCCTGCCAGCCACAACATAGTCCGTGTTATCCTGCACTTTCCGTCCTGCCCACACACCCACGATGATGCGCACGGCGAAGAAAAGCGCGATGAACAAAAAAACCAGCCAAGCATATTGATAACCTTCAAGAACCATTAGACCCTTCCTTTCATAACTTATGTGGATAAGATGGATTATCTCGCTGCTACTAGCTGACTTCCTTCAATGTGTCCTCAAGACGGTTTAAAACTTCGTCTATCTGCGGATACTCGATTACGATTGGCGGTTCAATACGGACGGTATGGGCGCTGGTTAGCGTACCAGCGACCAGGACGCCGCGTTTGAAGAGCCCTGCCGCAACTTTGTAACCAACTTCCGCATCCTTGAAATGCTGCCCGATGAGCAGACCCTTGCCGGAAATGAAGTCATACACGTTGGCATACTTTTTCTCCAGCACTTTAAGGGCTTTCATGAAGTATTCGCCTTTTTCATGAGCCTGCTTCGGGAAATCATCACGCAACGCTACATTGATGGCGGCGATAGCCGCGGAGCAAGCCAACGCGCCGCCGCCGGTGGTGGTAGTGTGAATGAACGGATTCGGCTCCATCATCACCTGCCAGATTTCTTCGGTTGAGCAGAAGGAACTGATGGGCATAACACCGCCGCCCAATGATTTGGCGACCGCGATGATGTCGGGTTCCACACCCCAGTGCTCCACACCCCACATTTTTCCTGTGCGGCCCATTCCAGTCTGGACTTCGTCTGCAATCAAAAGCACGCCATGTTCCTTAGTGGCTTTGCGGATGCGTGGCCAGAAATCATCCGGCGGCACAATCGCGCCTGCTTCACCCTGGATGGGTTCCATCATCACAGCAGCGACCCCGATGCCCACCTGGTCGCAAATCTCCAATTGGCGTTCGACTGCGGCAGCATCGCCATAAGGCACATGGTACACCGGACCAGCGTATAGCAAGCCGGGCGGCACGCGGTAATCTGCCTTGCCCAGCATGGAAAGTGAACCCATGGTCTTGCCGTGGAAAGCCTTGGTAGCAACGATGAAGGCGGGTTTCTGGGAATACATCTTTGCTAACTTTATCGCGCCTTCAACAGCTTCGGTACCACTGGCGCAGAAGAAGGAATACTTGATATCTCCCGGGGTGATATTTGCCATCAGTTTGGCCAGTACACCGCGCAGCGGGTCAATCAATTCCTGGCTGGGCATGGGGGTACGTCGCAGTTGCGCCGCCACTGCCTTCACCACATCCGGATGGCTCCAACCATGATCCATCATGCCATAACCGCCGAGGCAGTCGATATATTCACGACCCAATACATCCTTGAAAATCGCACCCTTGCCTGTCCATTCCACGCAAGCCCAGTCACCAGCTTCGGTGACGGATTTCCGGTATTCCAACCAGCCTTTATTAAAGTAATCTGCGAAATTCTTCTTGCTTTCTTCGATGATCTGTTTGCCTTCGGCTTCGCTCACCTCGGCTTTTTCAATGATTTCCAACCAACGACCTGAATATGCAAGTGCTTCTTTAAAATTCTGTGACATCTCTCCTCCTTGGATCAAGAATGGTTTTGACTTTCAAAAGGAACAAGGGAACAGACAACAATTGCCGATTTCGCACAATAATGGACTGAACATTACCGATAAACAAGGGAAAACTGGGAAAGATGTTGTTTTTCCCATGGATTTATTATGACAAGAAAATGCTTCGTGTCAAGTATTTTTAAGTAATAAATTTTCCGAAAAGGCTAAATTCATGACGCTGAGTTCATAAATAAATCTTAAAAAACGTTTTTTAATTGAATGCTACTTGTATTTTCGGAATAAATATCTATAATTTATGTATATTTCAGCAGTGGGTGGGTCGTATTTGATAAAAATCGACGCAATTGATAAAAAGATTTCAGATATCTTGCTGAACGACGGCAGAATGAGTTGCGCGCAAATTGCCAAACGCATCGGTGAAGAGATTTCTGAACGCGCGGTGCGTTACCGCATCAATCGCCTCATCAACAACGGCGTCATCAGCGTGCGCGGTAATGTCAATGCCGAGGGCATCGGTCTGCCGGTATGCGCGGATGTGTTCATCGAGGTCGAACCTTCACAGGTTAAAACCATCGCCATGCAGCTCGCCGAATTTGAATCAGTCAGTTACATCGCTTATGCCACCGGTGATACTGATATCAGTATTCAAGTTTTTACCCGCGATAACAGCGCGATGTTCGATTTTGTTACCGAGGTGGTTGGTAAGATTCCGGGCGTGCGTAAAACCCACATCTCCTTTGTACCTATTAAGATAAAAGACGACCATATCTGGCCGATCCCATCATTTATTGTGTCAAAAGACTGAGCCTTAACCTCGTTTATTGGTGTGCAATTGCCTGGATATTCCGGATGCGGGGTCGATGCAACCCGCTTATTTCATAGACTGGGTTTTTCATAGGAGGAAATATGGCACCAGAAATCGATAAGGCAACGCTCGTCAAGTCTGAGAAGCAAAAACTCAAAAGGGAACTGACCATTATTCCACTGTTCGCACTCATCTACTTCACGGTGTGCGGTGGCGCATTTGGCGCGGAACCCATGGTAGGCCTCTCCGGCCCGGGATTGGCGCTGCTGCTGATGATCATCACACCACTCGTCTTTAGTATTCCGAACATGTTGATGGTGCGCGAAATGCAGTCGATGATGCCGGTGGAAGGAGGCTATTATCACTGGGTCAAACAGGCCTTCGGTCCGTTCGCCGGTTTCATGTCCGGATGGATGAACTGGGTGGTCTCCTGGGTAGATGTGTCCATTTATCNNGGATGAACTGGGTGGTCTCCTGGGTGGATGTTTCCATCTACCCGGTTTGGACCGCGTGGTACCTGAGCTACTTCATTCCCGCCCTCAGCGACGGCGCCACCATCGGAGGTGTGGAGGTTTCATCTGACTTGCTCTCATGGCTGGTAGCGGCGGTGCTGATCATCACCATCTCACTGCTCAATATGCGCGGCGCCAAACTCTCCGGTCTCACCGCCAGCTGGCTGGGTGTAGCCATGATCATCCCAATTATCATCATGTCTGGTTTCGGCATTTACGCCTGGATTGTCAACGGCACCCCCAGCAATATTCCATTCCTGCCAGGCGGGGCTGAAGTCAACGGACGTAACCTGTTGGGTGCGTTGAGCGTGGGCATTTATGTGGCTATGTGGAATTTCATGGGTTGGGAGCTTCCCACCGCCGCGGGTGATGAAATTAAAAATCCCAAGAAGACCTACCCACGCGCCATGGTGCTGGTGCTCATTGCGGCCATCCTTTCCTATTCGATCCCAACCGTGGCCGGCCTGTACGGTGGAGCCGGTGAAGATGGGCAATACCTGGCATGGGGACTTGAAGAATCTGAAACAGGCGCAGGCATTGGTCCCATCCTTAACGAATACGGCATCGAGGATGAGAAAATGCTCACCTGGGGTATCGATCCGGGCTCCGATGCCGGCTGGGAATTTCCGACCATCGCTCACCGCATCGGTGACAAGGTCGCCGGTAAAGACAGCCCGCTATCCTACTTCCTGGGCGCCATCGTGGGCATCTCTGCCATTTTCTCCATGATCGGCCTGTTCATCGGTAATGGATTGGGAGGTACGCGTGTTCCCTACGCTATGGCGGAGGACGGCATGATGCCGACCTGGTTGAATAAAGTACATCCCAAGTACGGCACGCCGTGGGTGTCGATTCTCATCTGCGGGGTTTTCTACCTGATATTCTCCACATCCGCCTTCCAGAACCTGGTGGTAATCGACGTGTTCCTCAACATGCTGGTGTTGATGGCAGAGATTTTCGCGCTGGTGGTATTACGGTATAAAAAACCGGATCTACCGCGCAACCGCGTACCTGGCGGGGTATGGGGATTGATTTATATCGTTGTCGCCCCATTGACCATCATCGTCATCGCCATTGTCAGTCAGATCATTGATTACGGCTGGCAGGGGGCGGTCGGATTGGCTTTGATCGCTATGGCTATTGGCGCGGTATTGTACTTCCCAATCCGCAAATGGGTGAAGAAGGATATCCCAGATGTGGATCCGTATGTGTTGGGACCAGTTGAAGAAGAAGCAAAATAATAAAAAGAAAACAGGAGGAAGTCATGAAAGTATTGTTAGTTGGAGTGGGCGGTGTTGGTGAAGCCATCGCAGTTATGGCTGCCAGGAGGCCCTGGTTGGAAAAAATGGTGCTGGCGGATTACAACAAGGAGCGCACACTGGAAGTTCAGGCCAAGATCAAGGACAACGAGCGCTGTCCTGTAGAATTCGTGGATGCGCGTAACCGCGGGATGATCGAGGAACTGGCGAAGAAATATAAAGTCGACCTGATCATGAATGCCTGCGATCCGAGCTTCAACGAGGCCATATTTGACGCGGCGTACAATGTGGGCACCAACTATATGGATATGGCGATGACACTCTCGCATCCCCATCCTGAAACCCCCTACTCCACGCCTGGTATCAAGCTCGGAGATTACCAGTTCGCGCGCGCTGATAAGTGGAAGGAAAAAGGCATCCTGGCGCTGTTAGGACTGGGTGTAGAGCCGGGTATGGCGGATGTGTTCGCCAAGTACGCAGCCACTCACCTCTTTGACGAGATTGATGAAGTTAACGTGCGCGACGGCGCCAACCTCATCGTGAAAGGTTACGATTTCGCTCCCAACTTCTCCATCTGGACGACGATCGAGGAATGCCTCAATCCCCCTGTGATCTGGGAAAAAGGCAAAGGCTGGTTCACCACTGAGCCCTTCTCGGAAAAGGAGGTCTTTGACTTCCCTGAAGGCATCGGCCCGAACGAATGCGTCAACGTGGAGCACGAGGAAGTGCTGCTGGTGCCGCGTTACATTGACTGCAAACGCGTCACCTTCAAGTACGGCCTTGGCGATGAGTTCATCGGCATCCTGCAGACATTACACCTGCTTGGACTGGACAACAAGGAACCCATCAAGGTCGGTAAAGTGGAAGTAGCCCCGCGCGATGTGGTGGCGGCCTGCCTGCCCGACCCCGCCCACCTGGGTCCGCTGATGGAAGGCCAGACCTGCGCCGGCACCTGGGTTAAGGGTAAAAAGGACGGCAAGGAAAAGAATGTGTACCTCTACCAGGTCGCTGATAATAAAGAAAGCATGGACAAATTCGATTGCCAGGTGGTGGTCACACAAACCGCTTTCAACGCCGTCATCGGTATGGAACTGTTGGCGGAAGGTATCTGGAAAGCCACCGGCGTGGAAGGTCCCGAATTCTTTGACCCGGTACCTTTCATGGACCGAATGGCGGGGATGGGTTTCCCATGGGGTATGAAGGAGTGGTGAGTAATTACCTGGAATAGGTATGATATTTATGAATTCCCCAACCAGAACTTTTATGCCATAATATAAAAGTTGGAAGGTTGGGGAATTCAATTTTTCAACCTGACATCGATTCACGATGACAGGAGCAAATTGAAATTGACCCGATCTTAGAAAAACATCGACACCCGTGGATAGACTCAACCATCCAAAAATATCACGAATTCAAAGGACAGATTCATGATCAATTACGAAGAGAACCTTAAACATTTATCACCAGTCTGGACCCATTACACGGATATCATAGTAGACCACGCCGAGGGCAGTTACCTGTACGCCAGTGACGGCCGCAAAGTGCTGGACTTCACCTGCGGTATTGGTGTGACCAATACTGGTCACTGCCACCCTAAGGTGGTCGAAGCCATCCGCCAGCAAGCCGGGATGCTCATCCACGGGCAGGTCAATTTGGTTGTGCACAAACCGCTGCTTGAGCTGGTGGATGAACTGCGCACCATCCTGCCTCCCTCGCTGGATGGATTCTTCTTTAGCAACTCAGGAGCAGAAGCGGTTGAAGGCGCACTCAAGCTCGCCCGCCACGCCACCGGGCGTCCAAATGTCATTGTTTTCCAGGGCAGCTTCCACGGCCGCACCAACGCCACCATGGCCATGACCACATCCAAAAACAGCTACAAGATCGGCTACCAGCCGCTGATGCCCGGGGTTTATATCACACCTTTCCCGTACGCGCTGCGCTATGGTTGGGACGAGGAAAAGACCAGCCAATGGTGCCTGGATGAACTTGAGCTCTTGTTAATGACCCAGTTAGCCCCGCAGGAAACCGCCGCAATTTTTATTGAGCCGGTCATCGGCGAAGGCGGTTATGTGGTGCCTCCGAAATCTTTTATGAAAAGCTTACGTGAGCTGACACAAAAACACGGCATCTTGTTGGTAGCCGATGAAGTCCAGTCCGGCTTCGGGCGCACAGGCAAATGGTTCGGTTATCAGCATTTTGATATTGAACCGGATATCATGACCGTTGCCAAGGGTATCGCTTCGGGCATGCCCATATCGGCTGTGATCAGCCGTCTTGAGTTGATGTCCAAATGGATCCCCGGTTCACACGGCGGTACTTACGGTGGAAACGCAGTAGCTGCTGCCGCTGGCGTAGCCACCATCCGCGCGATGAAGGAAGAGAAAATTATTGAGAATGCCGCAGTCCGCGGTGTGCAGTTGAAGGCTGGATTGGCACATCTGCAGGAGAAATACCCGCAGATCGCTGAAGTGCGCGGGTTGGGTCTGATGGTGGGTTCTGAATTCCGTGATGCGCATGGCAAGCCGGATAAAACAACCACCAAAGCCGTACAGCATGAATGCCTGGACCGCAATATGATGCTGCTCACCGCCGGCCCCTGGGACAACACCATCCGCTGGATCCCGCCGTTGGTGGTAACGGAAGCCCAGATAAACGATGCCTTGAACATCTTTGAATCAGCGCTGGCTGCTGC
The DNA here is from genome assembly GCA_002402725.1 of Anaerolineaceae bacterium UBA4799. The sequence continues at coordinate 27,858 of DHGL01000029.1, forward strand.
CACAGAATAAACGAATCCATAATACAAGAACAGGAGAGAATCAATGACTGAATTAATCGACCAATTGCTCGCAAAAGCGCGTGAAGCGCAAAAAGTGATCGAGTTTTGGCCTCAGGAAAAAGTAGATGAGATGGTCCTGGCTGTCGGTTGGGAAGCGTATAAACGAGAAACTGCCGAAACGGTTGCCCGCCTGGCAGTGGACGAGACCGGGTTGGGCGTCTACGAGGATAAGCTCCTCAAACATCAGAAAAAAACTCTTGGTGTGCTACGCGACCTGCAAGGCGTCAAGACCGTCGGTGTCATCGAACGCGTCCCTGAAAAAGGATTGGTAAAAATCGCCAAACCCATGGGCGTCATCGGCGCCATCACCCCCATGACCAACTCTTCATCAACCATGCCATGTAACGGTTTGATGATTCTTAAAGCGCGCAACGCTGTCATCTTTGCGCCGCACCCCAGGGCCAAGAAGACCTGCGCTGTGACCTGTGAAGAAATGCGTAAAGGACTGGCAAAAGTTGGCGCGCCGCTCGACCTGGTCCAGTACATAGAAGAACCCAGCATTGAACTGACGCAGGAATTGATGAGTAAAGTTGACCTGGTGCTGGCTACCGGCGGCGCCGGGGTGGTAAAACCGGCCTACTCCAGCGGTAAACCCGCTTACGGCGTTGGCGCCGGCAATGCCACCGTGGTGGTGGATGAGACCGCTGACCTTCCCGCTACTGCGGCTAAGATCTGTAAAGGCAAGATCTTCGACAACGCTACGTCTTGTTCAGCCGAAAATAATATCATCATCCAGGAGGGTATCTTTGACACCCTGCTGGAGGAATTGAAGAAGACCGGCGGTTACCTGGTAAGCGGAGAAGACCGCGCCAAATTGAAGGCTACCATGTGGCCTGATGGCAGTCATTTGAACGGCAAGATCGTATGCAAGAGTGTAAAGTTCATTGCAACAGAAGCGGGCATCAATGTACCCGATGGCACCAAGTTCATCATGGTGCTGGGAGAGCGCATTGGTGCTGAGGATATGTTCTCAGCCGAAAAACTTTCACCCGTACTAACCTTATGGAAGTACAAGAACTTCGACCAGGCGGTGCAGATGGTCATTGACATCACTGGCTTCAGCGGTTACGGCCATTCCTGTGGCATTCACTCGGTCAATGACGAACACATACTTGAACTGGCAACCAAAGCCAAGGTCAGCCGCATGCTGGTGAGGCAGGCGCAAAGTGTGGGTAACAGCGGTGACTGGGAGAATGGCATGCCCTTTACCATGTCCCTCGGCTGCGGCACATGGGGTGGCAACAGCACCACTGAAAACATCACCGTCAAGCATTTCCTCAATGTCACCTGGCTATCCTACCCCATCCCGGCCGAAATACCCGACCCGGAGGTCATTTTCGCCCCGCATTTCGCGAAGTACGGAAAATAAGACCGGTAACATTCACTGAAAAGGCAGCCTTCGTGGTTGCCTTTTTTGTTAATCCCTCGCGACCGCTTCGGCATAAAACTGCCGGTAATGGGGCAGGAAATCATATATGGGATAAAACTCGGTAGTAAAGGCCTTCCATGCCTTCCTCTCGATATTCATATTGAGCTCGCGTCATCGCGAAAGATGCAGCCTGAGGGTGAACACGTGCCCGATTCCCATCATCACCACCCATGAAACCATATCCATGCCTTCGGGTGGAAAAACCTTCCAGAATCCGCTTTCTCTCAGCAATGCCTGTATCTCATCCAGGTTCCTGGCCTGGTTATGTCTAAAGAAGATGGTGATCATCTGCGTCTCGTTTTCCGATTGAACTCCTGTTATCAAATCTAGCCGTTCGATGTTTGTAAATGTACGTTACTTTATCACGATTATTCAGCACATGATTGTGCTCTGCTGGCTTAGCAACTGGCAAAGGTCATAAGTTTACGATTTCATGATGTTACATTAATCCTGTTTTCTTCTTAATCGTCTGGCGTTTATTGACTTCAATTATCCCGAATGCTATACTCTCTTTAACAAAATACATCAAGAAAAGGATGCGACATGAAAGTAGAACTCCCGACCCCAGTATCAACTGAAGAAATGAAGATTGATGTCCGCGATATCGAAGGTATCCTGCAGGGTGCCCCCATGAACCTGCCTCCCATACCAGAAGCCACTATCACTTTGAAAGACGGACGTGTGGTTTACATCCGCGCGATCCAAGAAAGCGACATCGACCCCATGCTCGGTTACCTCGAGAAGGTCATGAAGGTGGAAAAGGACTTTTACGATATCGTGGGTGTGCGTGTTTACGGAGAGATCCTGGCCTTGCGCCGCAAACGCCTCAAGGACCCCTTTACTATGGTCGGCCTGGTAAATGGCGAATGGCTCGGTTTCGCCAATGGTCGTGTCTGGGATAAAGACGTGGCCGTCAGCCTGCACACGCTCACCTTCTCCCGCAAAGCCCGCCTGGGCTGGCCTATGTACTATGTCAAAACCTACTATGCCATGGAATTGCTCAAGGTTAAGGAATGGTGGTCGACTTTTGAAAGTTATAACGGCTGGCGCATGGCAGGCCTTTCAATGGCTCAGCCTTCAAAACCGTGGCCGGAATGCCAGCACGAGCTGGGCGGCGCCAAAATCTTCTACCTGACCCAGGATATGTGGACCGGCCGGGTTAAAGATTATATGAAGGAAGTCATCGGGCAGGACATGGACTTCAAAGTTACTGATGAAATCCGCAAGGCTAACGAGAACTTCCATGTGCCAGAAACCCTTGACCTGTAATTAAGGACTCTGATATATGCGAAAACCTCCCCTGATTAACATCACAACTGGGGAGGTTTATCTTTAATAGATATTTATGTTATTTGTACTGAATTTTTTCGATCAAGGTTAGTTGACTGGCATTATTTGTTCGTGATATATTGAAGGTGGTGAATTGTGCGCTTATGTGGTGTTTATACCCATAGAAATGCGGTACACGGCAGGTTCTTTATCATTCATGGGGATGGAACACGAATTGAGTATGATCTTCTAAATACGCGTGTTCAAGTGTCAATCCCAAATATCTCTTTATAAAGGAGCGATAATGGCAACATTTAAAACAGAGGTTCGTAGTGGTGTGTATTATGACTCGGCAAAACTCATGTCTTTACAGCGTTCGCTTGCCGGGCTGCCTGGCATCCTAGATGCTGGTGTGGTGATGGGAACAGACTCGAACAAGGAATTGCTTGCACATATTGGTCTGGACACACCTGAAGTAAGAGCCACCAAACCTGATGACCTGGCAATTGTGGTCAAGGCTGAGAACGAGAAAGCCGCTTTCGATGCGCTCGCCCAGGTGGAAGGACTGCTGGCTGCCCGTAAAGGCGGCTCAGACCAGGAATATCAGCCGCGCAGCATTGAAAGCGCTGTCGACATGTTGCCTGATGCAGAATGGGTCATCGTATCAGTAGCAGGTCGCTACGCTACCGCAGTCACCCGTGAAGCGTTGCGCTTGCGCAAGCATGTACACCTTTTCAGCGACAATGTCAGTGTTGAAAATGAAATCGAACTGAAGAAGGAAGCCCGCGAACTTGGTTTATTGGTGATGGGACCCGACTGCGGCACCGCTATGATCGATGGTTTTGGACTGGCCTTTGCCAACAAGATTCGCAAAGGTCCCATCGGCATCGTGGCCGCGGCTGGCACCGGTTTACAACAGGTCGCCACCCGTATTCATCAGTTGAACAGCGGTATCACATTCGGCATCGGCACCGGCGGTCGCGACCTTAAAGCAGAGGTAGGCGCGATCACCTTTTTAATGGCGCTGGACGTGCTGGCGCGGGATGAGGACACCAAGGTTATTGTCCTCACCTCCAAACCGCCTTCACCTAAAGTGGCAGAAGAAGTGTTAAAGGTCGCCCGCAAAGCCGGCAAACCGGTGGTGGTGAACTTTATCGCCCGCCCCATCACCACCACGCGCGACGGCAACCTGTTCTTTGCTACCGGTCTGGATGACGCCGCCCGCCTGGCGGTTGAGCTTGCCAACAACCCGCCCAGGCTGAGCGGTGATGCTGACCTGCCCATTAAGAAGTTCACCCCAAAACAGAAATACCTGCGTGGTCTCTTCTCCGGCGGTACATTGGCTTACGAAGCCCAGCATATCCTTTATGGTTATATCCCCAGAGTACTGGCTAACTCCCCCATCAACAAAGAATTCCAGTTACCGGACGCGTTCGTGAGCCAGGAGAACTGCATCGTTGACCTTGGTGAAGACGAATTCACGCAAGGCCGCCTGCACCCGATGATGGACAATGAGTTGCGCATTCGTAGATTATATGAAGAAGCCAGAGACCCCGAGGTGGCGGTCATTCTGCTGGACGTGGTTATCGGTTACGGCTCCCATCCTGACCCCGCCAGCGAGATTGCACCGGCCATCGCCAAGTGCATCGCCGATGCCAAGAAAGAGGGACGGCACCTGGAAGTGGTATGCGTGGTCTGCGGCACAGACGAGGACCCGCAGAACCTGAACAACCAGATAGCCCAGCTCAAAGCCGTGGGTGCCGTGGTGGATACCAGTAACGAGGTCATCTGCCGCTATGTCGGGCGCATTCTGCGCGCGCTGGCCGAACGTGATGAGCCCAAAGCCCAGGTGATTGGCAAACCTGTCGACCTCGAAAAACTCAAGAAACCGCTGGCTGCCATTAATGTTGGTCTCGAATCTTTCTCCGCCAACCTGAAGGACCAGGGCGCGCCCTACGTGCAGGTGGACTGGAAGCCGCCCGCCGGTGGTAACGAAAGACTGATGAATATCCTGCAAAAGATGAAGTCACCCAGAAAGTAATTTCGGATAATCCATTCAAAACCTGGAGGAAGCACATGGTTGATATAGAAAAAGCAAATGCACTTGCAGTAGAAAGGTTCATGGAAGCGCGCCCCGTTGCCATAACGCTGACGAAAGCGCTGGATATCGTCCCGGGAATGCACGAGAACATGCTCTTGCATGCCGGCCCCCCCACAACTTACGAGACCATGTCAGGTCCGGTGCGCGGCGCGATGATCGGCGCCTTGCTATTCGAAGGCAAAGCCAAAAACCCAGAAGAAGCCGATAAATTGTTGAAATCCGGCAAAATCGAGTTCTCACCATGCCATGAGCATATGTGTACTGGACCAATGGCAGGAGTGATTTCGCCATCGATGCTGGTGTATGTCATTGAAAACCAGACTCACGGCATTAAATGCTACTCCAACCTCAACGAAGGCCGTGGGAAAGTGTTGCGCATGGGCGCTTACAGCGAGGATGTGCTGACAAAACTGCGCTGGATGGAAGCCGTTCTCGGTCCGACTATCAAAGTGGCGCTGGAAGCCATGGGTGGAATCGATATCCGCGCCCTGCTGGCGAAAGCGCTGCACAGCGGTGATGACGGTCACAACCGACTGGATACCGCTTCAGTCCTGTGGACGACCCAACTGGCCCCTTACATCGCCAAGACTGCCAGGAATACGGATACCGCTTTCGAGGTCATCAAATTCCTTGGCGAGAATGCGTTGAGCATTCTTAACCCGGTAATGGCGGGCTGCAAAACCATGACCGCTGCCGGACACAACATTGAAGGCAGCACCATCGTTACCATAATGGCGCGCAACGGTACCGATTGGGGCATCAAAGTGAGCGGTTT
>DHGL01000029.1:33541-35341 GCA_002402725.1 Anaerolineaceae bacterium UBA4799
GACAGCGTGATTACTGAGACAGCCGGCATTGGCGGCTTTGCCATGGCAACCGCCCCTGCCCTTGTCACCTTTGTTGGCGGCGTACCGCGCGATGCCATTAACACCACGCTTGACATGTACGAGATTACCGAGGGAGAGCATAAACAGTTCACCATCCCCTTCCTTGATTTCCGTGGCACTCCCACAGGTGTGGACATTCGCAAAGTGGTCGAGAAACAAATCACCCCCCGTGTCAACACCGGTGTGGCGCACAAAGATCCCGGTGTCGGACAGGTTGGCGCTGGTGTCGTTTCTGCCCCCATGAAATGCTTTGAAGACGCGCTTATTGCCTTCGCTGATAAGTACGGGTACAACTAAATTAAACAACTCACAAATATGGAGGAAAAATGGACCGAGAAGACTTTATCAAGATGCTCACTGAGGCGAAGCTGTATGACCTGACCCAGGACTGCAGCATTTTCACCCCGCCCCATCCTCACGAGAAATCGCTTGAGGTGCATTTCTTCAAGCGCGTTACCGGTGCCTACGGCGGTGGTCAGGGCGCCAATGGTCAGATCCTCAACTGGAGCAACACCGTAGGTACTCACCTGGTGGGTGAACGCGCGTTCCACTCCGGCGGCCGCGCCATCGCCGATATTCCCCTCACCGACCTGTGTGGTCCCGGTGTGGTGGCGGATATCTCCGACCTGGTTTCTGATTACAGCATTTACACCCCTGAAATGATCACCTCCAGGGTTGAAGTCAAGAAGGGTGATATCCTCATCGTCAACACTGGATACCACAAGTATTCCTGGGATCAGCCGGCTGTGCACAATAAAAGCGCCCAGGGCGGCGTTGAAGGCATGGAATTCGGTTTCCTCGTCCGCCATCCGGGTCCTTCGATGGACTTCTACAAGTGGGCGATGGACATGGAACTCAAGGTCATCGGCGTGGACTGCGGTTCAGCCGAGCACCCCATGAACACCCCCATCCGCCGTTGGCATGAAGACCACTTCAAACTTGCTGAAGCCAAGTTGCTCAAGGAAACCGGTAAGACCTGGGACGAGACCTTCCCGCAGGCACCATACTACCAGCTAACCCACATCGACATGCCCAAGAAACATCTGGTGCTGGCTGAAGCCATCGTCGGCGACATCGACAAGCTCAAGAACCAACGCGCCTGGATCAGCATCATGCCGATACCTTTCATGGAAGTGGAAACCGCCTGGAGCCGTGTGTTCGCCTGGACAGCCCCCAAGGACATGACCGAGGAAGACTTCTTCGCCACAATGAAGAAATCGGAAATGATCGACATGACCGTGCCCTTCAGCGTACAAACCCCGCAATGGCTCAACTATGTGCCACTCTCGGTAACCTACACCAAGCGCGTCGGGGGGCAGTACTTCGGCATGGGCCGCAACGGCTCCATCTGCAACGCCAGTATTCACCTCGGCACGCATATGGATGGTGAAAAACACTTCTTCCCCAACGGGCGCACTATTGGTCAGGTCCCCCTTAAGGACTGGGTCGGTCCTGGCGTTATCGCTGACATTTCTAAACTCGTCTCTGATTCAAGTGTTTATACCCCGCAGATGATCATGGACCAGGTTGAGGTTCGCGAGGGTGACATCCTCATCATCAAGACTGGCTGGAACAAGTTTGGCTGGAACAGCAAGAATTCTGATGAGTTCCGCTACATGGTCAAACACCCGGGTCCTTCACCTGATTTCTCCGCCTGGGCGATCAAGATGAAAATCAAGTGGATCGGTGTGGACGCGGTATCAGCAGACCACCCCATGAATACCATCATGCGCATCTGGC
>DHGL01000027.1 GCA_002402725.1 Anaerolineaceae bacterium UBA4799
ACTCTCTGGGCACCGCTGCCGTCTCCGGGCCGGTTGCCAGTCCGCGTAACGCGGACGTTCCTGATGCTTTTTTAATTGTACCATGGGAAGGGCGGAGATTTAATAATTGAAAACCTGCTCACGCATTGCTCTTCCGTGGCTCAAAGAACGAGCCAGGACGCAAGAACAGCGGCCTTCGCGGTTCACGCAGAAAACGCGTGCACGAAAAGGCCGAAAAACACGAAATAAGAATATTTTCAATACTGATAACACGGATGACACTGATATAGACCGCTCTGAATTCCGGGGTTCTGTTTTGAGAACACCGGAATTTGCATTAACGCGGCTAATGCATACTCCCGGAATCGCCAAACAGATTCCGGGAGAGAATGGCCGCTCATGGTTTCGATAACCTGTCCCTGCTCGAAAACCACTCGCGGGATGCAAAAACCGAAAAAACGAATCAAAAACGAATCGGAACACTTTCAAATTCCTCAAGAATGTCGTCATCCAATAAAACGTGAGTAAAATTCTTGATGAAATACCAGAAGATTCAATGAGCGATTCGGAATTGTGCTTGAACATCTGGAAATTTCTCATAAACCTTTTATTGGTGATCTTGATGTAAAACTACAAGAAATCCTTGATGAAATTTCTCCATAGATATTTTCCCTTGACAAAATAGAATATAAGTTCTATACTACTCTCTAGTAACGCAGCTCTATCGGAGGGTATTATGGAAATCACAGAATCGCCGGCCATTTGCGTTTTCGACATTCCAGATGACTCAAAAATTGTCCTCAAAGACAACCAGCGTGGTCGCATACTTGATCAACCGCAACGGGGTTATATGGTTCACATCGTCCTCGATGATGGCAGGCACCTGATCACCGACCCTGATGATATCGAAGCCTGCATCAGCCGATCAGGTTGGGTGAATGTGCACTGTTAGGGTTAATGAAGTAAAACACAATTCAAGACCTTACAGTTTCCGATTCGTTTCTTTTTGTTTTCTTAATTAACGAAACCATTGTGATTCATAATCAAAAAAAGAGGCGCAGCACGCTGCGCCCCTACAAAAATCGAATGAAGAGGGATTTACAATCCCGCGGCTTTCCTCAACGCCTCTGCCTTATCCGTCCGCTCCCAGGTAAATTCGGGCAGCTCGCGGCCGAAGTGGCCGTAGTTGGAGGTCTTGCGGAAGATGGGGCGGCGCAGGTCGAGGTCTCTGATAATGGCGCCGGGGCGCAGGTCGAAGTGCTCGCTCACCAGCGCGGCGATCTGCGCGTCAGGGATGACGCCGGTGCCGAAGGTCTCGACGTTGATGGAGAGGGGATGGGCGATGCCGATGGCGTAAGCCACCTGGATCTCGCAGCGCGAAGCCAGCCCGGCGGCGACGATGTTCTTGGCGGCCCAACGCGCGGCGTAGGCGGCGGACCTATCCACTTTTGTGGGGTCCTTGCCGCTGAAGGCGCCGCCGCCGTGGCGGCCCATGCCGCCGTAGGTATCCACGATGATCTTGCGCCCGGTGACGCCGGCATCTCCCATCGGTCCGCCGATGACGAAGCGCCCGGTGGGGTTGACGTAAATTTTGGGTTTGCCGTCCAGCAGTTCCGCGGGGATAGCGGGGTTGATGACGTGCTCGATGACGCCCTCGGTGATATCGGCGTGAGAGACGTCGGGGGCGTGCTGCGTGGAGATGAGCACGGTATCCACGCGCACTGGTCTCCCGTAGGCGTACTCCACGGTCACCTGGGATTTGCCGTCGGGGCGCAGCCAGGGCAGGGTGCCTTCCTTGCGCACTTCCGCCAGGCGTTGGGTGAGGCGGTGCGCCAGGTAAATGGGCATGGGCATGAGCACGGGGGTCTCGTCGCAGGCGTAACCGAACATCATCCCCTGGTCGCCGGCGCCGATCTCATCGAGTTCTTTCGATGATACCTCACCGCCTTTTTCCTCGTAAGAGTGGTCCACGCCCAGGGCGATATCCTGGCTCTGCGAGGAGATGGCCGAGAGCACGCCGCAGGTGTTGCCGTCAAAGCCTTTATCGGAGGAGTCGTAGCCGATGCCGTTGACCACCTGGCGCACCAGGTCGTTGAAGTTGACGAAGGCGTTGGTGGTGATCTCTCCGAGGATCATCACATAACCGGTCTTGGCGGCGGTCTCGCAGGCTACGCGCGAACGTGGGTCCTGGGCGAGGCAGGCGTCGAGCACCGCATCTGAGACCTGGTCGCAGAGCTTATCGGGGTGCCCCTCCGTGACCGACTCGGAGGTGAATTTGAAGCTGGGGTTTTGCATGAAAGAGCTGCCTGACATGTTTTTTAAGTCTCCTTTATTAATAAGATGTTGCCCCTGACCGGTGAACTCGAGGGGCAACATGAGCGTTTGGCTGCCCTCTATCTTCCAGATGTCTTTCCTGCCGGAATTGGCACCATGTCGCGGGTCACGCTCCTGGTTGCCGAGGCTTCATCGGGCCGGTCCCTCCGCCTCTCTGGATAGAAGTGCCGTTTTTAGGGGCTATTCGATTGACCACAGTTTATCACGGGGATGGGCGGGTGTCAAATGACGAAAGGCATATATTGTGCGAGATTGGAGAATCGGGTATGGAGAATGGTGAACAGGGAGAGGTAGTCCAGGCCTCTCACTACGTGACAGACCTGGATGCCTGAAAACCAGGCTTGAATAGGGATTAGAGATCAGGTGACGCTTCCTGGTTACTCGTTACTAATTACTCGTTACATGTCACCATTAAGCTTGTTCTAGTTCTTGAAAATTGGACGCGGATTGTGGATAATAGAAGTGGAGGTGATGTGATGGAGACCCGGGCATTAACGCAATTGCTGGTGATTTTAGTGGCGTACCTGTTGGGGTCGCTGCCGACAGCGCTGGTGTACTCGAGGCGGCGCGGGAAGGATATCCGCGTGCTGGGTGACGGCAACATGGGGGCGGCCAACACAAAAAGACAATTCGGGTTCCGCGCGGGGCTGTTGGTGGGGCTGGCGGACATTGCCAAGGGGCTGGCGGCGGTGCTGCTGGCGGTGGCGTTCGAATTGCCGCTGGAGTGGAAGCTGGCGGCGGGAGGGGCGGCCATCCTGGGGCACGACTTCCCGGTGTGGGCCGGGTTCAAGGGCGGGCAGGGATTGGCTACCACGGCGGGAGTGTTTATGGGGCTGCAACCACTGCCAGCGCTCATTGGCTTCACTATTTACGGGCTGGTTTACCTGCTCACGCGCAGCTCGGATATCGGAGCCGGACTGGGGGCGGGGCAGCTGGCGCTGCATGTGTGGCTAAAAGGAGAACCGCTGATCGTGGTGGGGTTCATTGTGACCGCGCTGCTCTTCATTCCGCTGAAAAAGTGGCTTGACAGACCGCGGCGTGAAGCCATCAAGATCCAGGGGTGAGTATTCGGTGAATATTGAATAGTGATGAGTGGGTAAGCTACAGGTGATGATTACTGACCACTGGTTATCAATTACTGATTACTGATCGCCAGTTATCAGATACTTATTCCCCATTACTGGTTACGACTCAATACTCGTTACTCTCTACTCCGGCGGTTCGGTGGTCTCAGACGGCGGTTCGGTGGTCTCAGACGGCGGTTCGGTAGTCTCCAGTGGCGGTTCGGTGGTCTCCAGTGGTGGTTCGGTGGACACGGTGGGCTCGGGCGGAGGTTCGCTGGGCTGGGGCGCCTGGGTGGTCACTCTTACGCCGCCGGCGGGTTTAACTGTGGGCTGCCGCGGCCCGGCGGTATCAATGGGGGTGGGCGGTAGGGGTGTGGGCGTGCGCGTAGGCCAAGGGGTGGGCATAGGCGTGAGCACAGGCAGTGTGTTGATGTCTCCGAGGGAACGCACGTAGGCGGCCGGTACCCAGCAATCGGGCACCTGCTTTTTGGCCACGCGCACGTAATAGAAGGTGCCGCCGGGGTCTCTGGCGAGCGCCTGCAGCACGTCATCAGTATGCAGGATGAGGAAATTCTCGAAGGTGGCATCGGGTCCGGCGCGGCAGTTCACGCCCATCTCGAGCTCGATGACCGTGAGCTTGACAATCTGCGAGATGGGCAGGGAGGTGGGAATCTGGATATTGCTAATGAAGGAGGTGGCGGTGGAGAAGACCAGGTCAATGCGGGCGGTAGGCGTGCTTGTGGAAAAGTCGTGAGGCTGATAGACCGCGCGCGTGGCTTCAGGCACGAACGCCTGAATCATCTCGGAGATGCGCGCCGGGGCGCCGAGGATGAAGAACATGGCCAGCAGACCAGCGCCGAAAACCGCCAACGCGGACTTGACGAAGATGGCGCGGAACGCCGCCGGGTCGCGCTCCCAGCGGCGGCTGGCGGGCAGGTGCGCGGGGGCGGGCAGGTGAAGGATGGAGCAGTCGTTGTAGTGCTGCGAGAGGCAGTAGTCCAGTTGCTGCTGGCGCGAAGGCACGCAGGCGGGTTTGCAGTGCAGGCAGTGGTTGGCTTCGGAGGGGAAGGTGGTGGTGGTGGTGGTGTCGTCAAGCATGCCCAGGTGCGGGCAGGCAAAAGTAAAGGGCGCGATTTTAGCGGCGGACCTGTTGGTGCTGCTCATACCCTGACCGGTGACGATGCCCGGTTTCCCCTCTCCGGCGCGCTGACCACAAGCGCACCCTGGTTAATAAGGAACGTGGTCGAATCTAACCTCAAAAATGAAGTGAACAGCCTTCGCTACAAATAAGATACCACAAATCGCGGTTGAAGTATACCGAATTATTCTTAAAAAACCGGCTGGCTGGCGAACTCAGGCTTCCTTACGGATGGTGAATGTATCAAAGTCGCGGGCGACGGATGTGTTCTCGAAGGCGGATTGGGCTTCGGCGAGGATGTCTTTATCGCGGTAGCGGCGGCTGAGGTGGGTGAGCATGAGCTTGCCGGCGCCGATGTGCGCGGCGAATTCGCCGGCCTGGCGGGCGGTGAGGTGGGCGTACTGGAGCGCCATATTGGCTTCTTCCTGCAGGTAGGTGGCTTCCATCACCAGCCCATCTACGCCACGCAGCAGCTCCGTGAGCGAGGCAGTCTCGCCGAGGTCGCCAAGGGCAGCCAGGCGGGCGCCGGGCTTGAACGCGCCGGTAACCATGTCGGGGGTGACCACACGCCCGTCCGCCAGGGTAATGCTCTGGCCGCTGACCAGTCTACCGCGCAGCGGCCCGGCAGGCACGCCCAGCGCGTCAGCGGCTTCCACCAGAAAAGGCTGGCGCCCCTTCTCCTCGAAGAGATAGCCGTAGTTGTCGGGTCCGCGGTGGTTCACCGCGAAGGCGCTGACGGTGAAGGCAGGCGCCTCGAAGATGACGCCCGGGGTGACCGCTATCAGGTCAACGGGCATGGGGGCTTTGGCGCCGCGCAGTACCACCCCGTGCACCAGGTCGCTAATACGCTCCAGCGCGCTGGCGCCGCCGTAGATTTCCAGGCGGTCGATGGCTTCCCAGCGCATGAAGGTGGAGAGCAGCCCACCGAGCCCGAGGATGTGGTCAAGGTGACCGTGGGTGATGAGGATGCGGTTGAGGCGTTTAAAGCCGATGCCCGATTGCAGGATCTGGCGCTGCGTGCCCTCTCCGCAGTCGACTAAAAAGCGGTATTCGTCGTGCTGCACCAGGTAGGCGGGGAGGTTACGCCTGGGGGAGGGAGCTGAGGCTGAAGTACCAAGGAAGATGATCTCGAACAATGGCGGCGTCCTTTCAGAATGTGCCTTTATTTTACCCCAAGTTACCCGGCGGGCTGCGGACGGGAATTGGCACGAAGCTTGCAATATTGAGTCTACGGCGACCATTTAGCCGCGGTGTGCCTGAACGGCTGTTCAGAGCGCCTGTGGGTGAAAAGGAGAGGTGAACATGGAATTCGAGAGTGTGAGTATTAAGAAACCTGAGGAACTTAATTTCATCCTCGGGCAAGCGCATTTCATCAAGACGGTGGAGGATATCCACGAGGCGTTGGTGACAGCGGTACCGGGCATCAAGTTTGGGCTGGCGTTCTGCGAGGCCTCCGGCGCCTGCCTCATTCGCTCATCCGGCACTGACGAGGCGCTGATACAGCTGGCGCGCGAGAATGCCATGAACATTGGTGCCGGCCATAGCTTCATCCTGATGCTGGGCGAAGGCTATTTTCCCATTAATGTGCTTAATACGGTTAAGAACATCCCCGAAGTGTGCGGCATCTTCTGCGCCACCGCCAACCCCACCGGGGTGATCATTTACGATAACGGGCGCGGGCGCGGCATCATGGGTATTGTGGAAGGCGAAGCACCAAAAGGATTTGAAAGCGCTACGGATGTACGCTGGCGCGTGGACTTTTTACGCAAGATAGGATACAAGACCGGTTGAGGCAGACCCGCCGCCCGGAGCATAAGGAGCAAATCATGAAAAAACTCATCCCTGTACTGATCATCCTCAGTCTGGCGCTTTCAGCCTGCGGGAACTTACCGCTTGGACGAACTGAAGAGGACGTGACCGACAGCGACATGGCCACGCGCGTCGCCGAGCTGCTTTCAACCATGACCACGCCCACCACCGAGATGGTCTTCCCGCCCACGCCAACGCCGCTGGTGGCCACCGAGGCTCCGCCTGAGCCCACCGCCGCGCCAGCCACGCAGGAGCCGGCTGCACTGCCAGCCACCGAAACCCCAGTTGTGGTGGAGGAAACGCTCAGCCCGGAGGAATCCGGCACGCCCACAGCCACTGCGGCTCCGGCGCTTCCCGAAACCGACCCGGCGCGCAAGTTGGGCAACCCCAGCAGCGCTGACCCGTTGGACAGCTACGAGAAGTGGGCCTGGCCGACCGGCAGCGATGATTACCTCAAGGTGAACTTCAAAGATGGCTACCTGGAAATGACCGGGCTGACCACCATGGCAGGCTGGCGACTGCCGATGATCTCGCAGCAGACCAACAGCTACATCGAGCTCACCGTCAACTCGGGCGCCTGCCAGGGCAAAGACTCGTACGGCATCATCTTCCGCGTGCCGGTGTTCAAGGAGCCGACACAAGGGTACTTGTATGAAGTAACCTGCGACGGTTACCTGCGCCTGTGGGAGTGGAATGGCAACGCCAGGCCCAAGGGCGAAGCCGAGGTGCTCATCAACTGGAAAGAGTCCATGGATATCAAGGCCGGCGCTAACCAGGTGAACCGCTTGGGCGTGATGGCGGTGGGCAAGAGTCTGCGCATCTACGTGAACGGGATACCGCAGGGCGAGGTGAGCGACTCGACTTATCCGGCGGGGTTCTTCGGCGCCTTTGTGCGCTCCGTGACCACTTCCAAGTACACGGTGAAATTCGATGAGATGAAAGTCTGGGAGAACCCGGCTCAGTAAGTGCGTTATGCTAGAAGTCTAACGCGGAGCGGCCCCGGGCTGCTCCGCGTTTTGTGTCAGTTAAGGGTTTGGCAGATACTGCGCGAAAATAACTTTCAGGCTAAAATCAACCAGTGAGGAGTTGATGAGATGAAAAGCTACCGCAAAGAGATCACCTTGAACATCCCCGCGCGGCGCGGGTTTATCAACATCACGCCGCAAGTGCAATCCTGCCTGCGCGAGAGCGGCATCAGCGAGGGGCTGGCGCTGGTGAACCCCATGCACATCACCGCTTCGGTATTCATCAATGATGATGAGAGCGGGCTGCACCGCGATTATGACGCCTGGCTGGAGCGGCTGGCGCCACACGAACCGGTGAGCCAGTACCGCCACAACGACAGTGGCGAAGACAACGCCGACGCGCACATGAAGCGCCAGCTGATGGGGCGCGAGGTGGTGGTGGCGGTGACGGGCGGGCGGCTGGACTTCGGCACCTGGGAGCAGATCTTCTACGGCGAGTTCGACGGACGCCGCCCCAAGCGCGTGCTGGTGAAGATTATTGGCGAGTGAGATGAACAACCGCGTTTACTTTGGCGAAAACCTGGAGGTGCTGCGCGCCTTACCCGATGCTTCGGTGGAACTGATCTACATCGACCCGCCGTTCAACACCGGCAAGGCGCAGGCGCGCACACGGCTGCGCACCACACGTTCCGAGAGCGGCGACCGCGTGGGTTTCCAGGGTCAGCGCTACGAGACAGTGCGGCTGGGCTCGCTGCGCTACAACGACATTTTTGATGATTTCCTGGCTTTTATGGAGCCGCGCCTGATGGAGGCACTCCGCGTGCTCAGCCCCGCGGGCAGTTTGTACTTTCACATTGATTACCGCGAAGTGCATTACTGCAAGGTGCTGCTCGATGGCATTTTCGGGCGCGAGAGTTTCTTGAACGAAATCATCTGGGCGTACGACTATGGCGCACGCACGCGGCGCAAATGGCCGCCCAAGCACGATAACATTCTTTGGTACGCCAAAGACCCGCTCCGTTACACCTTCAACTATGATGCCATCGAGCGCATTCCTTACATGGCGCCGGGGCTGGTAGGGCCAGAGAAGGCGGCGCGCGGCAAACTGCCTACCGATACCTGGTGGCACACTATTGTGCCCACCAACGGCAGCGAACGCACCGGTTACCCCACGCAAAAACCGCTGGGTATTCTGCGGCGCATCATCACCGCGTCATCCAATCCCGGAGAGACGGTGCTGGACTTCTTCGCCGGCAGCGGTACCACCGGCGCCGCCTGCCTGGAACTGGGGCGCAAATTCATCCTGGTGGATGAAAATCCGCAGGCGCTGGCGGTGATGGCAGAACGCTTCAAAGGCGCAGCGGATATTGAATGGATGAATTATGACCCCGAAACCCGTATTTGAAGGTTTGATGGAAAACTACTAATTGAAAGAGCATAAATGACCAAACCCTACCCCATCCTCGAGTTCGATGAAGACCGCACCTCCATCACCATGCCCGATCCTTTCAGGATCGGCGTGGGCACGAACATCCCGGCGCGCGGCGTGCTGTGCTTTTTCATGGATGTGCTGAATCAATTACTAGATGAAGGTAAATTGACCATCCTTGGCCACCTCGGTTCCGAGATGGGCAAACACCCGGTGTACCAGTACAGCGATGGCGGGGAACCGCTGACGGTCTTCCACCCTGGGGTGGGCGCGCCGCTGGCAGCCGCTTTCATGGAGGAGCTTATTGCCGTGGGGGTGACGAAATATATCGTCTGCGGCGGCTGCGGTGTGCTGGATCGCAAGATCGATCCCGGCTACCCGGTGATCCTCACCGCCGCGGTGCGCGATGAGGGCACCTCTTACCATTACATTCCATTGTCGCGTGAGGTTAAGCCTCATCCGCGCGGGGTGGAGGTGCTGGAGGAGGTCTGCCGGGTGGAGGGGGTGGAATATCGCCTGGGCAAGACCTGGACGACGGATGCCTTTTACCGCGAAACACCCGGCAAGCGCCACGCCAGGCTGGCTGAAGGCTGCGATGTGGTGGAGATGGAAGCGGCGGCGTTCTTCGCGGTGGCGCAGTTCCGCGAAATTAAGCTGGGGCAGATCGTGTACGGCGGCGACCTGGTGCACCCGGATGGCTGGGACCTGCGCTCGTGGCACGGCAGGGGCGATGCGCGGCGTCAATTATTTGACCTGGCGGTGAAAGCCGCAAGAATAATTTAAGCTTTCTTCGATAGAAAAGTCGGGTTACCGGAAGATAGGGTTCAGCGCGCGCACCTGCTCGGCAGCGTGATATGAAGAGCGCACCAGCGGGGCGCTTTCCACCCACCTGAAGCCGATGGACAACCCGTATTCCTTGAGTTCGGCGAATTCTGCCAGCGTGTAGTAGCGCTCGATGGGCAGGTGGCGGCGGCTGGGCTGAAGGTATTGCCCGATGGTGAGAATGTCCACGCCCCAGTCGCGCAGGTCGCGCATCACGGCTTTCAATTCCGGTATCGTTTCACCCAGTCCGACCATGACGCCGGATTTCGTCAGCACGTCCGGGTCGAGCACTTTGGCGTTGCGCAAAACGGCTTCTGACCACTCGTAATGGTCCTGCGGTTGCACTTTCTTGAACAGGGAGGGTACGGTTTCCACGTTGTGGTTGAGAATCTCGGGGCGGGCGTCCATGACCATTTTCAAAGCGGGGATACTGGCCTTGAAATCCGGGATGAGCACCTCGACTGAGCAGCCGGGCACCAATTCGTGGATACGGCGAATCACCGCGGCGAAGATAGGAGCTCCGCCGTCCTCGCGCTCATCGCGGTTGACCGAGGTGATGACAGCGTGCTTGAGTTCCATCACCTTCACTGCCTGCGCCACGCGTTCGGGTTCGTCCCAATCCAGCGGAGCAGGGCGGCCGTGCTTGACATCGCAAAAGCGGCAGGAACGTGTGCAGATCTCTCCCAGCATGAGAAAGGTGGCGGTACCACTGCCCCAGCATTCCCCCATGTTCGGGCAGCCAGCTTCCTCGCAGACGGTGTGCAAGGAGGTGCGGCGCATCAGCTCCTGCAGCTGGTGGTACGTTTCTCCGGTCGGCGCCTTTACCCTGATCCAATCGGGGCGGCGGTGCGGTCTGGGGTCAGCTATTTCAGGTTGAATGCGATCACGAGTGGGTGTATTGGGCATGGTCATCTCCAGGGGAAATTATACTCCGCGGCAGGTCAGTATTGACCAGAAAGGGTGATGAGTATCCAGAGTATGAATATCCAGAGAGATCCGTAGCGCTGGGATTGCATGATATACTGCCAATGAAAGGGAATTTAGCATGCTGATCTTAGTTGCCACACCCATCGGTAACCTGGGAGATATCTCACAACGCGCATTGGCGGCTCTGGAATCTGCCGATGTGGTGGTGAGCGAAGATACCCGCAAAACCGGGTTCCTGTTGAATCATTTCGGCATCAAGAAACCACAAATCTCCTTCAGGGAGGATAATGAGCAACGCGCGCTGCCGAAAGTGATGGAGTTCCTGGAACTGGAGAAAACAGTGGCGCTGGTCACTGATGCTGGCACTCCTTCCATCTCCGACCCCGGGTTCATCCTGGTGCGCAGCGCGATTGAAAAAGGGATACCAGTCTCGGCGGTACCCGGACCAACCGCGCTAATCATGGCGCTGGTGCTTTCGGGGCTGCCGGTGCACAGTTTTACTTTCAGGGGATTCCCGCCGCGTAAAAGCGCGGCCAGGCAGCGCTGGCTGGAAATTGACCGCGAATCTCCGCACACACTCATTTTTTACGAAAGCCCTTACCGTCTGCTGTCCTTCTTGCAGGACGCACTGGCTGTGTATGGCGACCGCAAATGCGCGGTGGCGAATGACCTGACAAAAAAATTCGAAGCCATTTACCGGGGGACTCTCAATAGCTTGTTGAATCAGTTAGCGCAGGAAAAGTTGCTGGGAGAATACGTCGTGGTGATTGCTGGAACGGAAAATTAACCCGAGCTGCCGAAAATATTGAACCTGGTATGGGTGTCAAAGTAATCTTCCTGTTCCGCTTTTTTTAACCGGTTCACCACCCAATAGGTAACCGGGGTCATTAATACCTCGATCGCAGTTTTGAACAGGTAGTTGGTAACCACCAGGGTTGAGAACAGACTCCAGGGGAAGACAGCAGTGAGGCAGGCGACCCCCACAAATACCAGCGAATCCACGCCTTCTCCCACCAGGGTGCTGGTGATGGTGCGCGCCCACAACCATTTTCCTGCGGTGGCGACTTTCATTTTTGCCAGCACGATGGAATTCATAAATTCCCCGGCCAGGTAGGCTACAAGGCTGGCAATCACGATCCCGCCGGAGGTGAGCCCGCCCAGGATGGCGTCATAAGCGCTCTGACCAGTTTGCTCGAGCCAGGTGGCTTCTCCGGGCATTACGCGCACCAGCCAGAGTACCGCGGCGGTAAGCGCCAGGCAGGCAAACCCGCTCCAAATGACGCGGCGGGAGCGTTTGAATCCGTATACTTCGGTTAATACATCCCCGAAGATGTAGCTGATAGGAAAGAGGATGGTGCCGGCGTCAAAGGCGAGTGGCAAGTTGAAGATGGCAACTCCCCAATCGACAATCTTGGCAGATGAAGCGATATTGCTGACGATAAGCACGGTGACAAAAAGCGCCATCACCAGGTCAAAATAACGATAAGATCGGTGCCAGGCATTATCCATGCGGACTCGGACATGCTAAGGGTTGCATCACGCCTCTAGTATAATCCAGTAAAATAACACGCGGAGAAGAGAATGCAGCGGTTCTTTATTAACCCGGAAGAAATCCAAGGTGAACAAGTGGTCTTCTCGAGAGCGCAATCCAGGCAGATTGCGCGCGTGCTGCGGTTTAAGCCCGGGCAAACATGCATTGTATTGGATAACCGGGGCAGCGAATTGTTGGTGACGCTCACGCAGGTGGAAGCAGAGCTTTGTCGGGCGGAAATCATTGAACGTGTAGAAGCACCGGAACAAGGCATTGACCTGTTGATGCTATTGAGCCTGACGCAGCGCGAGAAATTCGAGTGGATGCTGCAAAAGTGCACCGAGGTGGGGGCGTCTGGGTTTCAGCCGGTCATTACCAGCCGCTCGCTGGTGCAGCAACCCGCGGAAGCCGCGGCGAAGTACGAGCGCTGGAGAATGATCATCCGCGAAGCAGCGGAACAAAGCGGCGGAAACCGCCTGCCGGAGTTACTGCCGCCCACCGGGCTGGCTGAGGCAGTGGCGCATGCAGGGCAGCATTACCAGCGCTGCCTCATCCCCTGGGAGGGAGAGAAGGTACGCTTGCTCAAGGAAGCGTTGGCAGGTACGTCAGTTGGCAGCGTCGCACTGCTCATCGGTCCGGAAGGAGGATTTTCGGAGGGGGAAGTACAACAGGCTGCAAATGCCGGATTCACCGCCGTCACACTGGGCAGGCGCATCCTGCGCGTGGAAACAGCCGCGGTGGTCAGCGCAGCGCTGGTATTACACGAACTGGAAGCGGTCAGGTCAGATGGTGGGGAAGCAGGTTTTTAAAAGCAGTATTGGTCACCTTGCCTCGGCCCAGTACCAGACCCTCATGATTCAGCACGACCTGGTAGTGGTCCGGTTTTTTTGCCGGCTCACCACGTGCTGAAAGGTCCTTACCGGTCATCCATAATTTACCTTCCATCTCATCAAGTCGAACGATATTCCGTAGGCAATGACCGCCAAAACGACTGGTCCATTGGTGTGAGGGTAGGAACCCATCAGCAGTATCCTGCCCGAGCAGCATACCGGCAGATTGAAGCGGCAGGTCGGGAAATCTTTCCAGCAGTAGCGTGGGAAACAGGTGTATTTCTTCGTAGCGGCGTACCAATGTTCGCTGATGACGGTTGATATCTGCGAAAAGGTCATAACCAAAGGTGTTGTTAAATTCTTCGCAGAAGGCGCGCTGCTCCCTGGCAGTTAATTCCTCAAAACCTACCTGCGCTAATGGACGAAAAGGCGGGGCACTTGAGGGAACCAGGGTACTCTCAGTTTTCCGTAAATGACAGGCGAAGAACCCGGCGGTGTGATAGCGGTGCGGCCAGAGGCGGATGGCTTTAGCCATTCCAGGGTACAGGTTGGCACCCTCCAGCGAGGTGAGAGCGGGCGCAGGTGTGGGTAATATGGATTGCGCGTCAAGTATTTCCACAGCCGAGCCGAAGGCACGCAGCAATTCATCCACCACCACTTCGTCCTCCCGCGGCAGCAGCGTACAGGTGGAGTAGACCACTTCGCCGCCGACGCGCAGCGCGCGAAAGGCGCTGGCAAGCAGGGCAAATTGTCGGCGTGAGAGTTGAAGAATTTCTTTATCTGTCACCGACCGCGAAGGATGAGATTCAGCGGTACGTAACCCCTGCATGGAACAGGGGGCATCGAGGAGTATTTTATCGAAAACGCCCTGGAACCACTCACCAAAGCGCTCCCCGGGGAAGCGGCTGACCGCCAAATTTACCGCGCCCCAGTGCTGCAACACAATACGCAGCGCCTGGATGCGTCCCTGACTGGAATCATTGGCGAGCACCAGCCCATTATCCAAAAGGCGGCTGATAAGGTGAGTGGTCTTGCCGCCGGGGGAGGCTGCCATATCAAGAACAAGCTCTGAACTTGCCGGCGCGAGGGTAAACAACTCGGGCGGCAGCATGGAGGCGGCTTCCTGGATGTAATACAACCCCAGGCGGTGTTCAAGCGCTCCGCTGACCTCGGGTCCATCTCCAATGCTGACCCAATAACCGGCGGGGCAGAAGGGTACGGCTTCCAGGTGCCAGCCGTATTTTTCACCCAGGCGAGCTGCCAGATGCGGCGGGGCTTTAAGCGGATTAAGGCGGATGGCAGACGGTAAGGGTTGGTCGATTTCACGCAGCAGTAAATCATATTCCTCCTGCGAAAGGAGCGACCGGTAGGCTACTACCAATTCACGGCTGTCGGTGGGTTGAGCTGCGGATTGCTGGCGTTTGGCCTGTTTACGTTTCATGTGCGCACCCGGATGCAAAACACGATTTCGCGGTCGAAGAGCAGTTCGCTCACCTGCCAGTCCCGTCCCGCGCAGGCTTTAGCCACCAGGCGGCGGTCGCTTTCGAGCATTGAGCGCTGCCCACTGAGCGAGACCGTGGGTAAAGAAACCAGCAGCCAGCGGGTTCGTAATTGACTGAAGAATAAACGATTAGCGCCGCGCTCGCGCTGCTCAAAACGGTGGGCTTCCTTGAAGAAAAAGACCACATCAGCCTCGATTTCCGGTGGTTCCACCAGAATGTCCTGATGAAAAGCAGCGCCGGGTTGACAGACATGTTTGAGGAAGGCATTGATCAGGTCAACGCGGGGTCGATGCAGGTCGCAGGCATAATAACGCGTTTCGGAGGGCAAACCCATCCAGGGGAGCGCGAAGGGATTCAAACCGCAGGCCAGATCAAGCACCACATTCGGGGTACCAGTGAGATGGATCAATTCCTTGAAAAAAGCCTGTTGAACAGGCAGCCTTTCGCGGGTGGAGGCGTGAGCACTCAGCATGCGCAAACACCATTCCATTAATTCAGGAGAATGCTGGTCGCGGGGTAAATCAGTCAGCGTCTGGCGCATCGCCACATAATCCGGGTCACCCAGGTAAGGCGCTACCAGGTTATGAAGTTTATGGCGTATTACTTTTTCCACCTGGCGGGGGTCGGAATGCGTGCGCCGGGTTTTCTCAACCAGGTCGCGCAGTGTCGCTTCGGGTATGTCCAACGCGCGGTACTTGCGTGACGCGCTGATGCGCGCGAGCAGTGCAGCGGTTTGGTCTTCGGCGTTCACAGGGGAGGGTTTATTCATCGGCCGCGGGTTTTACCTTTGTATTAAAAAAGCCAGCTCGCCTGGGAACTCAAAGCGGCTGACCTGCCATGACTTACCGACTAGCAATTCCGCAAAATGCTGCTCATAGGTACGCACCATGCCCTTGGATTTGCCGCCCAGGCTGTGGGCGGGGAAGGAAACGAGGATATTTGGCGAGGTGAGCATCTCAAACAGACGCAGCCCGGCATCCTTGTCCATCTGCTCCAGGCAGGGGATGGTCTTCAACACCAGCGTGAGGTCAACCTTGACCGCGGGTATTTCACGGGTGATGTCACACAGCACGGTTTTTCCGTCGAGATTAAACCTGGTAAAAAACGCATTAAGAAATTCAAGCATGTCTGTGTAGATGTCACAGGCAGTGTAGGTGAACCCGGGCTGCAGCGGCATCCAGGGGATGGCCAGAGGGTTCAGCCCACAGGCGAGGTCCAGGACTGAGTGAATGGCAGAGAGCGGCGCCAGGCACTCCTTGAAAAAGTCCGGCAGGATTGGCACCCGCTCGCGGGTGGAAGCGTGGGCAGGCAGGGCGCGGGTGATAAAGTCCAACACCGAGGGGTGATGGAGTGTTGTTGGAAGATGAGCAAGCTCTTCCAACCATGCTGTGTACGGGATGGGGGTATCCTGGTAAGCGGCAGCTACCTGGTGAAGCTTGTTGCGCGTAGCTTTTACCGCTTCTTTGGGGCTGCGTCTTTTCTCGAGTTCGGTGGATAATATGGAGCGGACCAGTACCACAGAGATGTTGCGGTACTTTTTAGCGCTCCGCACTTGTTCTACGAGAGCGTCGAGCAAGGCATCTTCCTCAGCCATGCGCAACCTGTTCCCGGATGCGTTCAGTGAGCTGCACCATGAAACGCAGATTGTGCAATGTGGCCAGGCGCATAAAGAGGGGGTCGCCCTGTTTGAAGAGATGGTAGAGGTACCCGAGCGGGTAATCGCGGCAGCAGGGGCAGTTGCAGTAGGGGCTGACCGGTTGGCTGGAGCGCATGCTGCGCGGATTATCTACATACTGGTAGGCAAACCAATCGCCTTTGAGCCCGGTCGCGCCTGGTGTAGAGGGGTTGGTAAAGGTGTACAACCTGCCATGGCGGGCATCGCGCGTGGGCATGGCGCTGTCGAACAGGTCATAACCCAGTTCGTATGAAGAGTGTATGTTCAATGGGTGACCGATGCCGAGGGCATGCATGGGGAACTCAGCGGGGATAAGCTGGCGGGTATAGCCGATGATATCGGTGAGGAGTTGGTTTTCACCGTCCAATGGCCAGCCGCCAAAGCCATAGCCGTCGAAGCCAATCTCCAGCAGTGCCTCCGCGCAGCGTTTGCGCAGGTCTTTAAAGCCGCCGCCCTGCACCACGGCGAAGAGCAACGGGCGCGGTTGACCGGATTGCTCCTTCTGCGTGGCGAGTTTGAGGTACTCCGCCTTGCTGAGGCGGGCCCAGGCGATGGTGCGCTCCACCGAGAGATGTTGGGCAGCTTCGTCTTCATCCACGTGCGTGCAGTCATCCAGGCAGATAACGATATCCGCGCCGTAACCCATTTGCAACTGGACGGCTTTTTGCGGACTGAGCTGGAATTTGCGGCTGGAGCCTTCAGGGTAGAACAGGATGCCTCTATCGTTAATGCTGCCGTACCTGGCGTTCTGCCGGATGAGCGAATAAGCCTGGAAGCCGCCTGAATCGGTGATGATCGGGCGCTGCCAGCCGCTCATTTTATGCAGCCCACCGAGTGCCTGAATGGTGGAAGAGCCGGGTTTTTGGGTGAGGTGAAAGGTGTTCATCACCAGCGCTTCGATACCGACGCCTTCCAGGTCACGGGCATCCACGGTGCGCACCACACCGTAAGTGGCATCGGGCAGGAAGACCGGTAAGTTGACCTTACCGTTGGTGAGTTCGAGAGATGTTTTTCTCACAACCGCTTCAACCTCAGTGCGGACCATTCATCGTCGATCGAAACAATGGCGATGCCAATCCAGCCTATTCTTTGTGCGTAAGCATTGATGGTGTCGCGGTGGATATCCCCTTTTAATCTCGAGGTCAATTTGGGGTAGGTTACCCACAGCATACCCCCCGGCAATACCAGGTGGGCAATTTTTTCAAGAGCGCTTTCCAACTCAGCCTGCGAGCGGATGAACATCTGGAGGATAAAAGCCGGTTGTAACTCGCTGGTAACCGCAGCCCCTTCGGGTACCTCAGCGACCGATGCCAGGTAATGTTCAGGTGCGCCATACAACAGCAGTGTGCGGCCGGCTTTTAATTGCAGTTTTTCCAGGACGGTTTTTTCTGACATCTCTTATCTTGGCGAGTTGACCCTTGAGTGGGCTTTCTCGGCTGCCTGGTCGAAATCTGCGTTGTTGAAAGTTTTTTCGCTGAGGGAAATGGTGGTGTGAACTTTGCCACTGCCTTCCATCAGGCCAGCCGGGTCGAGCAATTCCCGGCCGCGGTAGAACCTCAACCTCACCCCCTTTTTCGAGGGGCTCAAGGTGAAGACGATACCCTTCATGCCCGGTGCGACGCGGTAGATGAGTATCCTGGAGGGCAGGTCAAGGTCTTCCTGCAACTGCGGCAGGCGCTTTAACAGTTTATCGCGCGCCAACCAGACCAGACGCGCAACCTCAGGAGGGTAGTTCTCCAGCAGGGTTTCAATGCTCACATATTTATTATACGGTATGAAACCAGCGAATCAGGCTTTTCTCGTTTCAGGTACCTTGAGCAGGGCGACTGCGGATAGAAACATCAGCAGAGCGGAGACTGCGAACAGCGTGGTCCAGCCCCACCACTGGCCAGGCGCGGCGTTATTAAGGGCATCGGTCATGGGGCCTTCCAGCCTGGCGATGGCTGCCGAACCAGCGGTAGCGATGTTGGTGAGCCCCATGTACTTGGCGGCGTTATCCTTGGGCACCATATCGTTGGCAATCGCCCAGTTGATGGTGAGGAAGATACCCAACCCGATGCCCATGAATGCGCCGTAGATGAGCAGCTGGGCAGGGGTGTTGGCGAATATTAACAGAATGGCGCCGATGCCGCCGATAATGGAAGAAAGAATTTGTAGTTTTTTGCGACCGTAGCGGTCGCTGAGGGTACCCGCCAGCAGGCTGAAGATGATAAGAACCACGACGAAGGTACCCATGACGAACTGGGTGAACATGATGGGATCTTGCTCAGGGAACTTATCACGGATGAAGTACTGGGCGAAGGATTGGAAACCGTAGATGCCCACCAGGTAGAGAAAGCGGCTGAGGATGAGCTGCCAGTAGTGCCTGTCTCCAACGACCTTGAAGTTGAAAGTTTCCTTGATGACTTTGCCCAGCTCCAGGCGATTCCTGCCATCTGTGATGGAGGGTTTTTCTTTGGTGAATATTAGTGTGATGAGGCCGAAGACGACTAGCAGTGCGATGATGACCGTGATGGAAAGCCGCGGGTCAGGGTCTTTGGACGAGATGAGAAAACCCATCAACAGGGAGGAGAGCACGATGCCGGCCATATCCAGCGCGGTCTTGATGCCGCTGGCCAGGCCGAGCTTTTCGGCAGGAACCTCATCGGGAAGCAAACCCTGGGCGGGTCCATGGGCGATATTGGAAGTGGTTTGTAGACCGATGTAACCGATGAAAAGTGCCGGCAGACCACCAATGAAACCCATGAGTGCCAGAAAGACCAGGTCGCCGGCGGTACCGAACCACATAAGCGGGCGGCGCCGGCCGAGCCTTGATTGCCAGCGGTCGCTGACCGCGCCGGAAAGCGGCTGGACGAGCATGGCAATGATCAACCCGAAGAAGGTGAGCAACCCGAGCCAGGTGTTCTTTTGATTATCCGGCACGTATTTGAGCAGCACTGCCGGCAGGATGGTGACATGCAGACTGTTCCACATAAAGGAGAGTCCTATCCAATAGGCATTGAGCACGAACAGGTACCAACCATTGATGCGTTTCATGAAGTTTTCCTTTTGGTTGCGTATTTGATATAGGGTTATTACTCCGGCTTGGTTTTGAACACTATATCCCACAAAGGCGAACTGACGCCAAAACGCGCGTTGGGGGTTTTGTAGTGGTGCTGCATGTGGTAGCGTTTGATGTATTTGGCGTACCCGCTGCGCATGGGGAAGTGATGCGTGGCGTAATGGGTGAGGTCATAGACGAGATAACCGAAAATGAAAGCCGAAAATACCGGAGCCACCCACTGCGGGGCTTTGAGGATGACCGCGAAAAAAAGGTAAAAAATACCGTAGAAAATGGCTGCCAGAGGGATTGAGACAGCCGGGGGCATCACCAGGCGGGTTTTAAGCTGCGGCTGGGCGTGATGTACGCCGTGGAACAGGAAGACAATGCGTTCAGCTTTCTTCCCTTTAACTGGCATGTGAAAGAGAAAACGGTGCAGTAAGTATTCGGCAAGGGTCCACAATATGAGACCAACCAGGAAACCAATTGGTATATGCACTGGCAAAACACCGGCGGGGGCGTTAACTATTGACCAAACCAGGAAGAAGAGGGCGACTGGCAGCCAGATGACCAGCACCACGACGGGACTGATATGGGAGAAAAATTCGAGAAAATCGGATTTGAACAGGCGGATGGGAACATCACTGTGGTCGGTCGGCAGATGCGTCATTTTACCTCCATACGAATCATCAGGATAGAGGAATTATATACAAGATTGGAAAAACGTAGCATTGGAAATATGCAGCACAAGCCCCCTATTGAAAAAGGGCAGGACGGCGTTGAACCCTGTTGTGCTCCTGGTGATGCTTTTTTAGAATCTAATCCTTCGGTGGATATCCGGTGATGTCGCGTATCTCGTCGTAAAGGGGTTTAAGGTGGTGATACATGTGCAAGTAAACCCGGTTGTAGAGCTCATTATAGATTTTCTGATTCTCCTGAATCGGTTCGTAAGTCTCGCCTTGATGGGTCATTGCGCGCACTGCGCTGGTAAAATCGGGGTGCAGTTTGAGCCCCACCGCGGCATCAATGGCAGCGCCCAGACCGCTGGTCTCGAACACATGCGGGCGGATAGCCGGCAGCCCGAAGACATCCGCGGTAAGCTGCATGGCAGCCTTGCTCTGGCTGCCGCCGCCACAGATGCGAATCTCTTTTATAGGTATGTGGGTGCGTTTACTGGTGCGTTCAGCGCCTTCGCGCAAGGCGTAAGCCAGCCCTTCAAGGATCGAACGGTAGAGGTGCGCGCGCGTGTGCACGTCTCCAAAACCGATGATGGCTCCCTTGGCTTCGGGTCCGGGAACCTTGAGGCCGGGTGACCAGTACGGTTGCAGGGTGAGCCCCAGCGAGCCGGGTGGTACCGCGTTTACCAGGTCGTCGAAAAGTTCCTCGGTGACCACGCCGCGTTGGGCAGCCAGCCGTTCTTCGTTAAAACCAAATTCACGCTTGAACCACGAGACCATCCAGAAGCCGCGATAAATCTGGATCTCAAGCGAATAGGCACCGGGGACAGCCGATGGATACGGTGGGATGAGGGGAATAACCTCCACATAACGGTCGAGCGTAGTGTTGATGGTGGCGGTGGTGCCGAAGGAGAGGCAGGGAATGGAGGGCTCGAGACAACCGGCGCCGATGACCTCGCAGGCTTTATCGGCTGCGGCGGCGATGAGCGGCAGCCCCTCAGGTATGCCTGTGGCTGCGGCGGCTTTAGTGGTGATTACCCCGAGCTGTTCTGTCGGTTTAACGAGCTCAGGCAGCATCTCTTTATTTACAGGCACCGCCTGCCACTTCCAGTCGTTCTTTCCGCTCCAATTCTGTTTCTTGTAATCAAAGGGCATGTAGGCTACCAGGCAGCCAACGGAGTCTGCGAACCTGCCGGTCAGGCGCATGGTCAAGTAGCCTGAAAGCAGCAGGTATTTATACGTGTTCGCCCATATCTCGGGCTGGTGTTGCTGCAGCCAGTTGCCCTCGGCTTCAGCCTGCAGGTAGGCTACGGTTTCGCTCATACCGGCAATTTTGAACAGCAATCCCCACAGACCGCCGACCGGTTTAAGACCGGAGGTACGGCGCTGGTCAAGCCAGTGAATGGCGGGGCGCAATGGCTGGCCTTCCTTGTCCACATTAATGAGCGTGGAGCGCTGCGTGGTAAGGGCTACACCGGCGATTTTTTCTTTCGCCACCCCGGGCTGCTGCCACAACATGCCGCAGGCTTTGCACAGTGCGTTCCAGAAAACCTGCGGGTCCTGTTCCGCCAACCCCGGAGCGGTGGAAAAATAAGGTTCTATGGGCACGCGCGCGATGGCTAGCAGGTTGCCGCACAGGTCAAAGACCATGGCCCGGGTGGATTGTGTACCAACATCAATTGCCAGCAAATGGTCTTTCATTTCAGTCCTCCAGGTCTTTGCTCCAACGCTGCTCCTTTTGTTCCGGTGACATATCCAGTCCGAGTGTTCCTCCGGGATTCATGATGTTGCGCGGATCAAAATGGACTTTCAAAGCGCGGATGACATCCATCTGCGCGCTGCCGATTTGCCCCTCCAGCCAGGGAGCAGTTTGCTTGCCGACGCCGTGGTGATGACTGATGGCCGCTCCGCTTTGCTGGATGGCGGAGAGAATACCGTACTGCAACTCGAGATACTCTTTAATTGTAGCGATTTTGGCAATAAAGATGAAGTACAGGTTGCCCCCCTGCGGGTAGGCGTGAGAGAGGTGGGTCATGCAAATGGTATTGGGGCGGCTCTTGATAAAGCCGCGTACACTGGTATGCACCTGCTTCATCTGTGACCAGGTGACCGCACATTCCAGCGTGTCGGTGAGCACACCGAAATCCTGCAGGTCTTCGCGCATATAAGGATCGCGGAAGCGGCTTCTTTCCCAGTTGCTGGTGACCGGCGCGAAACTGATGTTGAAAGCGCCGTGCCGGCGGCAGATGCGCCTGACCTGGCGGTTGACATTGCGTGAAAAACCCGCTTCGCCATCGGTCATGCCCAGCAGCAGGCATTTTTGCATGGGATGGTAGCCACTGAGCTTCAGAACGGTATCCGCCGGTGTGCCCTCGATGTGGTAGAGTTTCATCGCCACATCGGTTTCTTCGGGGTCGGAGAGCCTGAACACGGATGGATATCCGCATTCGCACTGCATGATCTCGCGGCAAGCTGCCACGGCGTCGTCCCAGTTCTTAAACATGTAACTGAAGCGGCGGCGGTTGCCGGGTTGCCAGCGGAAGACGCGCAGGGTGACCTCGGTAAGCACGCCAAACGCCCCCTCGCTGCCCATCATTAGCTGGTCAAAATCTGGCCCATTGGCACTGCGCGGGTGCGGGCAGGTCTTGAACTCACCACGTGGAGTGGCGTAACGCTGGGAGATGACAATATCCTCGATCTTGCCGTAATAAGTGGAGTTCTGACCGGCGCCGCGAGTGACCACCCAGCCCCCCACCGAGGAATACTCAAAGGATTGCGGAAAATGACCGCAGGTGTAGCGACGCTGCGCGCCGAGGCGTTCGGGTGCGTGATTGAGGATTTCCTCCAGTTGGGGTCCGGTCATGCCGGCCTCGACCGTGATGGTCTGGTCTGTCTCGTTGAACGAAACCAGGCGGTTCAGGTGCGCGCTCATATCCAGCGCCACACCGCCTTTGACGGCTTCAATGCCACGGGTAACGTTGGAGCCGGCGCCGTAAACATGCACGGGGATATGGTGCTGGTTGCTGTACTCAACGATTTGCTGGATCTCTTCAGCGGAACGGGGGCATACCACCAGGTCGGGGATGTTCTCGATAATATGCTTGCGCAGGCGCAGCGCGTCAATCATGGCGCTACCATAGGAGCGGCTGATGCGAGTGTAAGTATTGGTCGAGATATTTTCGGACCCGCAAATGGATGTAAACGCCTCCAGGTGACGCTGCTCCATGTTTACCGGTCTTTCAACGGTCACCGGGTCAAGCGCCAGGTCAAGAGGTTGTGCCAAATCCCCAGGTGTGAGCTCGAAGGTTTCCATCATCAGTTTAACCAATCCGCTATTGGGGTGCTTGAAGGCAGCCGGGTCTCCCCACTTTAGCAGGGAACGATAGGTACCGGGGGGAGTGGGTTGCTCGTACCAGTTGGGTTTGAACCTTTTCTTTTTTGCCATGGTCATATTCTCCTAATAGCCAGCCGGCGAAGGGCTGTACGCCTTCTGATAGATATTCTCATAGCGTGCGAGTTCCGCCTGCCAGCGGGCATCGTCCCAACCCAGCTCGGACTGGACGATAGCGCGTACGCGAGGAATCTCGGCACTGGCGCCGTCAGGTAGTTGGATGCCAATGCGCACACGGCGCAGCAGCAGGTCATCCAGGTGTTCCACCGCGCCGTAGCGGGTAGCCCAGCGCAGCTCCGACCAAAGGTTGGGCAGGTCTTGGATGGGCTGGTTCCCGTCCACCCCTGCGCAATCCAATACTTGAGCGGCCTCACCGCCATAGCGTCCGAGGATTCTGTTCCAGGTTTCGGGAACGATAGCTGGTGGTGGTTTGACTGCTGGCAGTGGGGAGAAGTAAGGCTTGCGGTGTGACAGGTCAGCCGGGTGCGGCAGGGAGGGTAGAGCCATACGCAGGGCTTCCTCTGCCATGATGCGGAAGGTGGTGTACTTGCCGCCGGTGATAGTGATAAGGCCGTTCTCCTCCCATACCACATGGGCGCGCGATTCCTTTGAGGGGTCAGACTGACCGGTGTTGACGACGGGACGCAGACCGGAAAAGGTTGAAATGATGTCGGAGCGTCCCAACTCAAGGGAGGGAAAGGTGACGTTGGCCGCCTCCAGGATGTAATCGATCTCGTCTTGGGTGGTGTAGGGTTCGCCTTTTGAGAGTGCCAGTGTGTGGTCAAGGTCGGTGGTGCCGATGAGGCTTACCCCCTCCCAGGGGATGGCAAACATGGCGCGGCGGTCGCGGGGGTGTAGCAGGGTGACCGCGTAAGGCAGGTTCAGGCGTTGGCGGGAAAACACCAGGTGCGAACCGCGCAATTTGCGCAGGCGCGCGGGGGCGTTGATACACGCGCGTACCTCATCGCTCCAGGGGCCGGTGGCGTTGATCACCACCCTGGCTTTCACTTCTATCTCCTCCATCCCGCCCGCAGTGCAGTCCTTAAGCACGGCGCCGCAGACTTTACCAGTGCCGTCCTTGAGCAGCGCGGTGGCTTTTGCATAATTTATAGCGCTGCCGCCAGCATTGACGGATTCGCGGATCAGGCGCAGAACGATGCGGGCATCGTCCATGCCGGCATCGTAATAGAGGAATCCGCCGTTGAGGTTATTGGGATCAAGCGCCGGGCATTTGGCGAGCATATCGAAGTTGCTCAAACGGCTGTGCTGCCATTTTAACGCCAGCAGGTCGTAGATAATGACCCCCAGACCAAATTGTGACTTCAACTTGCGGTCGTCAGGGCAGGGCATTAGAAAACCCAGCGATGTAACCAGGTGCCGCGCTTCCTTGAGCAGCCATTCTCTTTCGCGCACAGACTCGCGGGTTACACTGAACTGCTTATTGCGCAGGTAGCGGAAACCGCCATGGATGAGTTTTGAGGACCTGCTGGAGGTTCCGCTGGCAAAATCACCCGCTTCTACCAGCAATGTCCGATAACCTTCTTGCACGGCGCGGCGCAGGATCCCCGCGCCGGTGATGCCACCCCCGATGATCAGTATGTCCCATTCACTTTCCAACCCCTGCCAGGTGCGTTGGCGCCAACCTTTTTCCCACATAAATTCCTTCCTCTAACGTTCTGAGTTTGTTTTTACCGCAATTTCATTCCATAGTTCAAGACTTTCGCGCATCACGGCGCGCGTTACCTCTTCTGCCATAAAGATATCGTTGGATAATGCCGCGGAGAGCAGTTTCTTGTAAAACGACCTGGAGTGGTCGCGGGTTAATGGAGAGGAAAAATAGAGCAACCCCATGCTATGGTACAGGTCAGCAAAACCATTGAGGATAAGGGTGAAAACAGGGTTGCCTGAAAGGACGGTCAGGCGGCAATGGAGCTCGAGGTCCACGCGGGTAAAATCCGTTTCTGAATCGGGCAAAACCTGCATGGTTTCCAGCAGACGAATGACCTCAGAGGAGGCGTTGCGAATAGCCAGACGTGTGTATTCCGGCGCCAGGAGCACGCGTACGTGCAGCAGGTTGGGCACGAAATTAGCGGGGAGGTGCTGCTTGTGGCGGGCGATGGCGGAGAGGATGAGCAGGTTGCCTTCCTGCCAGTAATCACGCACGCGGGTGGGGCGGCCCTGGTGAATTTCGATCCAACCATCGCGTGAGAGACGCTGCAGAGCTTCGCGCAGCGTGGGGCGGGTGATGCCCAGCAACTGCGCCAGCTCGCGTTCAGGAGGGAGGGGTGAGTTTACAGGGAACCTGCCATCCAGGATGGCTGCCACCAGGCGGTTCTCAGTCAGCTCGGCGGGTTTTTGCGGCGTTGACCATTCTATCATCGGGCACCTTCAGCAGCAGGAATAAATGGTAAGAGGTCAGACCAGTCAATTATATTATAGCCATTTATTTAGATTTTTCAAGTATTTTTTAGATTTTATCCACAGATATACACGCAATTTACCGAAGATATTGGGGGAGGCGGTAAAGCGCCCGCCACATCTTGTATCCAATAGACAGTTGGAATGAGAATTGCAATTGAAAAAGTATCTATAATTAGATTATGGATGAAAGAAGGGTAAAGTCATGCGTCTGGATCGCCAGGCTGTTGATTGCCGCTGTGACCTTCTTGAACGTTCAGGCGGCTTTCCAGTTCATGCTGCGACCACAGGACTACGCCTGGGGTTTTGAGTTGACCGGTGTGCCCGGCGAGGCGATGTTGCAGGGACTGGGGCTGCTATTTTTGATGTGGAACGTTCCTTATGCCTTTGCCTTAGCCAGCCCGATTAAGAATTTTATTTCGCTCATTTCGGCTGTTATCATGCAGTTCATCGGGTTTACGGGTGAGTCGCTCATTCTGCTGAGGCTGACGGGGGAACACCCCCTGATCACTTCCAGCGTGACGCGCTTTATCATTTTCGACGGCGCGGGGCTGCTGGCGTTGTTGTTAGCCTTGGGGCTGGCAGTTTCTGTAAAAAGTGCTGAAGCAAAAAAAGCCTGAAAGGCAGGCATTTTTTCGATTTGTATTCATTGATTACTTAAACATTTCCCCCACAAATGGATTAATGAGCTCCCAGTTGGGCAGCAGCACCTGCGCGCCTTCATCGGTCACCCAGGGGGTCACCCAGTTGCGGTCAAGCGTGACAGATTCAAACCCGAACACCGCGGAAAAAGCGGCACCGTAAAGGAGGCGCGGCCAGGCGTAAAAGGGAACGTTGCTGTCAACCGCCTGCAGGGTGGCGGTGATGACCGCGGGGATGCGCGGCCACTTAACCGGGTTGAGCATGTTGTTGACAGCGGCTGAGATGAACATCTGCCCGCGCTTCTGACGCCAGAAGTCGTCGCTACCGGCGCGGTCACGCACGAAGGCCAGCGCCTGGGCGCCATCAAGGGTGTGGGTGCCAGCTTCCAACCCAGACATGGGTTCGGGTAAGTTGATGGTCACCCCTCCCATGGCGTCGATGATGTTCACAAAACCTTCGAAGCGCAGGCGGATGACATAAGGGACGTCGATGCCAAAATTCGCTTCGATCACGCTGGCTGCTGCCTGCATGCCGGTGCCGGGCTGGTAGAGTTCT
Source organism: Anaerolineaceae bacterium UBA4799 (assembly GCA_002402725.1). Next base: position 26,729 of record DHGL01000027.1, read on the forward strand.
GCGAAGTAATGCGCGGTATTGATCCGGTTCTCGCCATATTCCGGGATGGTGACCCACAGGTCACGCGGGATGGAGAGCAGGCTCATTTTCGGCAGCACCGGTGGCAGGGTGGTGAGGATCATTGTATCGCTGCGACCCAGCACGCTGCCTTCCTCAGGTACGCGGTCGATGCCGATGACCAGCAGGGTGGAGCGAAAGGGAGTAAAAAAGGTAAAAAAGACGAGCAGGATAAGAAAGCCGTTACGCACAGGGTGTTTGCGGCGTTTCTGGCGCAGCGGGATTCCTGCACCCGCCTGGTGTTGCACTTTATAGTACTGGTTATTTTGATTCATTTTTCCATTCTAACCTGTTTGCCCGTATCTGTCAGGCGGATGTAAAAAGCCGGAGTGAAGGTCACCCCGGCTTTAAGAGCTTGTATCGGGGGTCTAAATGAAGATGATTTGCGCGCCTTCGGTCATGTCCATAAAGTCACCAGCGGTGACGATATCTTTGACGCCATCAATGAAGTCTTCCTTCTTCAGGTTGAACATATCAACAGACATTTTGCAGGCGTACAGGTTCGCGCCGGCGTCCACGAGCATTTCAAGATATTCGCGCACAGTGGGGACTTCAAGATCCTTCATTTTCTTTTTCATCAAGGCGCTGGCAAAAGCGGTCATACCGGGGATAACCCCCATGATCTGGGGGATGCCGATGTAGCCGGGCACGCCCATCATGTTCATCTTCATACTGGTGTTGGCGATGGGCGGGACTTCCAGGTGGTCGACACGCGCCTTGTTGATCATATCCAAACCCCAGAAGGTAAAGAAGATGGTAACGTCGATACCATTACCGAGAGCTGCCCAGCCCATCACCAGGGCGGGATACGCCATATCCAGGTTGCCTTTGGAGCATATAAAAGCGATCTTGCGGGGTTCGTCTGACATTTTTTCTCCTCTCTATTTCTCTAATGAATTAGACACAACCTTCGGGTTTGCCCAACCCTGAGATCTTTGCCACTTTCTTGGCGGGGCCTTTGGGGAAGAGCGCAAAAAGGTCCTTGGTGCTCACACCGGAGCCGTTGGTGATTGCCCTTAGGGTAGGGGCAGCACCGCTGGCGGCAGCGCTTGAACGGCAAAAGTCGATGATCTTCCAGTGCGCGTCGGTCAATTCGATGCCTTCCTCTTTGGCGAGTTCGAGGGCGATTTCTTTGGTCCATTCAGCCGGGTTGGTCATGAAACCTTCTTCGTTCACCTGCACGTCAATTCCTGCGATTTTCTTTGTTGCCATGTTGGTTCCTCCTGAGAATATTCTTGTAATGTCTTGTATATCAGGCGCGAGGATGTTCAGGATGCCGCGACCTGTTTCTTACCTGCGCTGGAATACTCGGGCGGCAGCGGAAATGGAATACCGCGCAGCATGATGTTCCAGTAGATCCACTTGAAAGAGAGTTTGCCGATATAGTTGAGCCAGCTTTCCTTGAGCAGCGGGAAAGGACCGACGACGGGGAAGGGGTAGAGACCGGTGAGCGGCTCGGTATCGTAGCTGAAATCGATGAGCAGGCTCTTGTTGAACCCTGAAAGAATATGGCAGGTGGAGTGTCCGTCAAACTTGGCGGTCAAGGGTTTGCCTTCGAGCGCGGAGAGGATGTTCTCGATGAGCGTCTCGGCAGCGTAATGCACCACCGAACCGGCTTTTGAAGCGGGGATATTGGCGGCGTCGCCGATGACCCAGATGTTTTCATATTTTTCCGAGCGCAAAGTCTCTTTGTTGGTGGGGACAAAATGGAGGTCGTCGCCCATGCCGGAGCGCTTGATTACATCAGAACCCATATTGGTGGGGATGGATACTAGCAGGTCATACTCGAGCTCGCGGCCGTCGTAACCGCGAATGGTGTTGTTGGCGGAATCCACTTCCATGACATCGAACTCAGCCTCAGTGTGGATGCCTTTTTTGGTCATCACATCGCCCAGCAGCTTATTGGATACCGGTTTTGTAAAGGGTCCTGAAAGCGGGGTGGTGAAGATGAGGTCTACCTTGTTGCGGATGCCCTTTTGTGTAAAGTAGTAATCAGCCAGGTACATGAATTCCAGCGGTGCGACCGGGCACTTGATGGGCATTTCCTTGATGTTAAGCACAACGCGGCCGCCGTTGAAATTCTTCAGGAAACCTCTGAGCGCCATGGCGCCATCAAAGGTGTAGTAATCAAATATATTCTTGCGCCAGCCATCCATCATGCCGTCTACTTCTTCGGGGTGAATATCGGTGCCGGTGGCGATGAGCAGCTGGTCGTAATGGATGACCTTTTTATCCTTCACCAGGGTCACTTTGCTGGCTTCAGGTTCGATCAATTCTACGTCGGAGAGGATAAACTCAACGCCTGAAGGTACGAACTTCTTCTTGGGTTGGTAGACCTCCTCCGGTTTGTAATATTCAAAGGGCAGGAAAAGATAGCCGGGCTGGTAGTAATGAACTTCATCCTTGTCAACCAGGACGATCTTCCATTCTTTGGGGTCGAGACGCTTCACCAGCTTGTTCGCCATCATGGTGCCGCCGGTACCGGCGCCGAGGATCAGGAATGTCTTCATGCATTTTCTCCGTTTTTGGGTTAGGGTGTGATTCTTTCGTTGGCCTGTCGTGCCAAAAGCACCTGGTCTTTCAATTGATCGGCCAGGATGGAGCGTAAAATATCCAGCGCGTTGATGATACGCGTATCACTGAGGCGATAATTAATGGCCTGCCCGTCACGTTCGGCGCGTACGATACCGCGTTCGCGCAATACCTTGAGGTGGCGTGAAACGGTGGGTTGGGGGAGCTCAAGAGAAGCGGCGATATCGTTGACACAGCGTGGACCTTCGGAAAGGTTGTAAATGATCAGGATGCGGTTGGGATCAGCCAGACCGCTGCAGACCTGGGCGTGCAGCCTCAACACTTCCTCGCGCAAATTATCGCTCATCTCGTATCCTTTAAATTTACCAATATACATATATACGTTTATATGCATATATTTTACACCACATATGAGTAATGGGAATATGACATTTGTCTTAATCTTTCAATAACAAGAAAACCGCCTCGAGGGGCGGTTTTCTCAATAATTGGACCATTTTTTACGGACAACTGTTCCGGCACATTCTATAAAAAACTTCAAGCATTGTGTCATTCCCGATGCCTGCAGCGTAGCGGATTTGCGAATCCCAATCTTCCACAGTGACGATGCGGTAGATCTCGCCGAGATACCTGGCGGGAAGCGATATGCCTTCCGGTTGACCCCAGCAGGCTACGTAAAGATAAATGGGTTGAGTTTCCCGGTAATTATTCCAGGTTTGGCGGGTCCAATACTCGCTTAGCCTTAAGTAATATCCATAACCAGCGACAGGTAATATTGAATAGTTTTTATAAGCTGGTGGAATCCGGCTCGGATTGAACTCGCTATTCCGGGCATATGGATTGATGTAACAATACACCTCTTTCATTTCATCCGGTGTCCGCACCGCGGTGATTTCTATTTCAATGTTAATCTCACCCTCCGGTTCATGCGGGCAGCCGAGCATGTAGGTACCTGTGAACTCACCCCAGTATAATCCGGGCACATCATCGCAACGGTCGTAATCATCGCGAAAGCCATCGCGATCACGGTCATCAGCCGGAGCGCAGCCGTCTAGTTGAGGTTCGCCATCTTCACCGACACATTGGTCGAAGGAATATTCATCAATTCCTTCCCGGGGGTCCATAACGCCATCCCTGTCCACATCATTCGGCCAGGCTGCTTCGATCGGACTAATCACCATTCCCTCCGGCTCAGGTGTTGATCCCGTTAGCAAATCAGGGAATACTCTAAAGGTATTTTGCAGGTCGAATGCTGCCTCTGGAAGATAAAGGCGGGGGCAGCCTCCATGGTCAAGAGGACCCACCAGGTCTGGGCAGCGATCTTCGCTATCTGGTACACCATCTGAATCCGTGTCACCGGGCAAGGGCATCCCCAGCAGGTCGAACAGTCCCGGCAGGTCGGGTAAACGGTCGAACAGGTCAGGTATGAAATCCAGGTCAGCGTCTGCGCCCCAATCCTCGGGTAAGCAGCCATCGGCGCTGCCCACACCGGCTTCATCCGGGCAGGCGTCGGCGCTATCCAGCACACCATCGCCGTCTCGGTCAGCGCTCGCAACCACCAGGCAGCCGTCTGTGCCCGCGCTGCCGGGTTCATCAGGGCAGGCGTCTTCAGCGTCCGCGATGCCATCTCCGTCGCCGTCATCAGCTTCGGCAACCGGGCAGCCGGAAGTTTCAGCGCTACCGGCCAGGTCAAGACAGCGGTCGAGTGTATCCGGTACGCTATCCCCATCACGGTCGCTGAACCAGGCTTCCACCGGGCAGCCAGCGAACTCGGCCAGACCGCTTATCTCCGGGCAGCGGTCAGCGCTGGCTAATAAGCCGTCACCGTCCGCGTCCGGGCGGGTTTCGGGCGGGCAGCCGCCATCGGTAGCGGAACCGAAAACCTCGGGGCAGGCATCAGTTTCACCGATAAGCCCGTCACTGTCTGTGTCTATGGCATCCACGCAGCCGTTACTGGATGGGTACCCATAGATATCAGGGCAGAGGTCTGTTGCATCTGCAATGCCATCCCCATCCGCGTCGGCGACCGCGGTGATGGAAAGGTCACGACTGACCAGGTTCATTACACCCCTGGAGTTGGTGGCGACAAAAGCCAGGGTATGGTTACCGGCTGATGATGGTGTCCAGTTCCAGCTGCCCAGCAGCGCATCTTCTTCACCGCTGATACTGCCAAACAGAACACCGTCCGCGTAGAATTCCAGGCGGCTGACGGGAAGCCGCCGTTGCGTCGCCGCAGCCTGAACCGTCAGGGGGGTGAGCGCTGGCGCTGATTGACCCTCTGATGGGGCAATAATCTCAATGGACGGACTGGAAGTAATGCGTAGAATATGGATGAGGAAAAGAATCCCTATCACAAGGAGAGCGAGCAGGAGAATCCCCAGGATGACCCAGAGGATGATCTTACCGGTGTTTCTTTTACGCGGCATGGTGGTCATTTTTTCCCTCCTTTACCCGAGGCACAGGATGGTGATGAAGGTCTGTGTGCCAGATTGGGAAGTGTTGCCGGCGCTGTCTTTAGCGGTGATGTAAAACTCAACGGTGCCGTCCGTATAGAACTGGAGACTGCTGATGAGCTGCAGGCTCCCCAACACAACCTGGTAGGTGTTGCCGCCTGTCTTGGTCATGGTGAGGCTGCGCCATTCGCCGGTGGCCGCGGGGGAGTTCTTTTTGGCGCGGTACCACAGTACCACCTCGCTCACAGCGGATGCATCCGTGATGCTTGCGGTGATGGTATTGCTGGCCACGCCGCAGGAGGAGCCGTCGTAGATACTTTCAGCGGATTTGATGATGCCAGTAATCGTGGGACCCTGAGTATCCGGCATAGGAGATGGGGGTGGAGATGGCGGCGCTTCAGTGGTCGGCGCGGTTAGCGGCGTCACGTTGATAGTTACGGTTTTTTCAACGCTGCCGGCGCTGTATTCACCGCGCAGCGTGTAGGTGGTGGAGGCAGTTGGGCACACCTGGCGGCTGTGCATCAACGCAACCGGCTCAGCGTTAAGATACAGGCTATCGACAAAAACGGTAGACCAGCGCAGGAAGGTGCATTGACCTGAGATGAGGGTGTAGGCATCAGCGGTGAACTGGATGACGGGCAAAATGGATGGCAGAGTGGTGGTCGGGAGGGCAGTTTCCAATGTCATTGGCAGGGTCAGCGGCGTGGGTGTGGGGTAAGGTGAAGGAGCAGGCGAAGGAAGCACTTTAATATAACGCGCCTTAGAAATAATCCCGTCTGCTGAATAAGCCCTCAAATTGTATTCTCCGGGTACTTCCGGTACCCAGGGATATACCGCTTCGTACATTGTTGAACCAACCTGCTGCATGGGCACGGTCGCTAAAGGCATGTTGGATTCATTAAGCGTGTTATAACCTATGGTTACTTCAGGTAATACGTAGTTGGAATGGACCGTGATGGAGACGCTGGTGCCAACATGAGTTTCCTCTTCGATTGGACCGTCCAGCCAGATTTCATACCCAGAACCAAAACCAGCCACATGCAGGCCACAGGATGTAAGGAAAAACGTGCAGAGCAGGATAAAAGAACATCTGTGTATTTTCATACTTCGGCCTCCCTTATTATGCCTTTGCTGCAGGCAGGACCAGAAAAGTAGTACGGATTAAGGCGTTGTAGGAGGAAGAAGGAGGTAATGCGTGACGATGTCTTCATTGTTAATTATAAAACCGAAATATTAACAGGAAACTGTCAGTTTCCTGTCAGTTTCCGGAATGGACACACGGAGAGCAATCCTTTCGTATGCCGTTCCTGGAGTAAAATGCTTCAGGATTCGCATAATTCGCTCGGGGACTCAAACCCCGAAGCCCTGTTTTTGGGCGCAGGTGCTGGCTGCACTTGCCAGTATGTGTCCTGTGTGGTTTTCACAGGACGGAGATCCCGGCTGTCTTAGCCGGCCGAAGGTACTGGTGGGTGATGTTTTGGAAGCCGGGATCGGGATCGAGGAAGGCGCCGAACTTGCGAAAGGTGTTGGCGTAATCTGAGAGCGTGTGGGTGCTGAGGTGCCTGGCGCGGGCTGCCAGGAAATAGCCGTCGATGGCTTGAGAAAACGTGAGCTGATTCATCCGTGAGACCTCCGGTTGGGTTGTGCCTGGTCTGATAACGAAGAAACAGGGCTGATAATAAAAATGACCAGACTTTTTTTATATCTGGTCAGATCCTTTCTCGCAAACCGTGAGGTCTTTGGTTGGGGTGAAATACTGATATTTTTAACCGAAAGCCTCACGGTCATACTAAAAAGCATGACCGTGAGGTCATTTTGGTGTGAGGTGGGCGCGGAGGGACTCGAACCCACGACCTCACGGATGTGAACCGTGCGCTCTAACCGACTGAGCCACGCGCCCNNCCCTGGAGTACTCACAGTTCCCGATTATTGGATGTTTTGCTTACTTCAGCTCAACCCTCCAAACACAGAAAACCAAAAGCCTTGCTTACTTGAGATTTTATCATAGGGAGAGAAGATTAACAAGGTCGAGGTCAATTCTAAGGGTTGTTGAAAACGAAGGATTGATGCTCAATTTTCAATTTACCAAAAGCCGAGATTATCAATTGCTTCCTCTATAATAATTAATATGTGGTATCGGTACGGAAACAATTACAAGTAATGAACTGTATAATTCTTAAATTGTTGCGCAACTTGCAACACCCCTATCGTATCATCATAAAGGAGTTGACAATGAGCCGTGCAGAGACCAAGACAGCTCGCTTATTACAGATCGAGGATCTACTTCTTGCTCATCCTGAAGGTTTATCGCAAGCAGAGATTGCACGAAAATTGGAAGTCAATCGCTCAACAGTCAACCGCTATTTACCAGATCTTCCTCCGCACATTTACATCGATGATATGGATGGTTGTCGCTGGAAAATCGACCGCCAGGCTTACTTAATTAATGTTCGTTTTAATCTCGATGAGGCGATGGCGGTACATCTTGCTTCCAGGTTGTTAGCCACCCGGATGGATAGGCAGAATATTCATGCTGCAAGTGCCCTCCATAAACTTGGCCTTTCTCTACAGGCACTTGCGCCGTTGATCAGCCGGTATGTATCTCAATCGGCAGAAAAAATGGGCAGCCTGAAGCAAAGACAAGATCCGGTTTATCTACAGGCTCTGGAAAAACTTACCTTGGCATGGGCAGAGGGAAAGAAGGTTCAAGTATGGCATCGCAGTGACAAGGACCAAGAGATCTGGACCTATGTCTTCGCTCCCTACTACATTGAGCCTTATGCTATTGGGCAATCAACATATGTGTTCGGGTTACGAGAGCCACCAGGAGAGATCAGGACATTTAAGATCGAGCGCATTGAAAGAGTTGAACTCCTTCGGGAGACTTATACGATACCTGATGATTTTGATCCATTCGAGATGTTATCGGAAGCATGGGGTATTTGGTTCAAGGCAGAAGGACCAGAACAAGTAACTTTAAAATTTCATCCGCGGGCGGCGCATCGAGTAGGGGAAACCCGCTGGCACCAGTCAGAGCAGGTGGAAATCCAGGAAGACGGATACTTGCTCTGGCGGGCGTTAATCGATGAACCGCGGGAGATGTTGCCATGGGTCCGAGGTTGGGGTGCAGATGTTGAAGTGATTGAACCACAATGGATGAGGGACGAAGTAGGTGAAGAGGTACTTCGATTGACTGCGATATACCATGATAAGGAAAAGTAACTATAGTAACAAGTAAGGGAGAGGGAGGATGTAATGAAGAAAATCTTGGTTATTCTTGTTGTTGTATTTCTGGTTACCAGTTGTTCAGAAGCAATAGAAGCTACAGAAGTAATAGTACCCACAATAACAATTACAAATACACTTTTACCCACGAATACTCCAAAACCTACAAATACCCCCCGACCTACGAATACTCCTAGGCCAACTGCCACCCCAACACCAGTCCCGCAACCAATCATGTTTGAAGGTTCTGGGGATAAGATACTGACTTTGGATGAGCCACTTACCACGCCGAGAATAATTGAATTGAGTAATACAGGTTCCTCTAACTTCATCGTCATAAGTTATGATCAATATGGGAACCAGGTCGACCTCCTTGTGAATGAAATCGGCACATACAAAGGAAAAATGCTCATCGGCATGATGCTCGACGAGGAACCTGTTTCGAGATTTGAAATTCAATCCAGTGGCGCTTGGAGCCTGAATATATATCCTTTTCAGCTTGACTTTTTGGACGCTCTGCAAGCGCCAGGAAGATATGAAGGGCAGGGAGACAGTGTCGTCGTCCTTTATGGCGATCCCGATATTGTAACTTTTTCCACTACGGAGAGAGGTAATTTTATCGTTTATGCATATACTAATGATAGAAGAGAATTGCTTCTGAATGAAATAGGCCCTTACAATGGAGAGAAAATTGTGCCGAAGGATGTCGTTCTATTAACCATCAGCATGAATGGCACCTGGTCCATGGACATTACATCAAAATAGAATTGGCCAACTACTCATAAGAAGGGGATTTTGGATCATCAAACTGAAACCAGTGAAAATGTCCTGAAAAACAATGTAATGAAATGCTGGGGTAAGACCGATCCCGCATCTGTCAATCCCCAAGTATTCCATCCTGCGCTGTTCCACATGATCGATGTAGCGTATGTGGCGCAATTATTACTCGGTGGGTCATGTTCTCCAAGATGGCGAATAAATTTCGCCCGGATTTATGAGAATATCGATGGAACGATCAATTCTTTCCTTCCTTTGCTGGTGGCATTACATGATATCGGCAAGATATCGGCCTCGTTTCAGCGGATGAATGCTCAGCAATATCAGCGGCTTAAAAATGATGGCTTTACATTCGGATCTTCAAAGGATCTATACCATACACAGGTAAGCAGAAACTTCATTCGATATGAATGGCCCTCTGATCCAGGGTGGGTATTAACAGAAGACAACCTGCGTATTCTGGGAGAGATGTCTGCAGGGCACCACGGCGAGTTCATCAGCCCGGGCGAGCTGAATTCCGTGAGGGTGAGACTTCGCATGGTAGAGCCGCCATCATGGAAAGAATTAAGACAGACAGCCTTGAAAATTTTGGCAGACCTCTTTTTACATGAGCCATTATCCCAGATGCCAACACCTGCAAATATCTCAGCAGCCGCGATGGAGTTGACTGGTTTCACGACATTATGTGATTGGATCGGTTCGGACCAGCGTTACTTCCCACCCTCACCCACTATCAATATCGATGAGTATGTTGAGATCTCAGAAGCCCGGGCAAGTCAGGCGATCGAAAAAGCCGGCTTTACCGGTACTTTCAGGAGCGGTATTCCAACCGATTTCTCTGCTTTATTTTCGTCATTGACACCGAGACCTTTACAGCTCGCAATCGATCTAATCCCTGAAAAGCTGCTCAAAGAACCCTCATTGGTGATTATCGAAGCGCCAACGGGAGAAGGGAAAACTGAAGCGGCGCTCGCGCTTGCTCACCGTATCACCAATCTAAATGGCTACGATGAATTCTATTACGCGCTGCCGACCACTGCGACCTCAAACCAGATGCACGACAGGGTCCAAAAGTACCTCAAAGACCAGTTGAAAGTGGATATTGCTGCGAAGCTTGTACACGGTCAGGCATTTCTGCAGCAGGAAGCCTTGAACATTCAACCTCTTTATAATGGCGAAGATCCCAAACGCGACAGCATTCCGATTGATTGGTTCAACACCAAGAAGCGCGCTTTACTGGCACCTTTCGGGGTCGGGACGATCGACCAAATCGAACTGGGGGCTCTGAATGTGCGCCATGCTTCACTCCGGTTGGCTGGTTTATCCGGCAAGGTGATCATTCTTGACGAGGTTCACGCTTACGATATCTACATGACAACCATCATATCGCGCCTGTTGGAATGGCTGAAAGCTCTTGGCGCGTCAGTCATCCTCCTTTCGGCGACACTACCAGATACACGCCGGAGAGAGCTGCTTAGGGCGTTCCATGGGAATGAAAAAATCTATGATATTCCAGCGGATTACCCCTTGATCGTCGCGGCGAGTTCAGGAGATTTCTTTACTTCCACTCCGAAAGCCATGCAACCTCAACGCAAGATCGGATTGAAATTTCTCCAATTTTCCGATAATGACAATACACAGAAGGCAAATTGGCTTGCCGAACAAGTCTCTGAAGGCGGTGTAGCCTGTTGGATCACAAACACGGTCAACCGCGCGCAGAATATTTACCGGGAAGTCCAGGGAGCGGCTGGTTCCGATGTTGAGGTAATTCTGATCCACGCCCGTTTTCCATTGGTTCAGCGCGATGAACTGGAAAAACTGATCGTCAGTAAAGCAGGCCCGATCAAGGAGAACCGACCACGGAAGATGATCGTGATCGGCACCCAGGTCCTTGAGCAGAGCCTTGATCTCGATTTTGACCTCATGGTATCCGATCTTGCGCCTATCGACCTGCTGCTGCAGCGAGCAGGACGATTGCATCGCCACGCAATAACAAAACGCTGGGGAGATCACCTTTCTCCTGTTCTGTACATCAACGCGCCTATGAGCGATAACCAACCAGTGATCACAAGCGACAAATATGTGTATGCAGAATATATCCTGCTTCGCACCTGGGAAATCATCAAGGGTTTAAGCTCGCTGCAGTTGCCTGCTGATTACCGCTTACTGGTCGAGCAGGTGTACGGTGAAGTTCCAACCTCCATGATGGATGAACAAAAGAAAGCTCTTGAACAACTGGAAAAACAGGAAGAATTAGCCAGGCAGGAAGCGGAAGTAAGATTGTTACCGGAACCTGATCCCGAGGAATTGTTCACGTCGCTGGCGGCGCGGTTGGTGTTCACCGAGAGCGAGACCGAGGCTGGCTGGAAGGTCGCGCAGACAAGACTGGGAGAAAGAAGCCTCAATCTGGTTCCCCTGGAAGACCATGGGGATTTCTGCACCTTGCCGGGATCTGATCTGCCACTCATCAAACGAATAGGCGCGAGCAGGAGCGATCAGTTCCTGATGCTTCGGCACCAGGTCAGAATAAGTAATCCGCAACAGGTCGTGGACGCGTTGGAAAAGCAGAAGGAGAACCTGCCTGAATTGTTCACCGCTTCTACATTATTACGCGATGTGATGCCACTTTGGCTGAAAAACAGCGCGGCAGAAATTGAGACTGCAAAAGGCAGGTACATCTTGAAGCTTGATCCCCAACTGGGATTGACGATCAATAAGAAGGGAGGGTAATGCATGACCGATGTAGCAGAATTGGAATTTCATTTCGACCTTTGGACGCAGCCCTGGATAGGGTTGGAAAAACTGGATGGCGGGTTCACGCGTCTCGGGATCGAGGACACCCTGCTGGGTTCGCACGAATTCAGGGGCATCTTTGATCCGTCCCCTCTGGTAGTAGTGAGCATCCACCGGTTGCTTTCTGCTATCCTCCAGGACATATATTCTCCCGTGAGCGAGAATGAGCTTAAGCGATTGTGGACAATGCAACAGATATCCGCACAACCGCTTGAGAAATTTAAAACGAATTACGGGAACCGGTTTGACCTTTTCTCACAAGAAGCGCCATTTTTTCAGAGTTTGGATACTTCATCTGTTCCTGTAAAAGGCGAGAACATCAAATCGGTGGCTTACCTGTTCCCCGATATCCCGTCAGGAACCGAACATACTCACTATCGCCATGGGGTTCAATCAGACCAGGTGTTTTGCCCGGTATGCGTTGCGGCGGGGATGGTCACGCTGCCGGCGTTTTCTACTTCCGGTGGCTCTGGCATCAAACCATCCATCAACGGTGTTCCGCCGACCTACGTGATCCCATGCGGAGAAAACCTGCTTGAAAGCCTGTTACTTTCGCTTGTTTTGCCAGGGTATCAACCGAAAGCGAGGTCGGTAGACCTTGACCTGGCCTGGTGGGTAAGAGAACCCTTTATCCCCAGAAGTTCGGAGGTGGTCAAGGTGGGGTATCTCCACAGTCTTACCTTCCAGGCGAGGCGGGTGCGGTTGTATCCTGAGGTGTACGAAGGTGCCTGCAGCCGCTGCGGCGAAACCATAAGCTGGGGAGTGAAGGAGATGATCTTCGATATGGGCGAGAGCCGGCCAAAGGAAGCCCCGCCCTGGTTTGACCCATTCGCGGCTTATAAAGTCTCTGAGAAAAAGCCGCCGATACCGATCCGCCCGGTTGAGGGGAAAGCTGCCTGGCGTGAATACAGCAACTTGTTTTTAAAGAAACCCCAGGAAGCAACACCTGGTAAAAAGGGAAGGAAAGAAGACAAGGTGCTGCGTCCTTCATTTCTGGACCAGATCGCCGACATTTGCGAAGGGGATACCGGTTCGCTTTCCCTCAGATGCGTTGGCATGCGTACCGATATGAAAGCCAAGGTATTTGAATGGGTGGATACGGGTTTCGAGGTACCGGGAAGCTTATTGGGCGATGAGGATGCCGGTTACCTCATTGATAAGGGGATCAGGTATGCAAGTTATTGTGCCAGTACGATCGCCAGCGTCTTTCGAAAAACCTTTGGTGGACCGGGCAAAGATGCCGCGCGTTATGCCCAATTGAAGACCGCCATGATGGATGACTACTGGCGGCAACTGGCAATCCCATTCAGAAAATTTGTTACAGAAATTGCCGTTGCTGAAGGATTGGAGGAACCTCGTGCTGAATGGGTTGACTATGTGACGAGGATCGGCGAAAGATGCTTTTCTGAGGCTGCGGCAGCGATTGGAGAGGAAGGGGAACAGTTACGCAAGCGTTTTAGCGGAGAGCGGTTATGTCGTATTTACCTGCTTTCCGCACGAAAAAAGGAGTTGAACAATGAGTGACACCCAGGACGTATCTCGAACGGCGTTTTTTATCTCCCGCCTTGAAAAGCTGGACAGCGGTGCCAGGGCAAGGCTCAAGCGTAATGCCGGTAAGACACTGGCAGAAGCAGGTGACGCATTGGGTTTGTTTTACAGCCTGCTGCCCCACGGCGTGCCGCAATACCAGGAGGAAACCTATTTTCTCGTAGCCACCCTTTACCCGCTGGCTGAAGGAGGCGCGAAGGGAAATTTGGGGGACCACCTGAGAACGGCGCAATCTGCGAAGAACAGCAAGGGACTGGACAGGCGGGTTGAGATCCTGCTGGATGCAGACCTTGTTCAACTGCATTTCAGGCTGCGCCAGGCGATTAAATTCCTGCAGTCCTGCCGTGTGCACGTCAATTGGAAGCAGCTCCTCGAAGATCTGCTGCAGTGGGATCACCCTGAGCGTTTTATCCAGCAGCGCTGGGCTCGTTCTTATTTTGGTCAATAAGCCATAGAAAAAGGAGACAATCATGTTAATTCAATTTCATATCCTACAGAACTACGCGCCTTCCAACCTGAACCGTGATGACACCGGCGCGCCGAAGGACGCTGTTTTTGGTGGTGTACGGCGAGGACGCATTTCCAGCCAATGCATCAAACGCAGTATCCGGCGGTCAACGGCATTCGCGGAGAATTTTACGAAGGACGATCTGCTGGGCATCCGTACCAGGAAACTTCCATTATTGATAAGGGAAGAGCTGGAGCTGCAGGGTGTCGAAGAGCCTGACCTGTCTGTCATTGTCGATAAGTTATCCGGTGTGGGTCGGGAGAGTGGAAAGAAGAGCCCGGATGATGAAGAGGTGATCGAAGGTGATGCTGAAGCCTCCGAGAAGGAGGATATGGTAAAACAGTTGATGTTCCTGGGAAGGAACGAGATCAACCCGCTGGCGGAGGCCCTGCTCGAGATCTATAAAAAGATGGGAGCGAAGGATTGGGGGAAGGCTGATATTAAGAAGATCACGAAGGAATTAAAAGCAAGCCTCCCCAGATCAGTGGACATCGCGATGTTCGGGCGCATGACCACTTCGGACGCCTTTGAGGACGTGAGCGCGGCGGTGCAGGTGGCGCACGCGATTTCGACCAACACGCTCAACCAGGAATTCGATTACTTCACGGCGGTGGACGACCTGGCGGATGAGCCGGGTGCCGGGATGATCGGAGACATCGAATTCAACAGCTCAACCTATTACAAGTACGTGAACGTGCACTGGGAGGAGCTGGTGGCCAACCTCGGGGGTGATATCGCAGTCGCTGAACGGGGCGTGCTGGCATTATTGGACGCGGTTGTGAAAGCGCAGCCGACCGGCAAGCAGAACACTTTTGCAGCTTTCAACCTGCCTGATCTTGTGCTGGTCGAGGTAACCGATGTCAATCTGCCGGTCAGTTACGCCAACGCCTTCCTCAAACCGGTAAAAGCCACCCACGACGCAACCCTCATGCAGAATTCCATCACCCAGCTGGGAAATTACCTGGAGAAAATTACCGCCGCTTACAATCTCGATCCAAAGCGCGCCTGCCTGAACCTGGAGGGAGAGGAGTTTCCGATGTCGGAAGCTCCTACGACCCTGGATGACTTGAAGAACTGGTTGAAGGCCCGCCTGCCGCAGGAGGCGTGACATGTCCAATACCCTGTTCTTGAGGCTTGAGGGACCACTTCAGGCCTGGGGTGAGCGGGCGCGCTGGAGTGTGCGGGATACCTCCACTGAACCGACCAAATCCGGTGTTGTGGGGATGCTGGGATGCGCGCTTGGCATTGCAGAAGATCAGGACCTCGCGGAATTGAGCCGGGGTCTGCGCATGGGCGTGCGCTGTGAACGTGAAGGGGTTTTCTTGACGGATTTTCACACGGTCATTGGCGGAGTGATATCGGCGGAGGGAAAGGTCAAAAAAGATACAGTTCTCTCCCGGCGCACCTACCTGTGCGATGCCTCGTACCTGGTGGCACTGCAGGGCAAAGACGAGCTGATCGAGCGACTTTATGAGGCGGTGCAAAGGCCAGCCTGGCCGGTCTACCTGGGAAGACGTTCGTGTGTTCCAACACGTTTTTTATACGAAGGGGAAGGTAATTATGACAACCTTCTTGACGCGCTGCAGCGCTGGCCATATCACGGAAAACTGGATGATGAAAATGATGGGTTAAGGGTCGTGGTGGAGGTAGAAGCCGGGCAGGGAACGCAACGCAGGGACGAAACCTTTTCCAATTCACGCCGCGCCTTCCTGCCGCGCTATACCCGCGAGCAGAGGATCAGACCGGTCACCCTTCAGGAGGTGGATTAATGTACCTCTCATTGTATGAGATCAAGAACTCAAGGATCGCCCTGGGGTGGATTGGCAACCGCTACCGCGTGCATCAGCGACTGCGTATGGCCTACCGGGATGAGCCGAGACTGCTCTATCGAATAGAGGAACTTGAGGGGAAAACTCGCATCCTGGCACAATCCAGCACAAAGCCTGATTGGGAGGATGCTTTCAGTGATTTCGATGTGCTGGCTTCCACCCCACAAATAAAGGAGCTGCGACTGGAAAACCTGAATAAGGATGGGTATTTGCGCTTCAAACTTGTCGCCAACCCGGTCGTCACCCGTGATCACAGGCGGCTGGGTTTATTCAAGGAAGAGGAACAGGTAGACTGGCTGCGCAGGCAATTGGAGAAGTCCGGAGCAGTGTTGAAAGAGGTAACTACGAGGGCGGTAGGACTGGAAAGGTCGGAGAAAAACCCCGCAAAGGAAAAACATATTCAAACACATTACGGGGTTGAGTTTAACGGCGTATTGCAGGTCGACGATGTTGCCCTTCTTACGCAGCGTATGCGTGAAGGCATAGGTCCGGCAAAGGCGTACGGTTTTGGTCTACTGACAGTGGCTCGTTTCAGTTGTATGTGATTGCTGAGTTGTGTTCTATGCAAAATTTACGAATACTACCTAAACTACGTGATAGCTTGAGCTATATTTACATTGAGCATGCGATCATTGATCAGAAGGATCAGGCGATCGAATATGTAAATAAAGAGGGTCGGGTGTTGGTGCCGGTTGCCAACCTTTGCCTTGTGCTGCTGGGACCCGGAACAAGCGTCACGCATGCAGCGGTTCGAACTCTGGCGGAAAACGGCTGCGCGATCAACTGGGTCGGTGAGGATGCGATGAAATTTTACGCCCAGGGATTGGGTGAAACGAGAAAAGGCTATCATCTTCTTCACCAGGCGTGGGTGGCTGTCAACCAGGATGCACACATGGAAGTAGTGGTGAGGATGTACAGGTACCGTTTTGGTGAAACACTCAGCCCTGATCTTAGTCTGCCTCAGCTCAGGGGGATGGAAGGTGTTCGGGTGAGGGAGGCTTACGCGCGCGCGAGTAGGGAATATGGTGTAACTTGGGTAGGAAGGCGGTACGATCGATCCAATTGGGGCAAAGGCGATCCGATAAACCGGGCTTTGAGCGCGGCAAATTCCTTAATGAATGGTTTATGCCATACAGCAATTGTGTCAGGGGGGTATTCGCCGGCTATCGGTTTTATCCATACTGGTAAACAACTTTCATTCGTGTTTGATATAGCTGATCTGTATAAAATCGACTATTGTGTGCCAATTGCTTTTAAAGTGGTCAGTCAAACAACAGAAAATATTGAAAAGCGGGTGAGAGCAGCCTGCCGGGAGCGGTTCAGAGAGACGAAGCTGCTTGATCGGATATTGCCGGATATTGATGAAATCCTGGCGGTGCCAAAGGATTTTCAAGGCGAATTTCCGGCTGATGCAGATAAAGCGCTACCGGAACCATTGTGGAGCGTATACCAGGAGGAATAGATGGTGGTGATGATCCTGGAAAAGGTCCCTATTTCATTACGGGGCAAACTGACCCGGTGGTTGATCGAACCTCATACGGGGGTCTTTGTCGGGCATGTATCAGCGCTGGTGCGTGACCAGTTGTGGGAAAACTGTGCCAATGCAAAGGGAACAGGAGGCGTGGTGCAGATATGGACGACCAACAATGAGCAACACTTTGCCATGCGTATGTCTGGTGACACGAAACGAGAAATTGAAGAGAGCGAGGGATTACAACTGATCCGAATACGCGGCTAAAATTTTTAACCCGAAGGGTATTCCCCACACGCGTGGGGATGGACCGACTGCATCGGAGACTAATTCAGCACTTGAGGGGTATTCCCCACACGCGTGGGGATGGACCACGATGCTGTCTCGCGCGGTTGACACGTTAGAGAGTATTCCCCACACGCGTGGGGATGGACCGGCTTCATCAGCGGACAAGTTTGCCGCCGCCTGAGTATTCCCCACACGCGTGGGGATGGACCGCGGGTTCGCTGTTGGCGTTCACGCGAGACTGAAAGTATTCCCCACACGCGTGGGGATGGACCGTTTGAGGCGCCGGCAGGATGGATGGACCGTGCGTATTCCCCACACGCGTGGGGATGGACCGGCGGCTATGGAGTTATTGAAGGGAGACTTTACGTATTCCCCACACGCGTGGGGATGGACCGGTATGCCTGAAACGGTGAGGATGAACATCACTGTATTCCCCACACGCGTGGGGATGGACCGGTTATCACAGCCAGTGGCGAAGCCGAAACAAGAGTATTCCCCACACGCGTGGGGATGGACCACCTACGGGATTCAAAAAAACACCACCCTGGAAAGTATTCCCCACACGCGTGGGGATGGACCGCCATTGCGCGTCACCTTGATGATGAATATACCGTATTCCCCACACGCGTGGGGATGGACCAATTGTTTCGCCCGGCTCGTGTTTCACCAACTCGTATTCCCCACACGCGTGGGGATGGACCACTAGCAAGGTCAAAGTTTGTAAGCATTGATCCGTATTCCCCACACGCGTGGGGATGGACCGATGGCATATCCTCATATTTCGTCAGTAAAAAAGTATTCCCCACACGCGTGGGGATGGACCGTATCTGTGCTAAATTCGCCTTGACCACGCCGGAGTATTCCCCACACGCGTGGGGATGGACCGCGGCGTCAGATAAAACCCGTTCACGTCCTTATGTATTCCCCACACGCGTGGGGATGGACCGGTGAGGTTTAACCGAAAAACCGCGCGCGAGGTGTATTCCCCACACGCGTGGGGATGGACCGGAAAAAGAGGCAAAGTAATGAATTCCCTGCTCCGTATTCCCCACACGCGTGGGGATGGACCGTTTTCCATAGGTAGTAAAACAATATCACAACAAGTATTCCCCACACGCGTGGGGATGGACCACAATCCCAAGACCTAAAAATGGGCGCTATTGAGTATTCCCCACACGCGTGGGGATGGACCGCTCTGGAAGAACACGGACGAACTGGCGGGGGAGGTATTCCCCACACGCGTGGGGATGGACCGCGGAGCGCCGGATTCACGGCGCTATCCTGCGCGTATTCCCCACACGCGTGGGGATGGACCGATAGACAACACCATCAGCATCCCCTTCTAAATAGTATTCCCCACACGCGTGGGGATGGACCGAGGGAGAGCCAGAACTTGCGAGACTTCAAAAGTGTATTCCCCACACGCGTGGGGATGGACCGACCGTGTACATCAAACCAGAAACCGCGGGACAGTATTCCCCACACGCGTGGGGATGGACCGTACTGGCACGGTGCCTGGCGAATCCATGAGTTGTATTCCCCACACGCGTGGGGATGGACCGATTGATCTCGCGCCCGTCTTTCAGAACGAAATCGTATTCCCCACACGCGTGGGGATGGACCGACCGGCGTGAGCAAACTGTCTGACGGCTTCAAGAGTATTCCCCACACGCGTGGGGATGGACCGTTGGGGCGTGCCGCCGTGGGAGATCGTGAAAGGGTATTCCCCACACGCGTGGGGATGGACCGGAATGTTTACTGTAAGGTTGCCGATTATACCCGTATTCCCCACACGCGTGGGGATGGACCGCAGGGAAGATGAGGGCGTTTGTCAGGGATGGAGTATTCCCCACACGCGTGGGGATGGACCGCAGCTCAAAATTTGCCGAAACCGCACCAAGCGTTAGTGTATTTCTATGTTAGCTAGCGTCGATCACTTTAGCACAAATGATGCTAGGGTTTTTTGAACTCCTTGAATATCTGTACCCCGCCTAAATTCCCGCTCAAAAGGCGTCATGTTTCCAGAAATGAATATTTTCATTTCTGCATCCATATCAAAACTTCCAGCTGTCTCAACAGAAAAATGACTGATGGATTTATATGGTATTGAATGATACTCGGCTTTTTTCCCTGTTATGCCTTGTTTATCTATTAGTATTAAGCGCTTATCGGTAAAGATAAACAAATCACGGACGATTTTAAAACCCCGAACTACGGTTTCTCCAGGTATTAATAATACATCTAGATCAGCTTGAAGTTCTTTTACGTTAACTTCCCTTGAATTTCCGAACAATCCTTGCAACATATCAATGCTCCTTTGTTTACGTTATAGTTGTAAGATAAATAACTGCGTTTATGTGTCTTTTTCTCCGCGAGAGATAACTTTTTCTATAGCGCAGATTTGGAAATTGCTTTCTGGTGATACATATCTTTCTTTCTCTATCAAATTTCCAAAGAGGATTACAGTAAACCTAGTCTTCTAAAGAGATTAGCGAAAGTGTGCTGGCCAATTTTAATTAGGTGTTCACAGTATTCATGCGTTGGCCTGATGAAGTATGTTCCGTAAAAATGTAAAATCCCATGTCTGTTAAGATACTTATATAGATCTTCTTCTATGTATACATAATGTTGTTCATCATGGTTTTGCACCTGAACGACTTTCTGTTTCTCATTTCCAATTTCCAGTGAATAAGCAAATTTTCCAGAGTTATGGGCGAGGCTGTTACGTATCTTGTTAATCAATACAAGTTCTTTCCAAAGCGTTTGATCGAACCGATAGGGCGTGAATTTTTGGAGTAAATCTTTCGCGAACCAGATCCCCTTGCCAATTTCTTTTCCTGTCTCTCCTCGATATTCGTCGAAAAGATTTTGGTCTTTACAGACATTTAATAAACTTTCTTCAACAAAAGCGTACCAGCTAATCACAAATGCAGAGTAAAACCTCCTTCGATAATCTCCTCCCTCATCTGCGCTCGCCACTTCGGCGTACCATCGGTTGAACTGCTCATTAAATTCATCACTTTCAAGGATCTCATCATCCTCTGGCATTTTAAAGCCTTCTAATTCCTCCATATAATCAGTAAAAGATTTTTTCAGGAAATTGAGATAACCGGCCATTTGCCTCAACTCGAAATCCACCAACCAAACGTTGTAAACTACAGGCATTTGATTTTTCCCTTCCTAATCATCTTTATTAGCATTGTTCCTTGTATGTAATCAAAGTTCTCAATAATTCATACATTTGGTTAACATCTTACCTCAATAATTGAGCTGATGAACATCTCACCTATTGATATGTATGATGATAAAAATGGAACCGCGCATCTCAAATTGCTTTATAATGACGGCATGCTAGTTCCACGGCAAGCAGTACGGGGCTGACTTGCCAGATTCAACTAAAAACACGCATTCAGCTCATTCCACGCGACAGGATCGGAGGAAAGATAATGACACTTACAGATGGGATCAGGGACCTGCTGGAC
>DHGL01000007.1 GCA_002402725.1 Anaerolineaceae bacterium UBA4799
GCGCGAACTGCTCGCCAAAGTTGCCAGTGAGTTGGGTGCCACCCTGGTGGAAGAGCTCCTAAACGCTGACCAGTCCACCGAAACCGCCGTTCGGCAGCAGCGCAAACGCGTTGAGGTGCTAAAAGAAAAACTGACAACCAGCAAAGACGCCAACGCCTCGATGCTGTTGGGTGTGGCAGACGCGCTGGTAAAGAAGAGCGTGTGGATCATCGGCGGTGACGGCTGGGCTTACGATATCGGTTATGGCGGCCTCGACCATGTGCTTTCCACTGGCCGCAATGTCAACATCCTGGTGCTGGATACAGAAGTCTATTCCAACACCGGCGGTCAGTCCTCCAAGGCTACGCCGCTGGCCGCGGTAGCGAAATTCTCCGCCAAGGGCAAGGGTCTCGGCAAGAAGGACCTGGGATTGATGGCCATGTCTTACGGTTACGTGTACGTGGCCAATGTGGCCATGGGTGCCAATGACAATCAGACCCTCAAAGCCTTCCTCGAAGCAGATGCCTACGACGGCCCCGCGCTCATCATCGCCTACAGCCACTGTATCGCGCACGGCATTGACATGCAGAAGGGTCTCGAACAGCAAAAGTTGCTGGCCGCAACCGGTTTGTGGCCGCTATACCGCTACAACCCCGCCCTGGTGGATGAGGGCAAGAACCCGCTGCAGCTTGACAGCCGCGAACCCACCGTGGCGGTAAAAGATTACGCCTACAACGAAACCCGCTACCGCATGCTGGTGCAGAGCGACGAAGCACGCGCTGAGATGCTCATGAACGAGGCGACAGAACTCGCTCAGCGCAAATGGGAACTGTACAAGCAGATGGCCGCCATGGCGTACAGCAAACCGGAAGAAAAAACGGAATAAAGCGGGCTCAACTAACCAAATCGAGGCTGCCTTGATTTTTTAGGGCAGCTTCTATTATGATGCAAATGTGCTGGTAAAAAAACCGGCCTCCTTTGTGGAGGTCGGAGTTGGATTACCTGGTTGGTTCGTCCAGCATGGGTTCGTTCTTCTTCTGCCGGTAGACGATGCGCCCACGGGTTAGATCGTACGGGCTCATCTCCACTTTCACATGGTCGCCCAGCAGAATGCGGATGTAATACCGTCTCATCCGCCCGGAAAGATAAGCGAGTACTTCATGGCCGTTCTCGAGGCGCACGCGGAACTGGGTTCCGGGCAGGGCTTCGATGATCTCGCCTTCCATCTGAATCTTATCTTCTTCTTTGGCCATAATTCCTCCTGTCCAGCCGCTCGGGCTGTTCTTCCATCTTCCGGTTTACTCGCCTACCTTGGTATACTGGCGGCGCTTGATGCGTCTGATGGCCTTTTTCTTTTCCACGCGGCGAAGTTCGCTCTTGGAAACAAACCAGCGCTTGCGGCGGATGGTGCTCAAGACGCCGCTCTTCACTACCTTCTTGCGGAAGCGTTTCAGTAGTGAATCCTGTGATTCATTGGGACGTAATACTACAGAAGCCATGGTTTCTCACCTCCCTTCGCCGGGAAAATAAAAATCGACTGTCAGGTCGCGCAGTCGATCAGTGTCTATCTTTCAGAGTTCTTTCGCGGATGTATCAGGTTTTCGGTCATCACCTCTTTGAAAGTTCTTGTTGTCTTTCTGACCAACTGCAGACGTTATTATAACGTGTACCATGGGTCTCTGTCAATCAGCATTTAACGCTCACTTTTTACTCACAACAATTAACACGCATCCAGGCACCTGACTCCCCATCATGTACACCGTTACCATCCCAGTACTGATGACCAAGGACCCCGGTTGGATCGCCATCGACGTGTTGTTGTTCCACTTATAAGTAACACTGAAAATGATCACAAAATAATCAATTATTCGGAGAAATAGGAATAATTGGCTTTTAGGTTTTCCTGATGACTCATTACTGGTTACTGACCACTAAAGTTTTCTTATGATCTCCTCACGTTTGGCGCGATACTCATCGTTGGTGATCAGGAGTTCTTCATAAAGTTGATCGAGTTCTTTCAGCCGGCTCTCCGCGTTGTTCATTTCCACCGGTTTGAGGTCCATGCTGCTCAACTGAAGGCGCGTTGGTTTTAAAGGGTCATACACCACAACAGCTTCAACCCCCGGCTGCACCAGCGCGGCCTCGAGCCTCGATACCAGTGTCTTCACCTGCGCCTGGAACCGGCTGCCGCTTTTCGGCATTACTTCTATCACCAGCCTCACCTGAGGGTTATCGTTGACCGATACACCGGTGTCATGCACCTCCAGCACCCTGGCCGCTGCTGTAACGCCGTTCTTGATCTTCGGGGGTGAAATGATGCGGAAGACGCTCCACATCACCAGCGCGGTAATCACCAGCACGATGGGGATGGCAATGATGCCGGCGGCTTCATCACCCTGCAACAAGTCACTGATGCCCCTGCCGGAGAGATCAATCCGGTCGGGACCAGTGAAAAGCAGTACCGCCGCCAAGGCGATACCGCCAAGCGAGATCAATCCACTGATGAAAAAGACGAGACGGAGATTTTTCACGTACGCCTCCAGGAAAATCACCATTCAGGTTGATGGAGCGATGAAGTAAATGCGATAAGAAAATTATCGCAAATTACATTGACCTGTTCACTGTGTCTGTTTTTAACATCTCGCGTTACTCTTACGCTGAGTGGATATAACAGTTTTTTAACAAAAAACCCCGCCCTCTTTCGAGTTCTGGGGTGGTGGGTAACTTAATAACGACCATAAAGAAACAGCTGCCTTTTCAATTGAGATTTTCGATATCGGCGATATCTTGTGCCCGACCCGTGGCATGCTTATTTTTTTTAAGATTTTCCAGATCAATGAAATTGACTTGAAGCCCATTCATCTCTACAACAACTTTTGCCGCGAAACAATCATCAAAATCGACACCTGATAATGTTGTGAAAAGATCAATCCTTCTCGGTGGATATCCCAACTGAATTATCGTTTCCGCTTCCAGGAAATCCTGTTCTTTTAAGCCCAACCCGCCAAAACCAAACTGATCTACTGCCTTAATAATTTGTGCTGCGTTTGCAGGCGTCATCTCGATCCAGATGTCAATATCCTTGGTGTAGCGCGGGTAACCGTGAAGGGCAACAGCATACCCGCCCACGACCAGGTAATGCACCTGGTTATCGTTTAATGATCGAATAAACTCTTTGAAATCCTGGTTGAGCATTTGCTTTCCACCGATGATATTCTTCTCTGATCTGCTCCAATGCCGCGATGCGCTCCTGGTAGGAAAGGGTGCGCCAGTAGGCAGAATCATTCTTTGAATCACTAAAGCGCAGTTTCGTTACAACTGGTGCGATTCCGTGGTTTGAAGTAAAATGGGCGACCATATGACTATTATATCAAACCCCACGCTCTTTTGAGTTCATGGGGATGGTCATGGGGATGGTCATGGGGATGGTAAACTGAAGAAGCCAGTTAACCTGCCATAATAAAAAAACCGGCCTTTTGAAGGAGCGGTT
>DHGL01000017.1:0-7116 GCA_002402725.1 Anaerolineaceae bacterium UBA4799
AGTCTATGAAATGCATAGTGGCGAGGGTGGGACAGTGTACCCTGATGGGTATTTGAACACACAATAAGATTTAGTCTATGAAATGCATAGTGGCGATAGTGGGACAGTGTACCCTGATGGGTATTTGAACACACAATAAGATTTAGTCTATGAAATGCATAGTGGCGAGGGTGGGATTTGAACCCACATCCAATGGCTTATGAGTCCACTGCTCCACCATTGAGCTACCTCGCCAGCGCTGGTTATCTTACTATATTCACCCCTGTTTGTCAAACTTGACCAACTTGACCAACTTGACCAACTCAGCACCGACCAACTCAGCACCGACCTACTCAGCACCGACCTACTCAGCACCCACCCCTTACTCAAACCCCAGCCCCTTCTCCTTCATTGAAACGAAGTTCCCCTGCCCAATCACCAGGTGGTCGAGCACCTCAATGTCCAGCAGCTTGCCCGCCTGCACCGCTGCGCGTGTCAGCGCCGCGTCCTCAGGGCTGGGCGCCGGGTCACCGCTGGGGTGGTTGTGCACCATGATGATCGACGCCGCGCTGCGCTGAATGGCTTCGCGGAACAGCTCCCCCACTCTTACCATCGATGAGTTGAGCGAGCCGGTGTACACCTTCTTCACGTCCATCTTGCGGTTGCGCGTGTCCAGCAATATCACGCGCAGTTCCTCCTGCAGCAGCGCCTGCATCTCGTAGCGCACCAGTTCCGCCGCGTCCGCCGGCGAGCTGATGGCACCCGCCAGCTGCGGCGCTTCCAGGGTCAGCCGCCGGCCCAGTTCAATGGCCGCCTTGATCTGCGCCGCTTTGGCTGGTCCTAGCCCGCGGATGCGGCACATCTCCGCGATGCTCGCGCGCTGAATGCCACGCAGGTCGCCCAGATCATGCAGGATCTGCGCGCCAAGTTCCACGGCGCTCGTCCCCTCCACACCCACGCGCAGCAATATCGCCAGCAGTTCGGCGGTTCTCAGCCCCTCCGGTCCGTTGCGCGCCAGGCGTTCGCGCGGCCTCTCGTCCGCTGCCAGGTCCTTGATGCGGTAAACCGCTCCTGATTCACGCGTCATCTCATCCTCCATGCTGCTGGTGTTGATAATTTTATATATCAACAACCGCTTTCCCGCAAGCGCCAACGCGTTCACCGCGCTCAACGCGTTCTTAACGCGCTCCGCCCGTCACGTCCTATCCATGCTATAATTTCCCTCAGGAGTCCCGCATGAGTCTTGATCCCACCCTCCTCAAACAGTTGACCATGTTCGCCATCGGTTTCGCGGCAGCTTTCCTGGCCGCTTTATGGCTCAGCCTCATCTTCTGGACAAGCCGCGACATCCGCCAGCGCAGCCGTGACCGCTTCATGCGCGTCCTGGCGGTAGTGGTGGTTGCGCTACTCTCTCTGCCCGGTTTCCTCATTTACCTCATCCTGCGCCCTGCCCGCACCCTCGAAGAGGAATACCAGCACGCCCTCGAAGAAGAAGCGTTGCTGCAAGCCATCGAGGAATCCGCGCTCTGCCCGGGCTGCAACCGCCGCGTCCAGCCGGATTGGATCGTCTGCCCCGGCTGCAATACAGTACTTAAGAAACCCTGTAAAAAATGCGGCAAACTGCTCGAATTACCATGGAGCATCTGCCCGTACTGCGCCACCGCTATCCCAGAAGCGCGTAAACCCGCCGAAAAGAAGAAAGAGGAACCGGAACTGGACGAGGGCTTTCAGCCGCTGCTGGATGACGATCTCGATTCCCAACCATAGACCGGTACAAAGTCATCAATGCCAGATCTCGCCGTCATTGAACCCGTTGATTACCTCATTATTGGTCATATCACGCAAGATGTCACCCCGGCAGGGCTCACCCTGGGGGGCACGGCTTCATACGCCGCGCTGACCGCGCGCGCCTTCGGGCTGCGCGTGGGCATCGTCACCGCCTGCGCTCCCGACCTGCAGCCGGCAGAATTGCACGGGATAGCCATTACGCGCAAGCCCTCCGCTTTCACCTCCACCTTTCAGAATACCTACACCTCCGCCGGCAGAATTCAGCACATCTTGCACGTGGCTGAAAACCTGTCTCTGGAGGATGTCCCTCCTACCTGGCGTGCAACTCCTCTCGTCCACCTGGGGCCGCTCACCAATGAAATTTCTGCAGACATGGCACACGCGTTTCCGCGTTCATTGGTGGGCGTTACCCCACAAGGCTGGATGCGCGCCTGGGACGGTGACCACATCGTATCTTACCGTCACTGGCTTGAAGCAGAGCAAGTGCTGTCGCACGTGCAGGCCTGCGTGATGAGCATTGAAGATGTACGCGGTGATGAGGAGGCCGTCAGCTATTTTGCCACGCTCGCGCCAATCCTGGTGGTCACTGAAGGCGCGGCTGGCTCGCGCGTGTATTGGAACGGAGATGTGCGTTATTTCCGCCCGCCTCTTGAGCAAGAAATTGACCCGGTAGGCGCTGGCGATGTTTTTTCAGCATCTTTTTTCATTAAATTAAAACAAACACGCGATCCCTGGGAAGCTGCCAGGTTCGCTACACTGGTAGGCGCTAACTCGGTCACCCGTATCGGCATCCAGGGTGTTCCCACCCCGGCTGAGCTCCGCGCATACACCACCCAGATCGTCGCCCA
The DNA here is from genome assembly GCA_002402725.1 of Anaerolineaceae bacterium UBA4799. The sequence continues at coordinate 2,616 of DHGL01000017.1, forward strand.
CCCGCTGCAATGACACGCGTGCTTACCCTCGTCAACCAGAAAGGCGGTGTCGGCAAGACCACAACCGCCATCAACCTTAGCGCTTACCTGGGGCTCTACGACAAGCGCGTTTTACTGGTGGACCTTGACCCCCAAGCCAACGCCACCTCTTCGCTGGGCATCAATAAATACGAGGTAAAAAACGGCACCTATGAGGTGCTCATCGGAGAGCAGCCGATCCTTCCCAATATTCTCCTGAATCCCAGGTTGAAAATCGCGTTGCTGCCTTCCTCACCGGCGCTGGCCGGCGCTGAGGTGGAACTTATCAGCATGGAAAAACGCGAATCCAGGATGCGTGAAGCGCTCAAGCCTGCGCTCGAACGATATGATTACATCATCATCGACTGCCCACCCTCCCTCAGCCTGCTCACTGTGAATGGGCTGGTTGCCGCCCGCGATGGCGTGCTCATCCCTGTGCAGTGCGAGTACCTGGCGCTGGAGGGCATTGGTCAACTCACGCAGACGCTCAACCTGGTGCGTTCCTCGCTTTTCCCCGAAATGCGCATCCGCGGCGTCATCCTCACCATGTTCGATATCCGCACCAACCTCTCAACCGATGTGGTTAACGAGGTGCGCAAGTTCTTTCCCAATCTGGTGTATGATACGGTCATACCCCGTTCGGTGCGGCTGGCTGAAGCTCCCTCTTACGGGTTGCCAATTTCAAACTACGCACCGCATTCCAACGCTGCCAGCGCTTATGCAGCGCTGACCCGTGAAATTCTCACTCAGGATGGAGAACTCTCTCCTCCCTTCAAGGAACAGGTGAATTAAATGGCACAAAAATCCGGATTAGGCAAAGGCCTCGACGCACTGATCCCCGCTGGTCTCGCCACCACCCCGAGCAAGGCGGATTCATACGCACCGATTTCCATGATCGTCCCCAACCCCCAACAACCAAGAGAAGCCATTCCTGAAGACAGTCTAACAGAACTAACCGCCTCCATCCGCGAACACGGCATCTTGCAGCCGCTGGTCGTTTCGCATAACCCCGTTACCGGCATGTACACGCTCATCGCCGGTGAACGCCGGCTGCGCGCCGCCAAACTCGCCGGATTGGATTTGGTCCCCGTTATCATCCGCACCGTCAGCGAGCAGCAGCGCTTGACCCAGGCACTTATCGAGAACATCCAACGCGCTGACCTTTCACCCCTGGAAACTGCCCGTGGCTTCAGGCGCCTGATTGATGAGTTTAACCTCACTCACGAAGCCCTGGCTGAACAGGTCGGGAAGAACCGCGTCACCGTTACCAATACCCTGCGACTACTCAACCTACCCTCCGAAGTGCAGGAAGCGCTCAGCGCCGCCCGCATCAGCGAAGGGCACGCACGCGCGCTGCTCGGTTTGCCCAGCACCCAGGCGCAACTCTCGGCCTTGCACACCATCCTCTCACAGCAACTCAACGTGCGCCAGACGGAAGAACTGGTGCGTAAACTGACCGGCATCAAACCTCCCTCCCTGCCGCCGGTTGAGACTGACCCGCACATTCAGGAACTCGAGGAGCGTTTGCGTGAAAAACTGGGCACCCGGGTTACCCTGCATAGCGGCAAAAAGGGCGGCACCATCACCATCCACTATTATTCAGATGAAGAACTGAACGGTCTCATCGATAAACTGACTTGATTGTCCATGATCATCCTTTATAACGGGGTCGTTTATAACACACTCGGGGGTACGACAGCGCTCGCTATCGAAGATGATCGCATCATCGCCGCTGGCAGTGATGATCAAGTGCTGAACCTTTCACGCCCGGGAACGCAGTGCAATAACCTCGCCGGTGCTTTTGTGTTGCCAGGTATGACCGATTCACACATTCACCTTGACCTTTTCGGGCAATCGCTCGCCATGGTGGATTGCAGCACTTCCAGTAAAGCAGAATGCCTTAAACGGGTGGAATTAAAATCCCTACAAATATCGGAAGACGCCTGGATTACTGGACACGGCTGGAACCATAACCTTTGGAAGACTGGACACGGCACTGCCCGGGATCTCGACACGGTCACTCATGGCCGTCCGGCTTTTCTTACTGATATATCACTTCACAGCGCCTGGTTGAACAGCCAGGCATTGCGGCTGGCGGGAATCACCGCCCAAACCCCTGACCCAGAGGGCGGCATCATCCAACGCGACCAGCATGGCAACCCGACCGGGATTCTCTTTGAATCCGCGTTGAACCTGGTGGAAAAGATTATCCCTGCCATCCCCATGGCGGAACGTCAGCGCAACCTCCTCAAAGCACAGGAAAGGCTACTGAGCTGCGGTATCACTTCTGTACATGATTTTGACCGCGCGCCGTGTTTCTCAGCGCTGCAGTAATTGGATTTCGAGGGTTTACTCAGGTTGCGGGTGCTCAAAAGCCTGTCTGTTGAACAACTGGATGAAGCCCTTGCACTCGGTCTGCGCGGTGGATTTGGACAGAACCACCTGCGCATTGGCCCGGTTAAGATGTTCTCTGACGGCGCGTTAGGACCACAAACCGCTGCCATGCTTTCACCCTATGAAGGCAGTACTGACCGTTTTGGAGAACTCCTGCTCAGCAGTGACGAAGTTTTTGAGACCGGTGTGCGCGCCGCGGTTGGTGGATTGAGCCTGGCGGTTCACGCTATTGGTGACCGTGCAAACCGTGAAGTGCTCGCGGCGTTTGAACGCCTGCGCGCATACGAAGAGCAGCATAATCTTCCCCACCTGCAGCACCGCGTGGAACACATGCAGCTGCTCGAGCCTGGGGATATCCGCAAGGTTGCTGATTTGGAAGTAACCGCGTCGATGCAACCCGTGCACATGTACGAAGATATGTGCACTGCTGACAGGCAATGGGGTACGCGCAGTGCACACGCTTTTCCAATCCAAAGCCTTCTTAACACAGGGGCGCGCGTCGTGTTCGGCTCTGATGCTCCCGTCGAGAACCCCAATCCCTTCTGGGGGATGCACGCCGCAGTTACCCGTAAGCGTCGCGACGCGCCCAGGGGACAGCCCGGCTGGTATGCCAACGAATGCATCAATCTGGAGTCCGCGCTGGCGGGTTACACAATCAATCCTGCCATCCAGGCAAGAACTGGACATTTCCTCGGTAGACTGCAGCCAGGCTACCTGGCTGACCTGGTGGTATTGCGACGGAATCCATTCAACATCCCCGTTGAAGAACTGCACACGCTACTCCCCCAAAAGGTCATGGTCAGCGGCAATTGGGTCTTTATAAACCCGTAGTAATACCCGGAATAATACCCGGAATAATAACACGACCTTTGAATGTGAATATTGTATAATGGTTAATCATGGCTAAAAGTTACATATTCGATGAACTGGATAAAGAAAAGATCCTGCAACTTTACCATCTCGTGGCATCCAATGACGGCTGGAAGATAACGCTTGACAGGTTGATTGCGGACGTTCGCAATTATTTCATATTTGACAACGTGGTCATTTATCTGAGCGAAAACGCTACCAGGCGTATGGATGTGCTGTATGCGCGTGCCACGGGACGCGGTAAATCCAAAGGGGAAGATGTATCTTGGGGTGAAGATATCGCTGCCAGGGTTGTTTCTGAAAAGAAAACCCTGATCGTTCAACCTGATGTGAATGAAACTTCCGACCGCCTACAGTTCCCATTTCTACTCGGGGTGCCGCTGCAAATCTCTCGTGAAATCGCTGGAGTGCTTATCTTCATCCGTTTTGGCGGACCGGAATTCGAACCCGGCAGTAAGGAATTCGCAGAATTTCTGGGCTTTCAAGTTACCAATCTGATCCGCCAAAAAACAATTGATGATTACGAAAAAGAGCTCAACAGTCTGCGTACTACCTCGAACCTGCAGGATGACTTCATTAGCACCATCACTCACGAGTTGCGCAATCCTCTCGGGTTCATCCGGGGTTACACCACTACCCTGCTGCGTGAAGATGCCGATTGGGATGAAAAAACCAAACATGATTTTCTCGAGATCATCGACCGTGAAACCGGGCACCTGGGTGAATTGATCGATGACCTGTTGGATTCTTCGCGATTGCAGACCGGAAACATGAGTTTTGATTTTCAACGCCTGCACCTCGACGCCATCATACGTGATCAGGTGAAACGGGCAGAATACACCAATCCGGCGCAGGTGATAAAACTGGAGCTAGAAGACCACCTGCCAATGATTACAGGCGACCCTCGCCGCTTGGCGCAGGTAATTGACAACCTGATTGAAAATTCCAAAAAGTATGCACCTGACTCCGTGATTACGATCAAAGCATTTATCCAGGAGACTGACCTGGTCATCGAGTTTTCTGACACCGGACCGGGAATCCAGGAGAAATATCTGCCCAGTATGTTCTCCCGTTTTTTCCGCGTACCTGAATTGGAAAAATCCGCTTACGGTACCGGGTTGGGCTTATCCATCTGTAAACAAATCATCAACAACCATAACGGTGAGATAAATGTCTCATCCGCCCACGGAGAAGGACTAAAATTCACCATTAAACTACC
>DHGL01000017.1:7249-14517 GCA_002402725.1 Anaerolineaceae bacterium UBA4799
GGCATAACCGTAGCTATCCGCATCCGGCAATTTTCCAATGTGCCCATCATCATGCTCACCGCCCTGGGTGAAGAACAGGACCGCGTGCGTGGACTGAACCTCGGTGCTGATGATTATATGGTAAAACCATTTTCTGCGACCGAACTGATTGCCAGGGTGAAGGCGGTGTTGCGCCGCAGCCAACCCAAAGAGAGTGCCGGCAGATCACGGGTATTGACCCATGGAGACCTGAAAATCGACATCGCCAAGGCCGAAGTTTTCAAAGGCGAGCACCAGGTGTATCTTTCCGCCACGGAATATAAACTGCTGATCCATTTTGCCCATAACCTGGGAAAAGTATTGAGCGCGGAGGAATTGCTCTCCACCACCTGGGGTCCTGGTTATAAAGACGAAAAAGAGATCCTGTGGGTAAGTATCGCCCGCTTGCGCCAAAAACTGGAAGATAACCCTCACGAACCAATGCACATCGTCACCCGCACTGGCATGGGTTACCAGATGCCAGCGCTTGATGAACACACGGAGCAGTGATAAAGATCAGATGCTATAATCATGCTTGGTTCACATAGTAGTCAGAGATTGGAGTGATCAATATGGAAGCGAACCCTCTGGAAGAGCAAAATAAGCTCCTCGGCACCCGGCTATTGACCGAAAGAGAATCAAGTGAAAAAACTCTCGCCCGGGCAGCCGAACAGCTGGGAGTCTCCGCGAAGGTAATCAAGAACTTCGAAAGCGGTCAAACCTCACCCAGCCTCCCGCAGCTGGAATTATTGGCGGAACTGTACCGTATTCCCATTCAAAACCTCTTGAACAACGAACCGATTCTACCCAAAAAGACATCCCTCTCAGCCGACAGGGTCGCTGACTTCCTTGAAATACGCAATAGAATCATTGCCGCCACCATTAAACAGCAACGCCTGGCCCAAAAATTGACGTTGAAAAAACTGGCTGCTGCTGTGGGCATCAACCCGGGAATGCTCAGTAAATTCGAATCCGCTGCAGCGGCGATCCCCGTACCAGTGCTTGAAGGCCTGTGTTCACAATTGAACATTCCATTAAAATCCTTATTATCTCCGCTGACAGCCCAAACCAGAGAGATACGCACCGCTGCTTCGTCAGATCTTAATACATCTCAATTGCCCGATGAACTACGATCCTTCATTCAAAACCCGGCTAACCTGCCCTATCTTGAACTGGCAAAAAGGTTAAGCGGGATGGATGCCGCGAAACTGCGCGCCATCGCGGAAGACCTGCTGGAGATTACATACTGACCAGATGACTGAAAACATAGAAAACCTAAAACAACAGTCAATCAAAGAATACAACCGGCGGAAATATGATGCCGCAATTGAGGGTTTCAGAACCTGCCTGCAGATCTATGAAAATCAGGGGGATGAGTTGCTCGTTGCCGAGATGCGCAATAACCTCAGCGTTGCACTGCTGGGTAAGAAAGCCGCTCAAGAAGCATACGACATCGTCAAGGGTACTGATGAGGTATTCCAAAAAGTCGCTGACCTGAAACGCCAGGGCATGGCACTGGCAAATACCGCCGCCGCATTGGAAGCGCTTGATCGCAAAGAAGAAGCGCTGGCTCTTTACGAACGCACTCTTGGAATATTCAAGGAAGCCGGCGAGAAAGAACTGCGGGTAAATATTCTTCGCCGGATATCGGACCTGCAATTAAAAACCAAACGCGGTTTTCAAGCCATTGCTTCGATGGAAGCGGCTTACGACCAGGGAGAAAAACCTTCCCTCAAGAATTCTGTATTAAAAACCACTCTGGCGGCAATCCGCAAGAAATTCATCAAGTAAATGCCGCAAGCCCCCTCGAACCTCGTTATCCGCCAGGCTGCCGCCAACGATATCTCGATAATCACTGAATTCATCGATACAGCGTTCCTGGTGCATCGTAACCTGGATTGGCGCCCGTTGATGGAATGGGTGGAGCAGCCTCCATTTTTACTGCGCTTCACAAACCACAAACTCACCGCCTTATTGTCCTGCGCTGCGGACCCCGAAGGCATTGCCTGGATTCATGCTTTCATAATGGACCAGTGGAGCGGGCAAGTAAACACCATCTGGCTTTCTCTGTTTGATCCTGCCATGGCAACCCTTGCCGAAACCCGTAACCAGGTTTTTTCAGTGTCCTTATCCGACTGGTACACCAGGTTGTTAAAATCCTCGGGGTTTGCGCTTTTTCAAAATATCGTCGTCCTTCAATGGGGAAGAGTAATGCCTCCCTCAAAGAACATTCCTCCCGAAGTATTTATCCGGCCTATGGAACCCACGGACCTTGACCAGGTCGCGGAAGTGGACAGACAAACCTTTGAAGCCGCCTGGGTCATTTCACGCACCTCACTGCAGAGCGCGTACCTGAAATCCAGTCATGCCAGCGTGGCAGAAATAAATGACCGAATCATCGGTTACGAACTCTCGACTGCCAACCACCTTTCCTCCCACCTCACCCGGCTGGCCGTGCTGCCTGAATTCACACACCAGAACTTGGGCTATACGCTTGCGACTCAAATGCTTGAATATTTCGCACGCCGGGGAATCTGGCAAATCACCGTCAATACTCAAGACAACAACCACGCATCTTTATCGCTTTACCGGAAGTTGGGCTTTTTCTTAACTTCTGATTCCTTCCCGGTTTTCGCCTACTCTGGCTAACCCCGGGTATTTCTGGACAATAATACTCTTATATGGGATAATGCTGGGAACTTTCATGGAGGAAAAATGGGAAAACGAGAAATAGTGCAGCAACGAAGAAAACAACAGAGTTCCAAAAATTCTCTCACAACCATTCTAATCATTGCCGCCTTTACTGTGGTGGTGATAGGCATGGTGATTCTGACCCAGTACAAACCGGTTGGTGAAGTTACTACAGTTGAGCGCACCACCAGCGCGGAAAAGGATGGTCTATCGCTCGGTAGCGCGGACGCGCCGGTTCAGGTGATTGAATTCGCTGATTTTCAATGCCCCGCGTGCGCTTCGTATTGGTCTACCATGGAACCCACAATAGTGAAGAATTATATCGAAACGGGCAAAGTACGTTTTACATATTCACCCTTCTCCTTCCTCGGTCAGGGGCAAACCTGGGATGAATCAGTAAAAGCCGCCGAAGCCGCCTACTGCGCCAATGACCAGCAAAAATTCTGGGAATACCGCGACATTATCTATGCAAACCATAACGGAGAAAATCTGGGCGCCTACTCAAAGGAACGGTTGGTGGCATTCGCCAAAAAGCTCGACCTGGATATGGACGCATTCAATGCCTGTTTTAATACAGGAAAGTACAGCCAACAGGTTCAAGACAACAATCAATTCGCATCGGAGCAGGGAGCCACATTCACCCCCTCTTTCCTCATCGACGGTCAAATTGTCAACGCAAATGAATTGGTTCAGGCAATCGAAAACAGCCTGGCGAAATAGCTGATACGAATTTTACGAATGGTAAACCCCGGTACTTCACCGGGGTTTATTTGATCAAAGATAGCAGGAATACGATCAAAGGCGCGATCAGCAGGGCTGGTAAAAAGTTCCCCGTGCGGATCTTCTTGATTTCCAGAATGTTGCTGATAGCCAATCCCGCCAGGATTACACCCCCGGTCGCGCTGAGTTCATTCATCATTTCGGGGGTGGCCACCCGCTGTACCTGCTGCGCCAGCAGGGAGATGGTGCCCTGGTAAAGCAGCACGGGGATAGCCGAAAAAAGCACTCCAGTCCCCAGGCTGGAGGCAAACGCCAGCGCTGCAAAAGCATCCAGGATGGATTTAACAATCAGCGTGTTCGAATCTCCGCTCAACCCATCCTGCAGCGCACCCAAAATCGCCATGGGGCCGATGCAGAACAATAAAGTTGATGTGAGAAATCCTTTAATGAACCTGGCGGAGTTTTCGCTTTGCCCGGAATGGTTGAAGCGTGCTTCCAGCTTCACACCCAGCACCATCAAACCATCTTCTATGCGCCACCATTCACCCAGCAAAATTCCAATCAACAGGCTTCCCAGCACAATGAGCGCGTTTTGGGTTTCAAGAAAAAGCGATATCGCGTACAAGAGCGTGAAGAGCCCCAACCCGCTGACTATGGTCTGCTTAAGTTTCTCTTTCAGACTTGAACCAAGCAAGAGCCCCAGTAGCCCGCCCGCGAGGATACTCGCAACATTGATAAATGTGCCTGTCAAATTTACTTTTCCCTGGCCATTGTTGGTTTTTGCGCGCTCTCGCGTTGGATGAGATCAAGTTCCATCACGAAAAAGAGCGACGAAAGACGATTGAGGTAAATCAGGACATTTTCATTCGTCAGGTCTCCTCGGCTCCTGAGTTCCGAGACACGCCGTTCCGCCCGTCTGGTAATGGTGCGCGCCAGGGCAATATACGCGCTAGCCCGCGTCTCTCCAGGTAAAATGAAACCCGCGGGTGTATCCACTCTCATTGAGATTCTATCAATTTCAGCCTCGAGGGCTTTAATAGACTCCGCATTGATTTTGACAATTTTTTCTTTGTTCTCGGGTGAGGTTGCCACTTCTGTCATTAATTCGTATAACTTTCGCTGCAACTCAATAATTTTCTGACGATCCTCTGAGTCAGTCAGCCCGCTGCGGGCTACCCCCAGCGTGGCAGATAACTCGTCCAGCGTTCCCAAGGCTTCCATGCGCAGATCAAATTTCTCTACTCGCTGTTCGCCAAGCAACCCGGTTGTGCCATCATCACCCGTTCTTGTGTAAGATTTTTTCATTGAGTTCACTTTCCCCTGACATAGAGATAACCATAAATTGATTTTGGAAAACACTTCTCCAACTCAGGTTCCCATATGAAAGCACCATCATGCACCAGCCCGTACAATTTACGGTCCAGTTCATCCACTTTGCGTTGTTCTACTACGGGTTCAGCAATCAAACCATTAAAAAGCAGCTCCAGTTTCACCCGAGTACTGATGTTGCTACGGTAGCTAGCATCGATCATGCCCTGCTCAAGGTATTCGTCAACCAGGTCGCGGTACTGGTTCAACCGCAACGGAATCTCCTGATGTGTACGATTTTCCCAAACACGCCGGTTGGCATCAATCAGTCCCTCAAGTTTAAGAATATCATCATGGATTTCAGGGCGTTCATTGACCGTTCTTAGCCGAACCAGGGCCAGAAGCAGGTTGCCGGGGGAAAGTGGTTGTGTGGTGTTTTTGAGCCGCCAGAGAATCACAGAGGATGACAGGTATTGCTCCAGTTCATCTAAAGTAGCAAGGATAAACTGCCTGTCCTCCTCCATGCCCTGGTAAGACATATCAATTACCTGTGTCGGTCTCCGCAGTTTCCGGCGTTTTCTGGTTACGGCTGGTGGTGAGATACCAGGTGGTGATCGTCGCCAGCCGGTCGCTGGTATCAAAGAGTGGACCCATCGTCACACCCATTATCTGCTCCGAAACCGCGTAGTTGTATACCGGGTAATAGAGCGGTAGAGCCGGAAGTTCCTCTGCAAAGATTGCCTGGAAGTTATGATACAGCCGCATTCGTTCGCTTAGGTCAGTGGTTACGCGCGCCTGTTCAATCGAGTCGCTCGCCAGGCGGTTATTCCACTGAGAGTAATTCTGCCCGCTTTCTGCCTGCCCCAAATCCCAGAAAGGATAAGGATCGGGATCAGGAGTCCGGCTCAAGTTTAGATCTACCAAAGCCGCCTGGTAAGCTCTCGGTTCCAGTTTTTCAGAAACGAACACATCCGGGGGCACACCTTCGAGCGTCACATCCACTCCCAGTGTTCTCCAGTTTTCCGCGATCATCTGGGCGATACCCTGGTGCAGGTCATCATCAGGGTAAGACAAAACGAAGGACAGTGCCACATCTTCCTTAACCCTGGTTGTGCTATTCTCACCAGTCACAACATAACCGGCATTCTTGAGGGTTTCAGCAGCCGATTGTGGGTCATATCCCACTTCAACAATGCTCTCGTTGTAAGCCCATGTTCCCGGTAGAATGACGCCGTTGGCCACAATTGCCTGACCATTGAAATTCTCCGAGATGATGGCATGTCGATTCATCCCCAGCAACAGCGCTTTACGCACGGCTAGTTCCTGGAAAAATGGAACACCAGTATCATTCAGGTTCAATAGTACCAGGCTGATGCGTGGTAAGCGTCCTGTATATATATTAAGATCCTCGTTGGCAAGCGCTTGCGGCAGCAGGTTTGCGGGTACTTCACTGATGCCCTGTACTGAACCCTGAACGAATGCCTGGTACGCGCTTGAAGCGTCGGGGTAATAACGGAAGACGATTTCCTGCAGGAATGGGCTCTCTCCGGCGAAGTCCTCATTTGCCACAAGCCTGATGCCGCTGATGGTTGACCCTTCCATCAATAATTCACCAAATCGATACGGTCCACTTCCTACCGGTTGAAGGTTGAGGGGTGATGCTGCGATTTCATTGATATCCATTCCATCAAAAAGATGCTGCGGCAACACCCCAAAGGTCAAATAATCCATAAAAGGCGCGTATGGTTCCGGGAGTTTTAACTGCATATTCAGATCATCAAATAGATATACCTCTATGGAATCCCATAATGTGCGAACGTCTTCCGGAACGTACTCTTCCCCGTTTCTGATCAAATCAATTGTGAATAGAATATCTTTTGTTGTCAGGTCTTTACCGTCATGCCAAACCAGGTCCGGTTTGAGCTTGATGTTGTACAGCATCCCATCCTGAGAAATCCCGATAGTTTCCGCCAGGTCCGGCGCGGGTATGCCCCTTGAGTCAAACCTCACCAAACCGGAAAAGATTAGTTTATCCACATCCCGGTCTACACTATTGGAGGCATCCAGCAGCGGATTCATGCGCTGGGGATTTCCGATCAACGCTTCAGTGTAACTGCCCCCAATTGCTGGTTGCAGGGTGCTAACTTCACCCAACCCGCCACGCTTTTCCAGGAGCAGGAGAATTCCAACCACCAAACCGGTTAGAAAGAGTACAAGTAATTGCCAGCGATATTTTTTCATAAGGTTTATATAAAATGGCGACTACCTTATTTCAAGGTTAGTCGCCTCGAATTTTTGGTTGCGGACTGTTCCTTGAATGACCCGGCTCTACCCCTGAATGAGGACAGCAACGAAGGTAAGGATAAAAAATAAACCACTGAGGATGATGGTTACCCAGAACAAAGTTTTTTCAATTCCTCTGCGTGCGGTGAAAATCCCACCAGAATCCTGTCCGGTCAATCCTCCAAGTCCTATACCCTTATTCTGCAGGATTACGCTCGTTATGAGAGCTATCGAAGTTATAATTAACG
>DHGL01000017.1:14610-62630 GCA_002402725.1 Anaerolineaceae bacterium UBA4799
TACCGGGTTAGACGTGGTGATTATTACAGACCACAATGTGCTGGTGAAAGGGCTGGAGAGGTATTTTGTACGTGACGGAAAACGCGTGCTATTGCTCTCCGGTGAAGAAGTCCACGACCAGAATCGAATGCCTCAGAAAAATCATCTGTTGGTATTAGGTTGCCGGCACGAGATGGCGCAGCACGCATATGACCCGCAGCGCCTGATTAACCAGGTAAGACGTGATGGTGGTTTATCCTTCATTGCCCATCCATACGAATTCGACCTGCCTTTATTTAATGAAACGGATATCACATGGGAATCCTGGGAAGTCGATGGCTTTACCGGAATGGAATTATGGAATGGTTTTAGTGAACTTAAAACCGTGGCACGTAGTTTACCGCGCGTGATATTACATGCCTTCGCGCCTGAACTTATTCCGCATCAACCTCAGCCCCAGGCGCTCGCCAGGTGGGATGAACTCCTTGCCGCCGGAAAAAAAGTGGTGGCTGTGGCTGGCTCCGACTCCCACGCGCTAAATTACCAATACAAGTTCATAAGAAAGGAAATTTTCCCTTATCGCTATCACTTTTCATCGATTAACAATCATCTCCTTCTCCCCTCACCTTTGAGCGGCGATTTGAAACAGGATAAACATGCCATCTACCAGGCGCTCAGAAAAGGTGCCAGCTACATATGCCTGGATCGGGCTGCCCAGCCGCAGGGTTTCACCTTTACCGCTGAAAACGGAGAAACAAAGGTAAGCATGGGAGACGAGCTTTTCCTTGACCCGGGTGCAACCATGCGGGTTAATCTACCGCGTAAAGCCCTACTGCGGTTGATTTGTAATGGTGAGCTGCTCGTGGAGGAAGAAAACCATAACCTCCTCGTGAAAACCATAGATACCCCGGGGGCTTACCGTGTCGAAGCTTACCTGAACCATTTAGGGGCGACACGCGGTTGGATCTTCAGCAATCCAATCTACGTGTTGAAAAAACCGAAACTTTATGAGGTCTCAGTTTCAAGTGGCATTGGTAACTCTACTGAATCACCACTCTCTCCGGTCAAGCAATAGCGGTGGATAAACTCGGCTGTCCTGGTTATAATCAATATCAATGAGTCAACTGGACAAGATCGAAAAACGTATTCGCGATGTATTCGAGAGCGGTCCCTCAATTCTGTCCTCGATGGGAACCGATGAACGGCTTTTAAAGCACTTCAGTGAAGCCATTCACGAACTTTTCATACACGAATCCCCGCGGGAGTACTTAAGGCCTGGTGTGCGTATTCTGTTAAACCCCCAAACTGCTTCCCGATGGCAATCTCAAATTGGCTGGGAGAGCAAACTTGCGGACCTGCTCACATCTTCAGCGGTTGAATTCGGTTTTAGTTTTCACACCAGCCCGGAGATCAACCTCATACCCGACCAGGGTATCGATGATGAAGAAATCAGGATTGCGTTGAGCGACCAACCCCTGATAGAGAGCGGAGAAACCGGGGTCCTTTCAATGGGTATAGCCACTGGTTACACCAAACCTGCGAGGAAAAACCCCACGCTCATTTTACAAGGAAGCAGGACCATCAAGTTAACCCAAGCGGTGATCAATATCGGCAGGAAAAGCAGCAACCAGATCGTCATTAATGACCTGCGCGTCTCTCGTATGCACGCCCAGTTGCGTAGAGTCAAAGAAGATTACATGATTTTTGATGTTGGGTCAACAGGCGGCACGTTCATAAATTCAAACCGCATAGACAGTCACACGCTTCGTCCCGGCGATGTAATTTCTCTTTCAGGTTTCACAATGATATATACTTTCGACCAGAGCCCTGTCGAGGAAACCCAAAGGGGTATTACCTCTGAGATTAAGAATGCGGAAGAGAAGAAGGAGGAAGATTAATGCTGGCAGTTCTGATACTCGCACTGCGCGTGTTCTTGCTCCTCGCACTACTCTCCTTCCTGGGTTGGGCTGTCTACACACTTTGGCGGGAATTAAAATTCCAAAGTGAAAGCCTGGCGGTTCAAAAAATCCCCTGGATTTCAGTGTTTAGCGACCTGGAAGCCACCGATCAGAAACAGATATATACCAAACCCGAACTAAGGATTGGCCGCGATCCTTCGTGTGAGATCTGCCTTAATAATGAAACGGTATCTAATCAACATGCCCGGCTATCCTATCGTAACAAGCAATGGTGGATAGAGGACCTGTTATCCACAAACGGCACTTTTTTAAATGATGAACGCGTAGAAACGCCTACCATTCTGATAAATGAAGACGAGATAAGGGTCGGGAAAGTATTGCTGATTGTCGAAATTCAACCTCTCGTATGATATAGAAGGAGCCATGATGAATGCGAAACCTGTTCTGGCTGTAATTGGTGGATCTGGACTTTATGATTTTCCAAGTCTTGAAGATACCCAACGGATAAACCCCTCCACACCCTTTGGTTACCCCAGCGCTCCGATCGTTTTGGGAAATCTGCATGGCAAGCCGGTGGCTTTCCTTGCACGGCACGGGAACGGTCACACCATCTCACCTTCGCAGGTTAACTACCGCGCCAATATTTTTGCCTTGAAGATGCTTGGCGTTAATCGCATTATCGGGGTAAGCGCCTGTGGCTCACTACGTGAAGATTTCGCTCCGGGAAACATCGTTATCCCCGACCAGCTATTTGATCATACTCATAAACGCGCGCGTTCCTTTTTTGACGAAGGACTCGTGGTACACATCAGCAGCGCGAATCCATTCTGCCCTGAACTCTCCACTTTGTTGCACCAGGCGGTCTCCGCTACCGATTGCCAGGTCCACAAGGGCGGAACGATGATCACAATTGAAGGACCGCGTTTCTCTACGAAAGCAGAATCCAATGTTTACCGCTCCTGGGGGTTATCCCTCATCGGCATGACCACTTCACCGGAAGCATTTCTTGCCCGCGAAGCGGAAATTTGTTATTCAGTGATGGCCCATGTAACTGATTATGACGTATGGCACATGACTGAAGAAGCCGTCAGTGTTGAGATGGTGGTTAAAACACTCATACGCAACACAGATGTCGCCCAACGCAGCATTTCAACGCTTGTCTCAATGCTGCCTGAAGCCTCAAATTGCAGTTGTCCGCGCGCCCTCGAAAACGCGATCATCACTAACCGCTCCTCGATTTCTTCATCTACCATTGAAAAGCTTGACCTGCTGATTGGCAAGTACCTTCAGTGAAACTGATTAATTCTGGTAACCGTCCATCGCCAAGTCACATCCAGGTCAGGCTTATGTGGCTGGTGCTACTTTTTATGCTTCTTAATAGCCTGGTGTTAACCTTTGCCCCCGCTGTCAGACTGCATTCCTGGCAGGCGGAGTTGCGCTGGCAGCATTGGATCGGGTTTTTCACCTGGCTGACGGGATACTTGGTCCTCTACCGGCAAATGAATAAATCCCTACCTGAGCGTGATCCTTACCTGCTCCCCATCATCGCTCTGCTTAATGGCTGGGGTCTGCTGATGGTCTACCGCTTATCCACAAGCTTCGGTATCCGGCAAACAATGTGGACAGCGCTCTCCATCATCGGCATCTTAGCTGCACTTAAATATAAGAACCTTCTCCCCACCCTGAGGCGTTACAAATACGTTTGGCTCATCAGTGGCCTGCTGCTCACATTGCTTACTTTTGTGATTGGTACTTACCCCGGAGGGGATGGTCCTGGCTTATGGTTGAACCTGGGAAGCGTCTACATTCAGCCTTCAGAAATTTTGAAGCTTCTCTTGATTGTCTACCTGTCGGCTTATCTTGCTGATACATTGCAGGCACGCCTGCGTTTGGCGCAATTACTGACCCCCACCTTGATTCTCATCGCCGTAGCGGTGCTGATCTTGATTGCACAGCGTGACCTGGGAACCGCCACCCTTTTCATCATTCTCTACACGATTGTGGTATACCTTGCTTCCGGTAAACGCCGCGTCCTTCTCATCAGCTTTATCATCCTGACCCTTGCTCTCATCGCGGGTTTTCTCATTTTTGATGTGATTCAGTTACGCGTTGAAGCCTGGCTTAACCCCTGGCACGATGCCCGGGATCGCTCGTACCAGATCATACAATCACTGATTGCAGTGGCCAACGGAGGTATCCTTGGCCGCGGTCTCGGCCTGGGCAGCCCGGGCGTTATCCCTGTGGCGCATTCCGATTTCATTTTTCCTGCCATACTGGAGGAGTTCGGCATCGCTAGTGGAATCGCACTGGTGATGATTCTTGCCCTTTTCACAGTTCGTGGTTTAACCATCGCGTTGCGAGCGCCTAACCAGTTCCAACGCTTCCTGGCTGCCGGGCTTACGGCCTTCATTGCCACACAATCCATTCTTATCATGGGAGGAACCGTCCGCCTGCTGCCCCTTACGGGGGTCACCCTGCCATTCATTTCATATGGCGGTACTTCCCTGGTTGTATCCATGGCATCCGGACTTTTATTGATGATCATTAGCAACCAGCCTAAAGACCAGGCGGCACCTATTGAAAACACCCGTCCGTACATGTTGGTGGGAGGGGTTTTCCTGGTTTGCTTTGCGGCAATTGCGATGCTTGGTACATACTGGGGATTTATCCGCGCTGAATCGCTGCTGGCACGCGGAGATAACCCTCGTCGAGCGATTTCGGACATGTACGTGTACCGCGGCATCATTTTCGATCGCAATAACAACCCGCTCACGGCAAATACCGGGGCAGCCGGAGCCTATAGACGGGAATCACTCTACCCGCCATTGAGTGCTGTGATTGGTTATAGCGATCCGAATTATGGACAAACGGGAATTGAATATAGAATGGATGATTACCTGCGGGGTATTGCCACAAATTCAAGCTTTCATGTGCAATCGCTGCGATTGCTCTATGGGCAGGATCCCGAAGGATTTGACCTCAGACTGAGCCTGGATCTGCCTTTGCAGCAAATTTCAGATCAGGCACTGGCGCCTTATACCGGTGCAGTTGTACTTCTAAACGCCGATAGTGGTGAGATAGTGGTTATGTCGACCTCACCAACTTTTAATGCCAACGAACTGGAAGAGAATTGGCAAACCTGGATGGAAGATGAAAACGCTCCTCTGCTTAACCGGGCTACCCAGGCACTTTACCCGCCCGGAGGAGTTACAGCGGGGATTCTTCTGGCGCGTTTTCTCTCAGAATACACCCCCTCTTCGACCGTACCTGATTATCCCTGGACCACTAAAATCGGGAATGAATATTTTTGCGCCATCCAACCAGCAACCAATCCCAGTTGGGGTGAACTGCTCTCCTCCGGTTGTGTGAAGGCGCTCAGTACCCTCAGCCGTTCGTCTCTCCTCACCGATACGCTCGGATTATTCAAAGAAGCAGGTTTATACCAGGAATTGGACCTCCCGCTCGAAGCAAGCATACCCGTCCTGCCTGAATCGGTTGCAGCGTATTCTGACCTCTATTCCGGCAGCGCCGGGATCCTGGTTTCACCAGTCCAGGTGGCAGTTGCTGTGGCTACCCTTTCGAACGGCGGCAGGGTCATAACCCCTCAAATTGCCACCGCGTATTCACAAGACCAGACGGAATGGAGCCTGTTCGAACAAGGCGTAGAGCCGCCAAAGCTCTCGGATTTTGAACCTGAACTGGCGGCAACTATGCTCGCTTCGGGTGATTATCCCGGTTGGGAGGTTACTGCTTGTGCCGCGTATGAGAACGCTTCCATTTCCTGGTATGCCGCTGGCACACCCTCTGACTGGTTTGGTGCGCCATTAACCATTGTTGTTGCGCTTGAAAATACAGATGCAGCAATTGCCAGGGAAATCGGTAGAGAAGTCTTTCTCGCCGCTACAGCCTCCCTATCTGAATAGAAAAGGCTGGTGGGTTGTCTGCCAGCCTCGCATGGACGCTTTGACTTCTAAAATATTATCCGTATGAAATGACGCTTGCCTACCTGTAACACGCCCTCATTTGTGAGTCTGGCGGTAGGGTCATCGATCACCAACCCATCAAAACGCACCCCTTTTTGCTCGAGCAGGCGCCTGGCTTCGCTTTTACTTTGCGTCAGGTTGGTTTGTAACAATATTTCCAGTATCGTATTCGAAGGAGCAACTTTGAATACCGGCAACTCCTCTGGAACACTGCCCTTTTGAAAAGTATCCACAAACCACTTTTCAGCTTTTTGGGCTTCGTCTACTCCATAAAATGCAGTGGTGATCTCTTTCGCCAGCCGCATCTTGGCATCCCGAGGATGTATGCTGCCAGTCCGAACGCCTTCTTCTATCCTCTCAATTTCAGGCGGGGTTAACGGCGTCACCAACTTGTAGTACACCGGCATGGCCTTATCGGGTATGCTCATTACCTTACCATACATGTCCCCTGCGTTCGTGTTGATGGGCACATGATTCCCCAGAGACTTGCTCATCTTAACCTCACCATCCGTCCCAGGCAGGATGCCGAGAATAATAGCGATGTTCGGTTGGGCACCCAAGAATTCCATGATTTTCCGGGCTGCGGTCATGATATTGAAAAGCTGGTCAGTCCCCCCCACCTGAACATCCGCCTTGAGCATATAAGCATCGTATCCTTGCATCAAGGAATAGAAAGTCTCGTGCAGGTAAACCGGGTCGCCTTTTTCCCAACGCAGCTTGAAGTTTTCACGGGTCAAGAATTGCTGCAGCGTGAAGTTGGACGCCAGACGGATTAAATCCGCGAAACTCAGATCAGAGAGCCATTCCGCGTTATAGCGGATGTGGGTTTTCCCCTCTTCCATGATGCGAAAAGCCTGTTCGGCGTAGGTTCGGGCATTCGCCGAGACCTCTTCAGGTGTAAGCTGGGGGCGTAATTTGTCCTTGTCCGACGGGTCTCCAATAAGTGATGTGTAGTTCCCGATAACAAATGTGACATCATGCCCCAGTTCTTGGAACTGGCGCATTTTTCGCATCGGTACGGTGTGCCCGAGATGTAAATCGGCTTTTGTGGGGTCAAAGCCGCAATAAACGCGCAGCACTCTTCCTTCCTTCTGGCAGGTATGCAGCCGGTTTCGCAGCTCATCCGCCATTTTTTGCTTCAATGTGTCGTCGCCATATTCAGTGCCCTGCATCAAATACTCGACCTGTTCATTGATGTTCATCGCGGCCTCCTTTTTAAGATTTAGAATGGCTAATTATACCAGCAGCAAAAGAACCTCCAACAATTTCCGCATATTTTCGAAATGACTTGAAATATATCGTGGAATGAACGGCCACGCGATTTGTATTCGTCCAATTTTCATCGTGCTATAATACTTTTTATTATCTTATGGAAAAGCCTGTCCTGGTTCTGAACTCCAACTTCCAGCCGATCAACGTGTGTGATCATCAACGCGCAGTCGGTCTGATGCTCACCGACAAAGCCACCCTCATTCTAAACGGTCGTGGATGGATACACACCACTCAGAAAGCTTTCCCAATCCCCTCTGTGATACGCTTGTCCCGCATGGTCCACCCGCCCCGACCAAATGTAACCCTCTCGCGGCGTGAAATTTTCAGGCGTGACCACTTCACTTGCCAGTATTGTGGAAAAACCGCCTCTACTCTCACTGTTGACCATGTGATTCCCAAACACCTCGGTGGCTCACACGAGTGGACCAATCTGGTTACCGCCTGCTCCTTCTGTAATCATCAGAAAGGCGACCGTGCCCTTTCAGAAACAGGCATGTCGCTTTTGAAACTACCCAAGGAACCACCGCAATCCGCGCAGTATATTTTTGCGCGTTACCTGCCCGATAATGTTGAATGGAATGAATTCCTGGAAGGCTGGTAAGTTAGACCCCCATCATGTCCTTCGCCAGAATGACTTCCCCGGCAAACTCGCTTCTGGCACCTTCCAACAGCAATGCCTCTTTGATTCGGCTGTCATAATGAATGAGTATGAGTTTTTTAACCCCAGCGTTAGTTGCGAGCCTGCCAGCCTGGGCAGGTGATGTGTGCCCCTTTGCCTCTCCAGCGGCTTCCTGCAGTAGAACATCAGCCTGGCTTGCCAGTCTCGCCACGTTATCGCAGGGCTCGGTATCACAAGAATAAGTGATAACCTTCTCACCGGTGAATTCAATCCTTAATCCAATGGTCGGAACCAGGTGCTGCACCGGTAAAGCGCTGATGATAAGAGAATCATCCGCAATGAATCCCGCTTGACCCACGTCAGGGATGACATTGAATTCTACCGGAAACATCCCTTTCCAATCCTGCCAGCTGAAGATTTCGAGCAGAGACCTGGCTTTGGTCAATGTAATCTCCAGCCCATGGAGGGTCAACAGGGTCTGCCGCTTTTCGAGCCACATGTCCATGATTAGTAGCGGCAGGCTGCCCACATGGTCGGCGTGGAAGTGAGTCAGTATGAGGTCATTGACCTTGTTGATATGGCAACCAGCGGCCGCCAATTTGGCTACGGGGTTGTCACCGCAATCTACCATCACCGTTCTTTGCTCAGTGTCTATCAGAAGATGGGTGTTATCCTGCGCCACCTTAGGTACTGCGTTCGCGGAACCGAGAATTGTTACCTGGTTCATGCCGAGATCTCCCTTTCGATGCTTAATCGGTTTGAATCGGGTTTACTGCGTGTTTTTTAGGTAAGTGCCGCACCAGTAATGAGATTGAAGCCGCCACCGCGATGACTGCCATTAGCCACTGGTTGCTGTTGATTCCAGCGATTGGCGAATATACGATTCGTATGAATTCCAAAAAGAACCTGCCTACCGGGTAGATGATCAGGTAAACCAAAAACACATCTCCGGGCTTCAATTTACTCTCAAATTTACGTGCAATCCACAACAACACCAACATGTTGAGGATATTCCAGATAGACTCGTAGAGAAAGGTCGGGTGGTAGCGTTCTATGTCAGCGTATCCCGGCAACCGGTGTGCTTCATCAATCTTAATCGAAAATGGGAAGGGAAGGTTGGAGGGTAATCCGTAAACCTCCTGGTTGAAAAAGTTTCCCCACCTGCCTATCGCCTGCCCCAGCGCCAATCCAGGCGCAACAACATCCACCATTTGTGAAAAATTGAGCTTCTTTTTCCTGCAATAGATCCATAAAGCCAGCACACCTGCCATCACCGCACCTGGGATTCCCAAACCGCCATTACGGATATTTAGAATCTCAATGGGGCGCATAAAGTAAGGGTTCTTACCATCAATGAGTAAGGTGGAATCAGGCGTCAACACATGCCAGATGCGCGCTCCAATGATCCCCGCGATTAACACCCACGGCAGCAGGTCCCAGATGATGTCCTTGTCAAGCCCACGCCTGCGTGATTCCCGCGATGCCAGTAATGCACCCAGCAAAGCTCCGGTAATGATAATCAATGCATAGAAATATATCTTTATCCCAAATATCGTAAAACCGTTAACCATTTTTCCTCTTTTAAGTACCAGTATTGATTTGTTTCTTTGCTTGCTTATACACAAACAGCATCCTTTGAATCGCCGTGAAGTTCGCCCCGATGGCAATGATCCATAAGGCTATGATTGGCAATTTTATGAGCAGAAAAACCACCAGTATGATCATGCGCTCCACGCGGGTGAGCAGCCCGACTCTGGCTGAAAATCCCAGTGATTCAGCCCGTGCTTTGGTGTAAGAGACCATTACGCTACCAGCCGCGGCTAGAAACACCAGTAGGCTCGCGCTTAGATTCTGCTGCTGGACATAGTAAAAAAGCAACCCCAAAAAAACAACCAGTTCGGAATAGCGGTCGGTAACAGAATCGATGAAACCGCCAAACCTGGTTGGTTCACCTTGTAGCCGCGCCATTGATCCATCCACCACATCCAACGGCGCGCCTACCAGCAATATCAACCCGGAAACGAGAAACCTGCCAGTTGCGGCAAAGTAGCCTGCCAACACTGCGAATATGAATCCAATAGCGGTGATCATATTTGGGTTCAAACCTGCTTTAAGGAAAAAAGCCGCGATCGGATCGATGATGCCTTTCAAGAATTTTCGCAGGAAAGCTTCCAGCGACCACGCACTTTTTATTGATTGATCAGATTGATTTTCGCCCATTATCTCTCTCATCCTAAGAGGGAAATTGTACTATAGTCTGGCTTCCAGGTCATGATGAAAAACCTTGCTCTTCATCATCCACGGGTCCGCGCTCTTCATCCCCGAGCTCAAGCACCTCCCGCTCTTTGCCGCTGCCAACCGCCGGACCGATCACTCCCTGCTCCTCTAGTTCATCTATCAGGCGCGCGGCTCGCGGGAAGCCAATATGCAGGCGACGCTGCAGCAAGGATGTCGAAGCCTTACCCGCTTCTCGTACAACCGATATTGCCCGTTCCAGCAACGCGTCGACCCCATCATTCTCTGTGGTTTCAACGAGCCCCTCCCACGGCGGCATTCCATCGTTTTCATGAACCACAGATTGCCAGTGGTCAATGATTTTTTCAATTTCCCCGTCGCTCACGATAATGCCCTGCAGCCGCTGCAACCCGGAGCGTGCCGGGTCGAGAAAGAGCATATCTCCCTTACCCAGTAACGTTTCAGCGCCATTGGCATCCAATATAACGCGTGAATCCACTGCTGAGGCCATGGCAAAGGAGATGCGCGCGGGAAAATTGGCTTTTATCAAACCGGTTACCACGTCCGTGCTGGGACGCTGTGTGGCAACCACCAGATGCATCCCGGTGGCACGCGACATCTGCGCCAGCCTGATCAAGCTGTGCTCAGTTTGTTCCGGTGCGTTTATCATCAGGTCTGCGAGTTCATCGATGAAGATCACAATCCTCGGCAAGGGGGACTTCTTCTTCTGTAGCATCTTCTGATTGTAGGATTCCAGGTTGCGTGCATGTACCTCTGCCATCAGGCGGTAGCGCGAATCCATCTCCATTTGTGCCCAGCGCAGCACCGCCAGCATTCGGTCGATTTCGGTTTCCACTTTTCCCATCAGGTGCGGCAATCCATTAAAACGCACCAGTTCAACCATTTTGGGGTCCAGCATCACCAGGCGCAGGCTTTCCGGTGTGTTATTCATCACCAGACAGGCCGCCAACGCTGTGACACATACTGATTTTCCAGAATTGGTTGTGCCGGCGATGAGCACATGAGGCAATTTTTCCAGGTCTGCCTGAACCGGTTCACCTGAGACATCCCGTCCCAGCGCCAGCAGCAGCGGGGTTTTCTTTTTCCTGAAGGCTTCTGATTCCAGTACCGGCCGCAAACGCACAAACGCGTTATCCTCATTGGGAATTTCAATTCCCACATATGACCTTCCCGGCACCGGGGATTCAATTCTGAGCCTTTGCGCAGAAAGCGCTAGCGCAAGATCGCGCTGTAGGCTGGAGATTTTCGAGACTTTTACTTTCTGCCGCGTCACCACTCCGTCCGCGCCGGTGCGCTCAAAATATCCGGGTTCTACGGCATATTGGGTCACAGTTGGGCCTACTCTGAAGCCAAGCACTTTTACCGGAATGCCAAACTCAGCGAGTTTTTCTTCGATCAAGCGTGCGTTATCTTTGATCAGCACCTGGTCTGGGGGAATTATCTGGTCATTTAACAGCAGGTTCAGCGGGGGCAGTGCCGCGTTACGCCAACTCACCAGCGAACTTTGTTCATTTTTTCCCGGCTGCGCTTTGATGACTTCCCGCCCCGGAGCTGGTTTACCACTTTTATCGACCTTCATAGATGACGAACTGCTTCGCACAGATTTTTCCTGTGCCGCGCCCCGGCTCCAGGCACGTGCTTTATCCAGCAGGCGTGAAAAGAAACCAGTTGAGAGCCCGGTGAAAATAAAAAACAAAAATAAATAGAATATCAGGGTTAATGGTTTAGAGATAAGGGGAATCAGAAGTTGCGCCAGCCCCCATCCAAAAGTCCCGCCATCCATCCCTTCATAAGCACGTTCAATCGACACATTTCCGGTGAAAGCTAATAACGGCAGCGTGACCAGCAGCAGACCTTCAATTGCCAGCACTTTCCCTATGGACAATGGAAAACGCTTGCCAGCTCCGTGCCTGAAAACACTGATGCCGATAAAAACGAGCACCAGCACGAGCAAGTAACTGCCCAAACCAAACGCCCGTCTGATAAGCGTTATCCAGGAATTGATGAGGGTTCCGCGGCTCAAACCCAACAACCCTAATGAGGTCAGGATGGAAAGCAGAACCAGGAAAGTTCCGAGCAGGTCCCAACCGAACTGCCGAAAATGCCTCAGGAATGCGTTTGCGCGTTCAACCAGGGGAGTGTGGACTAATGGGTCGGAGGGTCGCTTTGCGGGTAAATTGTCCTTGGGACTGGCTCTCGGTGTCATTCTTCGCTGATCAATCCTAACCCAAGCCTGCGCCGGTCTACATCTACATGCAAAATTTTCACCTGCACCCTCTGACCTGGAGCGTAATGCTCGGTAATATCCTTATTTCTCAGAAATTCAGGGAAAGATGAAACATGGATCAGTCCTTCAACGCCTTCATCCAACCTGGCAAATATCCCAAAACGCATGATTGAAGTCAGTTCGGCTGAAACAATATCACCCGGTTTGTATATTTTTGCCAAACGGTCCCACGGGTTAGGCGAAAGGCGTTTCATGCTTAATGCAATGCGCGAGTTTGATTCATTAACCTGCAGCACCATGACTTTGACCTTTTCGCCGATCTGTAAAACCTGCGCCGGTTTTTCCACCCTTCCCCACGACAACTCAGAAACATGGATCAGGCCTTCCACTCCACCGAGGTCAACGAAAGCACCAAAATCCGTGATATTGGTTACCACTCCACAAGCGATGGTCCCTCCGCTCAGTTTTGCGAATAATTCCTTGCGTTTGCCCTCTCCAGCCTGTGCAGCTCTCTCTGAAAGAACAATGCGCTCGTTCTCCGTTTCACATTCGATGATTTTTAGATAAAGGGATTTCCCGACATAATTCGCGAGCTGTTGTTGACGAATTTCATCATTTACTTCTGTTTGAAGTTCGAGCAGGTGAGAAATTGGAACAAACCCCTGTATCCCAGCGCCTTGCACCAGTAGCCCGCCCCGGTTGTATCCCGTCACTTCGAGCAACACCACCTCATCGCGGGCGTAGATTTCTTTCACACAATCCCAATCGATTTGCCCCGGATTTTTTATGTCACAGGGTTTGCAATTCACTTCTTTGCTTTCACGGAAAACTTTTTCCTCATCCGCAAGAACAGATGCCCACCAGCCTTCGTCCTTTTCCGGAATGCTCGTTTCCTGTTTTTGGTCTTGTACGATATCCACCATGAAAATCCCTCCGCACAATAAACAACAATAATATTGGGTTGCTTATGGATTCCTGGTGTTCAATTCCATCAGCACCAGCCGATCGGCGATCTTTTCGATCGCTATCTTCTGTTTCCGGTAGAGGTCTGCTTCCGAAACCGCTAATTTTATGGCGATCTCGCGTACTTTCTTGCCTTCCAGGAACTTCATGTCCAAAATATTATACAATAACCATTCGCCTGTGTATTTTCTTTCTCCATCAGGTTTTAACTGGTCAAGCGCGGTTCGCAAAACAGTTCTCAAAGCGTTGACTTCGTTGTTATCATGGTTCGCCATGGCTTCTTTCACGATTTCCAGCTTCAACAAGGGGCTGTCGGTCAACTTGGGCCCACCCCAGTAATGGGTTAATGCCCCTTTAACCCAGGCGGTCATTTCCTTCTTTTCCATCCAGTCGGCATCCATCAACATTCCGCGTTGATTGAATCTGCCAACAGCCCGTAGTTTTTGAATCAATTCTTCCTGCGGTTCCAGTTTTTCCAGGGTGTCAAAAACCTGCTCCAGCATATTTCGATCGCGCAGGGCGATGCCGGCGCGTGCCGCCAGGCGCTTTAGAGCTTCGTGGTCTTCCGAACTCAGGTTGGAGATGTCGTTGATCCCGGAGACACCAATGAACCCCAGGAGGTGTTCGCCTGAACCGTTACTCCCATTATGCAATGGGATCAGGATATCAGACCGGCACTCGATATAATTCTCATTTGTGTTTTTCGCATTTTCCAGGCAATCAATCTCATCCAGTTGATGTGGATCAAATGATAAATCAGCGGTCTTTTCAACCAGCATAAAACCATCATCAGTTTTTTCCAGCAGATAGGCCCCATTTGCCTGCGCTCTATCATTTACTGCCGCAAGAACCATCTCGATAAATTGTTTCAGGTCGCTGCGTGTGATGATACGCTCTTCAAGTGTTTGTACAAAACGCAGGTCTTGTTCGTCTCTGTCATAAATCAACCATCTTTCTACAGATGGGTAAAACAGCGTGATGGCATACTCACACACCAGCACGGTCACCACCATGACAATAGGAACCAGAGCATCATAAGGGGTACCCAGCGCAATATTAGTGCGCTTCACGATGGTCATTAACCCCAAGGTCAGCACCGCCGTGACAGGTCCTCGCAAAGTCCATTTGATCAACCGGCTCTTCACTACCCGGTCAGGCCATGGAATCCCATAGAATGCCACCGCGTACGCCATTATAAAAATACAGATATGCAACCCGACCGAAACGGTTGCGGCTAAGAGCCAGAAAAATAGAGTTCTTTGGCTGGCAAAGGTAGAACTGTACAATAAGAACGGAAACGCGCCTACGACTGGACCAATCGCGCTAATCGCCAGATACAGCATACGCCGTTTACTGGTTCGTGTAAGCGTGCGTTGATACGCGCGCCGGAAGTTGATCCAGGCAAGCACAAGGATGATGACATAATAAGCGATAAATAATTGGGTGAATATGGTTGGTGAATGATGAGGAGCAGGCGGCTGGTCGAGCACCAATTCACCCAGGAACCAGGGCGAGAATAGAAATATGATCAGTATGCATGAAAACAGGTAGGTAGCTCTTATCGCCCATTTGCGACGCCAGCGTGAAGGCCGCCCGGTTGTAGCCAGGAGAGCGTCTGAAAAATTTAAGTAGGTTGCTGGCAGCAAAATGATCCCTATCCATTGCGCCCGCAACCAGAAATCGATCATGTATATGTCTTTGCTGGTCGCTCCAAACGATTCTGCAGAGAATGCAATGACCAGGCAAAACATGATCGCCGCGAAAGCCCGCGCCACTCTTTCCTTGAGATTGAAAGTCAGGCTGTATAACAGCAGGGCAAAAGCGGTAATTGCAATACCTGCGGTCAGGATTTGGCTTATTGTTCTGGCTACTGCGATGATTTCATTCATCCAGCTACTGATCATCATTTCCCTATTTTAAAGCACTCATATAGAATAATGCCATGTCCCCATTTTGATAGTAGTTATCAATCATCCCGGCGTATCCGAAACGTAATTTTCTGGCAAATTCGACCATGGCATGATTTTTTGCCGGTACTTCAAGGACTAGCCTGGTCATCCCTCTCCTTCTTACCCAATCCTGAGCAGAAAAAATCAGCGCTGTCGCGATTCCCTGGCGACGGAATGGCGTATCGACAACCAAATCGTGTACGACGGCAGATAGTTTATCTATATCTTCATCCAACGTCAGGTATCCTGCCAGGTTACCTTCGCAACTGGCGATGAGGAAGAGCAAATGACGGGTCCAAGTGTCTTTGAGGGGTTCAGCCCGGCGGGGATAGTTCAATCGCAACACCCTGGGAAGTCTCACTTCGTTGAGTTCGTTTGCGATGCGTTCCTTTGTTATGCTGCCATCCACCCGCCATACATGGGTGGTCTCACTGGTATGGTCGAATTTCTCCAGCGCAGAGATATCACTTGATACCGCGGGACGTATTTCCACTTCTGCCATTTCTTACTCCGATGCCTCGATAATCACCTGTATCACACAGGCTGGTAGCGAGTTATTTTGATTATCATTTACCACCAGACGCAGTTCATATTCACCCGGTACCAGTGCCCTGGTGTCCCACGCTCCTCCGAAGGGTTCGTTGATAATTTTCGCGTTTCCAGCCGCTATGGTGGTCCAGGTATCAGTCCCTGAAGGGGCATATTCGTATTTGTAAAAACCCAGGTTTTCAATGTTAACCGTGCCCTTCAACTCGACCCTTCCAGTGATAGTATCTCCATTTTGAGGATCCGTCCAATCAATCTGGTCAGGAATACACCCGCGGCTGAAGTAAGATGTAATCGTCGGGATCAGCCCTTCTCCAGTTATCACAATGGTTGGTGCCGGGGTGGCTGTCGGCGGTTGCAGCGTCAGGTCGATGGTAGGCGTAGGCAATTGCTGCACGCCAGGTATAGTAGGTGTAATAAAAGTATTAACCACGAACAGGCCGATCACCAGTAGAACGCTGAAGACCAGTACAGTCAAAGCGGAGTTGAATTTCTGTTGGGCGTGTTCCTTTTCAAGCCCAAAAATGCTCCTGGACCACTCCCGCCATGAAATGTAGGTTTTTCGCGCGGATACAAGGATGATCAGGCCGGCAACCAGGAAAATGATAATTTCATATCGCTCGAGAAATCGTAAAAGACTGCTCACAATAATATGGCCATTAAAGGTGCATCCTGTTAATCGACCCCTTAGCCAACCAGCGTTTCAATAACACCTCGGATGATTGTGGTCAGTTTGGGAACGATCACTTTTCCGGCTGCCAGCACCTCCTCGTGAGTGGTGATTGTGCTGCCATCCAGGTTGGCTTTATTGCTAATGCCCGATAAACCCAATACCCGCATTTTTCCATGACGCGCCACAATGTTCTCCGGGACCGTAGACATCCCAACCGCGTCCGCACCAATTGTCTTGAGAAAACGCAGATCCGCCGGGGATTCGAACGAAGGACCTGCCAGGCATACATACACACCCTCATGCAGCTTGATGTTTTGCTGACGCGCGACGAGCCTGGCGATGGCAATGAAGTCCTGGTCATAAGGCTGACTCATATCCGGAAAACGCTCGCCAAATTCATTCAGGTTGGGTCCGCGCAGCGGATTTAACCCACCCATACCAATGAGATTGATATGATCTGTCAACATCATCACATCCCCCGGAATATAATTCGGGTTGATCGCTCCAGCCGCGTTGGTGAGAATCAGGTTGCCGACTCCCATTCGCTGCATCACGCGCACCGGGAAGGTAACCCGGTCCATCGAGTATCCTTCGTAATAATGCACTCTTCCCTGCATCACCATGGCTGGAATCCCAAAAAGACGGCCAATCACAAGCCGGCCGGAGTGCCCCTGGATTGTAGATAGCGGCCATTCCGGGATTTGATCGAAAGGGATGACCATGGAATATCGTACTTCATCTGCCAGCGTTCCCAGTCCTGAACCTAGCACCAGGGCGATGACTGGTTTCTCTGAGATTTGGCTGGTAATAAAGTTCGAAGCATTATCAATTTCTTTTATCGTGATAAAAGAATCCATGGTCACCTCAAGGCTGAGTATGGCATAGCGGATTACCTTTTTTTATTATATCAGAATGACCTTAAGCGATTACCTGAAATTCATTGAACTGAAAGCGCTTTACCGAATGCCTGAACCGTGTACGCGATATCTTCATCCGTTATCCAATAATGCGTTACCAGCCGGAACCTGCGCCTGGCAACTACTCCCACCTTTACCCCTAATCCGGCCAATCGAACAGCAATGTCATTGGCCGCGGGTTTTACCTCATCACTGAGTGAGGGAAATACCATGTTGCTTTGTGGCATGCCCATTTCGAATTTGATACCGGGTATTGCGCTCAAACCCTCTGCCAGGCGGGTCGCTCTCAAGTGATCTTCACTTAATCTTATAGTCATTTTTTCGAGAGCCACGATGCCGGCCGCAGCCAGTATTCCCGCCTGCCGCATTCCCCCGCCCAGCATCTTGCGCACACGCAATCCTTTTTTAATGAATTCTTTCGTTCCGCAAACCACGCTGCCCACTGGCGCACAAAGTCCTTTGCTCAAGCAAAAGGTCACACTATCCACAGGCTTTGTCAATTCACCGACATCAACCTTCTGAGCCACGGCAGCGTTGAAGACCCGCGCGCCGTCGAGGTGCAAATGCAGGTTATGACGGTGTGCCAGCTCAGCGACCTCCCGGGTGTAGTCCACAGAAAGCACCGTGCCCCCGCAACGGTTATGTGTGTTCTCCAGTATTACCATACGCGTGATGGGGTCATGGATATCAGCCGGCCGAATCGCGTTTTCGATATCCTCAGGCAAGAGGCGACCATCTGGCTGGTTGGGCAATGTGTTCGCGAATATCCCGCCCAATGCTGAAATTCCGCCTGCTTCGAAAAGGAAGGTATGGCCAAGGTTCCCCATGATGACTTCATCTCCCCGATTGCACACGCTCAAAACCGAAAGCAGGTTGCCCATCGTCCCGCTGGGAACAAACAATCCAGCTTCCTTACCCAGCATTGCAGCCGCCATTTCCTGTAAGCGGTTGACCGTGGGGTCCTCTCCGTACACATCATCACCCACCTCGGCAGCTGCCATCGCCCGGCGCATTTCTTCTGTAGGGCTGGTAACCGTATCAGAACGCATATCGATCAGTTTCATCTGGCTCTCCGCTTTAAATTAGTTTATCCAGCAAGGACTGCAAGTCAGGAGGTAATGCCGCGCTGAACGTCCGGGCTTCACTTTCATCCGGCAGAATGATGCTTATCTTATGAGCGTGCAAAAAATGACGCTCAATATCGAGAGTGGCTTTTTTTCTGCCATAAACCAGGTCGCCCACTATCGGGCAGCCCAGAAAAGCCATATGCAACCTGATTTGATGCGTACGCCCGGTCAACGGATGCACCTCCAGCAGTGTATGCTGGCTGAAATGTTGCACAGTGCGGTATTCCGTCACCGCAAAGCGACCGCGTCCTTCAGATACCACGGCCATTTGCTTACGATGGGTCATATCCCTGGCAATGGCTGCTTCCACTCTTCCCACAGGCGTGGGTGGTTTTCCATCCACCAATGCCAGGTAGATTTTCTCAACCTTACGCAAACGGAACTGGTCCTGAAGCCAGCGGTGGGCTTTTTCGTTCTTGGCGATAATGATCAATCCCGAGGTGTCTTTATCCAAGCGGTGCACGATTCCCGGTCGTATTTCACCGCCGATGCCCTGCAAATCGCCAAAATTCCCAAGTACTGCATGCACCAACGTCCCGCTTGAATGACCGGGAGCCGGGTGCACAACCATACCGGCAGGTTTATTGATAATGACCAGGTTTTCATTTTCAAATACGATTTCCAGCGGGATGGCTTCGGGTTCCAGATTTAGCGGCAATGCCTCTGGTATTTGGATGCTGACCTTGTCGCCGGTTTCCAACATTAACCCGGTTTTTTCCACCACGGCGTCATTTACAGCCACGCCGCCGTCTTTAATGATTGCCTGCAGCCTGGAACGGGATTGACCCGGCAGTTGCCCGGTCAGGAATTTATCCAACCTGTTCTCATCCCTGCTTTGAACAACATACTGGTAAATCCGGGAACTCAAGGAACTACCTCGTTATCAGCCTGCTCTTGCGCGGCTTTTGCCTGTCGGGTTTTCTCCCGTTTTTCTTGCATCCACACACCAATGAGAAGGATGACAACACCTACCGTGATGCAGGCGTCAGCGATGTTCCAGACCGGGAAATTCCCTACGGAAATGAAATCAATCACATGCCCATATTTTATCCTGTCGCTAAGGTTGCCTACCGCGCCGCCAAGTTCCATCATTAACGCCAGTCTGATCAGCCAGTCTTCTTTTTCAATCTTAGGATAGTAATAAATGATCCCGAACGAAACGAGGAATGCCAGGCCAATGAAAACCGGGTTCATGCCTTGCAGCATACCAAAAGCCACGCCAGTATTGCTCCAATGTACGATCCTGGCGTACCGGGTCAACCACTCCCAGGGTGACCAAACCCCGCCGTAAGGAATGTTTTCGATAACAATTATCTTTGTCAGCTGATCCAATACTACGATGATAGCAGCCACAATGAATAACCAGGCAGTTTTTTTCAGAAAGTTCTTCAATTAACGCTCCATTTGATAGTGGGTGAATTTTACACCAGAAATGCCTCCGTAAAATGAGGGGCTCTCGTGCGGAGCCCCTGACAATCAGGCTTTGATGAGGCTTACAGTCACCCTCTCCATATCAAATTCATCGGTGACAGAGAACGCTCCCTCGGTGGCGCTTCCGCTCTGAAGTGTAATGGCAAGCGTCTCCGTCATAATGTAATCGCGGTAGGTTTCGACCGCCTGCGTTAAGAGTGGTGTCGCGGAGTAATACAGCTGGATGCGGTCAGCGATGTCCAGGTCTGCTGTCTTACGCAGGTCCTGCACCCGGCGCACAAATTCCCGCGCCAGCCCTTCGCTGATCAACGCTGGGGTTAATTCGGTCACCAGCGCCGCCAGGTAAGCACCTTCTGATGCCACCGAGTATCCTTCTTTAGCTTGCAGTCTCACCTCCACCTCTTCGGGCAGTATATTCAGTACTTTTCCGCCTGCTTCCACGCTCAAACTCCCGCCTGCCAGTAACTTTAATGCGCTGGTTTCTACGTCCATTGCCAAAATCGCCTTGCGGATTTCAGGATACAGGCTGCCGTACTTCTGCCCGAGCTGCTTGGGCAGAGGGTTCAACCCATAACTCACCGCTTCTCCCGCGGCGTTCAACAGGCGCACCTTTTTTACGTTCAACTCATCCGCCAACAGGTCAGCGTAATGCTTCACCACCCGTTCTTCTTCCAGGTTACCTACTGAGAAAGCCACTTCAGCGAGTGGCTGCCTCACCTTACGGTTGGCTTTATTACGCGCGGCGTGCCCGAGTGAAGTTAATTTCATCACCAGGTCCATCTCGTTGTTCAAATTCTCATCAATCGCTTCGCTGTCATATTCCTGCCACGCAGCAAGATGTACCGATTCGCAGGCATTTTCATCAACAGAACCAACCAGGTTCAAGTACAACTCGTCCGCGATGAAGGGCATAGTCGGCGCCAGCAGTTTGCTCAACGCAACCAGGCATTCATAAAGGGTGCTGTACGCCGCGTGCTTATCTGCGTCGCTTTCGCTCTTCCAGAAGCGCCGGCGTGAGCGCCGCAGATACCAGTTGGAGAGTTGTTCTACAAAGGTCTGCACCGGCCGGGTAGCTCCCAGCACGTCATAATTTTCCAACGCTTTCGTGACATCCCTGATAAGTGCGTGGAGCCTGGAGCGCATCCATTTATCCAGCGGGCTGTACGCCACTTTTTCACCGGGAACAGGGCTCCATTTATCCAGATTGGCGTAAGTCACAAAGAAGGAATACGTATTCCACAGGGTTAATGTGAAGTTGCGTAGCACTTCTCCCACCAGGTCGGCTGAGAAGCGCCGCTCTTGCCCAGGCGGGCTGGCTGTATAAAGGTACCAGCGCATGGCGTCAGCGCCGTGCTTTTCGATGACAGACCAGGGAGCGATAACGTTCTTGCGAGATTTTGACATCTTCTGCCCTTCGCCATCCAATATCAAACCCAGGCAGATGACATTCTTATAGCATTTTTCGTCAAACAACAACGTGCTGATGGCGTGCAGCGAATAGAACCAGCCACGGGTTTGGTCCACCGCCTCGCAAATAAAATCCGCCGGGAACTGGTTCTTAAAGGCTTCGATATTCTCAAACGGGTAATGCCACTGGCTCACCGGCATCGACCCTGAATCAAACCAAACATCGATTAACTCGGGTACGCGCCGCATCCTCCCACCACAAGCTGAACACTCAAGGTAAATTTCGTCGATGTAGGGTCGATGCAGGTCAGCTTTCGCGAGGTTTCTGCCAGAGCGTTCCGCTAGATCGGCGATAGAACCCATGCATTCCTGAGTATGGCAGGTCTCACACTCCCAAACCGGCAGCGGTGTGCCCCAATAACGCTCCCGCCCCAGCGCCCAATCCACGTTATTCTCGAGCCAGTTGCCGAACCGCCCTTTGCGGATGTGTTCAGGATACCAGTTGATCTCGTCGTTTAACTTCACCATGCGATCCTTGAACTGGCTGGTGCGGATATACCACGTCGGGCGCGCGTAATACAGCAGCGGCGTGTCGCAGCGCCAGCAGAAAGGATAGGTGTGCACGTAAGTCCCTTCCCGGAATAGCAATTCCCTGGCTTTCAGGTTCTGCGTGATCAGAGGGTCAGCATCTTTTACAAAGAGGCCTGCCCAGGGGTGTACTTCTGAGATGAATGTCCCATCGCCAGCAACGGTATTCAATATTGGTAGATCATGTTCGAGCGCCACTTGCATATCATCCGCGCCAAACGCCGGGGCGATGTGCACCAAACCGGTTCCGTCTTCCGTCGTTACAAAATCACCCAGCACCACGAAATGAGCCTTTTTGTCCGTGGGTAGAAATGTGAATAATGGCTGGTAACGCAGCCCTTTCAGGTTTTTGCCTTTAAAGCGGTTCATCACCTTCACCGCTTCATCACCAAAAACCTTCTCAACCAGTGATTCCGCCAGGATCAGTTCCTCTTTCGATCCATCCTCCAGATTGCGCTCAACCGTCACGTAATCAATCTCTGCGCCTGCGGCCACGGCCACATTCGCCGGCAAGGTCCATGGGGTTGTCGTCCACACCAGCAAGGAGGTGCCCGGAGTATCCACCAGCGGCATGCGCACGAACACCGAGGGGTCCGTGGCATCGCGATAGCCCTGTGCCACTTCATGGTCTGAAAGCGGTGTGCCGCAGCGCGGACAATAAGGCACAACTTTGTACCCCTGGTAAAGCAGGTTCTTCTCCCAAAACCTCTTCAGGATCCACCACACTGACTCAATGTACCCGTTGGTATAAGTGATGTACGCGCTGTTGAGGTCAACCCAGTAACCAATGCGGTCAGTTAGTTTTTCCCATTCCTGTATATAAGTAAAAGCAGATTCACGGCATAAATCATTAAATTTACCGATCCCGTAAGCTTCAATCTGCTGTTTATTGGTAAAACCCAATTTCTTCTCGACCTCAATTTCAACCGGTAAGCCGTGGGTATCCCAACCGCCGCGGCGTGCCACATGATATCCGCGCATGGTTTTGTAACGCGGAAAAATATCCTTAAAAGCACGCGCCAGCACGTGATGCACCCCCGGTTTGCCATTCGCGGTCGGCGGTCCCTCAAAAAACACATATTCAGGTCCTCCCTCCCGGGTGCTCATGCTTTTATGAAAGATTTCGTGGTTTTGCCAATGGCGCAGTACTTTCATTTCCATGTGCGTGATATCCAGCTTTGGCGATACAGGTTTAAACATTCTTCCTCCGTAAATAAAAATCCCGCCCCTCATCAGGGACGGGAAAATGGACCCGCGGTACCACCCTGCTTCTCTTTATTGAGCGCTCATCCAGGTGCATTCTGTGAATAGACCTGATCCAGTATAACGGTCGGATTCCCGGCTCACCTACTCGCGTTAGGCTTTCAGATCGCAACTCCGGAAGGATTTTCGGCTCATTTACCAGACCGGCTCCCACCTCTCCCGGTCTCGCTGTCGGATTATCCGAGCTTACTCGTTTCCATCAATGCCATTGTTAGCAAAATTATCCCATAAACATAACAAAATATCAATATTTATCAGGTTACTGCTTGATCACTTCATAAAATAATGGCAGTGGCTCACAGGGCTCTTCCTGCCAACCGCAGGCGGAGAGTACACTTTTGGCTGCCATTTGCCAGGAGTTTTCATCTTTCGCATGAATTGTGAACAACTCATCACCGCTTTCAACCAGGTCACCCACCTTATGGTGTACAATGATGCCTACCCGGTGATCGATGCTGTCCTCTTTCTTATTGCGGCCAGCGCCCATCCTCACCGAAGTTTCCCCAATTTCCAGCGCGTCCACGCGGCTCAGATAACCACTTTGAGGAGATTGCACCCGGCGAATGACCGGCGTAAGCGGGAATTTGGAAGGGTAATCCACATACGAGGGGTCGCCGCCCTGGTTCTTTACCAATTTTCTGAGTTTCGCCAACCCGCTTCCATCCGTTAGTGCGGTTTCTGCCATTTTCCTCGCCACGTCCAGGTTTTGCGCTTTTTCACCAATGAGCAGCATATGTGAAGCTACTACCAGGCAGTGCTCGGTGAAATCCGCCGGACCCTGCCCCTTCAGCGTATCAATCGCTTCGATTACTTCCAGCGCATTGCCGACTGCTTTCCCGAGCGGCTGGTTCATATCTGAAAGCAGCGCCACCACCCTGCGCCTGCTCAAGGTGCCAATGGCCACCATTAACCGTGAAAGCTGCCTGGCCTCTTCAAGATTCTTCATGAAGGCCCCGCTGCCTACTTTCACGTCCAGCACTATGCCCTGTGCACCGCCAGCGATTTTCTTGCTCATGACGGATGACGCGATGAGGGGAATGGATTGCACTGTACCGGTGACATCGCGCAGCGCGTAGAGCTTGCCATCGGCCGGCGCCAGGTCACCACTCTGCCCTGCCAGTACCAGTCCTTCATCCCGCAACAAGCGGGTAAACTCCTCCTGAGACAGATTCGTACGCATACCAGGAATGGATTCTATCTTATCCAGCGTCCCACCGGTAAAACCCAGTCCCCTTCCAGACATCTTGCCAACGGCAAGTCCGCAGGCAGATACGAGCGGTTCAACGACCAGTGTGGTCTTATCACCCACCCCGCCAGTGGAGTGTTTATCCACTTCAATGGGCACAATTCCTGAAAGGTCAAGCACTTCACCTGAATACGCCATTGCCAGTGTCAGGTCCGTGGTTTCCTGATCGCTCATCCCGTTAAGCAACACCGCCATCGCCCAGGCTGATACCTGGTAATCCGGGATCTCACCATTGGCGATCCCTCGCACAAAGAACTCGATCTCCTCACGACTCAGTTCCTTGCGGTCACGTTTCTTGATGATGATATCGACTGCTCTCATGGACGCTCCATTTTTCTTTTCATTGGATGATAATTTTACTATAGCCATGATTAAATAACGCCAGGTCAACTGAGACCTGGCATCATAATTTCTTGAATGCTTGATTACTGCGTCTTAACCGAAATGGTCACCTTGCGGTAGGGTTCTTCGCCCACGCTCTCAGTGAAGACCTGGGGATGATCGCGCAGCTCAAGATGGATGATACGCCTCTCGTTCGCCGGCATCGGTTCGAGGGTTTGCTTACGGCCAGTCTGAATCGCCTGGTCGGCCATACGCCTGGCGAGCTGGCGCAGTTGCCGCTCACGCCGGTTGCGGTATCCTTGAACATCGATCAGTAACGGCACCCAGCGTCCCAGTTCCTTGCTGACGATAAGACCGGTAATGTATTGAAGCGCGTTCAAAGTTTCGGATCTTCTGCCAATCAAAATGCTGAGATCCTTGCCTTCGATGTTCACCAATACTACCCGTTGGTCTTTGTCGTCTTGCGGTTCAATATACCTGGCGGTAACATCAGCCTTCACTTGCATGCGCTCAAGAAGTTCGACAACAACCGATCTCACGGATTTGACGTTCTGCTGTTCCTCTTCGTTCAAGTCAGCCAGATTAATGGCTTGAACTGAAATTGACTCAGACGTCAGTCCTTCACTTTCCTCAGCTTCTGTAAAAACCGGCTCATGCTCATCGATCAGGGTTTCAAATGATTTCAAGCTGAGACGAACCCGTGATTGTCTACCACCCAACCCCAGCAGGCCACGGGAGCCGCCATCCAGAATTTCGATTTCTACCATATCTTCGGTCAGCCCCAGTTGTTCGAGACCTTTTTCAATCGCCTCTTCAGGGGTTGGAGCGATTATTTCGAGTGTTGTCTTTTCAGTACTCAAGCTACACCTCGGTGTCGTTGATTTAGCGCGATTTCTTTACTTCAGGTTTCTTCTTCCAGAAAACCAGGTTGTTCCAATGCACATTCCCCGTGATCGCATACTGGGCAATTTGCACGAGGTTGGTAACCACGAAGTACAGCGCCAAGCCGGACTGTAAGGACCACGCCAACCAGCCCATCAGCACCGGCATGTATATGTTCATCATCTTGGACATCATCGCGCCTTGGTCAGCCGCGCCTGGTTGCTGAGGCGGGGTCATGATTTTCGTTGAGATGTAGGTAGTGATGACCACAACGATTGCCAGCACCGGGATACCGAAGTTCAGTCCCGGGATATTCAAACGCTCGGGTAGCCCCATATCCATCCACAAGAACTTACTGTTGAGCGGAAGCACCTCAGCAATGCTCAGGAATTTTGGATAAACATGCCTTGTCAGGTTGAGCAGGTCCAGCGGTCCGGTTGCCATTGTTTGGATCATCGCCTGGTACAAACCAATGATGATGGGGAATTGGATGAGCGTAGGCAGACAGGATGCCATTGGATTGATCTTCAATTCCTGGTACAGCTTCATCTGTTCCTGGGCGAGTTTTTCCTTATCACCCTTATACTTGGTTTGAATCTCGAGGTAGCGTTTATCCTTCTGAAGTTCCTGCATCGCTGCTGAACTTTTGATTTGTTTGGCTGTCAGAGGATAAAGCACAATTCTTGTCAGAATGGTGAATAGGATCAACGCGACGCCAAAGTTCCCCACCAGTCTGGAGATCCACAATAACAGGTTAATAAATGGTTCGATAATGATGGTATCCCACATGGTTATCCGTCCTTATTTCTTTCCGTCGTAATACCAGTTTTCGTTACCGTTGGTATCTAGCGCAATCAATGGTTTTTCGCTTTTATTCAGGCTCAGAACTATGCGGTTTCCTAATCGTTGCAGGTTCGCGTAAGAACTACCTTCAAATGACCGCGTCCATAAGCGTTCACCATTAAAACCGATAAGTATGACTTCGCCGTCTTCATTCCCAAAAGCGATGCCCTCATCCAGTAGCGCGCCGCTGCCCACTATTGCCGCGTCTGTTTCGATGAACAGCACGCTCTTGCCATCCGCGCTATTCAGGATGTTTATGCGGCCGGACTGGTCGCCAAAATACAACTTGCCCTCATAGAGGATGGGCTGCGACCACACACCCCCGCCAACCTTCTGTTCCCAGATGCGCGAACCATCCTCGGCGTCGAAAGCAAAGAATGTGCCATCCAAATTACCCAGATAGAGCACGCCGTTATCCAGCAGCGGGCGTGAGACAGCTGTGGTATCCAAAGCGACCTTCCACTTTAAGGAACCGGTTGCAGCATCTAAGGCGTAAAGGTTTTTATCCATTGATGGGAAATAAACCGAGGATCCGTCTGTTGCGGGTCTGGCCCACAACGCATGTCCCGCTTTATACTCCCATACCAGATTACCAGAAAAATCAAGCGCGTAGAGTGAATAATCTGTATTCGGGGCGATGATCAAATCATTAACTACCAGGGGGCTGTCAATATAGCGACCCTCAGCCCCGGTAAATGTCCATGTCTCCACACCTGTTTTGGCATTTAGACTGGTCAACTGGTGGGCGTAATCCACCACGATCAGTTGCTCACCAATGAGTACAGGTTCGGCAAAGAAAAGCCGCTGCGCTGAGGCTTTTTCAGGGTATTGCCAGACGACATTTCCGCTGTCAGAGGCTAACGCGGTTACCAGGTTCCCGCCGGCATAGTACACATACTCCTCAGTCAACAGCACACCAGACCAGCTGTTGGTTTGCCCGGCGCTTGAACAAGCCGTGAGCGTTACTGCCAGCAAGGCAAATAGCAGGATAACACCAATTCGTCTAATTTTCATGCTTATCGATTTCCCTAATAATGTTAAATTGATTGCCGTTGACCGTGGTCACGGAACCGGGTCAAAGCCGCCCGGATTGAAAGGATTACAACGCAATACACGCCAGATGGCCATGACCGTTCCTTTTATGGCGCCATGCTTATAAATTGCCTGATAGCCATAATGTGAACAGGAAGGGTAAAAACGGCAGGTATTGGCGGGTAATGCGGGAGAAACCAGCCATTGGTACAATCTGATCAAGCCCAACAGGGGCATGCGGGGAATGTTGCGCAATCTGAAAGGAAGATCCCGCAAACGCGGTTCATTCACATGGATGTGTTCATCTTCCTGAACCATTATTATTTGAGCCAATCAATCCTGCTTTTCCCAGCAGTTCGACCACTGCTGATTGTATTTCAGAGAATTCTGCTTTTGACGCTCGTTCACGCGCAATGAGTAAAAGGTCAACGGGATCATTCAGTTCAGAGATGTACGGAGCGATGATTTCACGCAAT
Source organism: Anaerolineaceae bacterium UBA4799 (assembly GCA_002402725.1). Next base: position 42,551 of record DHGL01000017.1, read on the forward strand.
TGCCGCTTTACCCGGTTGCGTTCCACTGCTCCGCCTAATGACCGTGTTGCGATGATACCTGCTCGTGAATGTGCTGCCAATCCTTTTACGCAAACGATGACCGCAAGCGGGTGCGCGTATGATCTACCTGTGTGACGCACCCGCTTGAAATCATTTGCCTGGGTTAATCGGAACTTCCGTTTCACCCGTTGTCCAGTCCGAAATCCTGAGTAACATGTTGTAGGTAAATAAGTTCCGGACGTTTAGAAAAATCACCAGTTGATCTTCTTGACGTGGTTGTTCATCGTGACGGTCAAATGATGCCGGCCCTTGGCACGCCTTCTTTTTAGTACTTCGCGCCCATCCGCTGTGGCCATACGTGAGCGAAAACCATGCACACGAACACGGCGGCGAATCCTCGGTTGGTAGGTCCTCTTGGTCATTCCACTTCCTCTCAATTCATTACTGATAGCTTAAATTCGCAAACTTGGATTATACCCTAACCTCATTATTCGGTCAAAGGTTTTTTATGTGAGGCGCATCCAGGAGCTCCGCTACGATCCTGGCGCCTTCCGTATCCGTTAGAATCAGCACCTCATCCTCTGCTGCCAGCGTGGTCACTCCACGCGGAATGAGAAGTTCTCCTTCCCGAATAATTCCCGCGATGACACAGTTCGTGGGTAGTTTCAGATCTTTGATCATCATATCCACCACTGCGGCGTTAGCAGGTATTTTTTCTTCAACCAGCGAGTACTTCCCACGGCGAAGCTTCAATAACATCATCATGTCGCCCATCGACATTTCTTCTTCGATCAGGTGAGATAAAATATCCGCCTGGTTGACCGCTACATCCACGTTGAACAACTTGTTGAACAACCACGCGTCGCGTGGATTATTCACCCTCGCAATGGTCCGGTTTACTTTATAGCGTTCCCTCACCACATAGCATAGAGCGAGGTTTTCAGCATCATTGGGAGTAGTGGCTGCGAAAACGTTGGCATTTTTCATATCCGCCTGTTCCATGGTGTGCACATCAAGCGGATTACCTGCAATGATAGACTCGGTAGGGATTTCTTTATGGATGCGTGTGAGGATTTCCTTTCGTGATTCAATCAAGTGCACTTGATGACCCGCGCTGATCAATGCTTTGGCTAATTGCGCCCCAGTGCGTCCACCGCCCGCGATAACAACAAACATATTAACCCTCCTGTCTTTCTCTGAGGTTTTCTCGTGTTTCGGCAATACCATCGAACGTAGCTGCAACCGTTAAGATATCACCTGCCTTCATAATAGTATCTTGTTCAGGCAAAAAGGCGCTACCCGCCCTGGTTATCGCCAGCCATTTGCATTGATTACAGGTGACCAGTTCGCTGACCTTTTTCCCGTCCCAGGAACCGGGTATCTTGATTTCGTAGATTTCAACTTCGCCGTTACCCGCCGAGAAGACCGTTCTGCCTTCCGCTTCTATAAGAAGCTCCTCAATGCGTTGTGCTCCCCAACTGGTGGAACTGATGACCTGAACATTGAATGTCTCAAAAATCGAGCGCAAATGCGGGTTGTAATTCCTGGCAACCACATTTTGTACATTGAACTCGGTTTTTGCGATGTGGCTCACGACCACATTAAGCGTATCGTTATTGGTGACGGCTGCCAGCGCCTCGCATTTTTGAATACCTGCACGTAGCAGCACATCCTGATTAATTGCGTCACCTTCCAGGGTCTTACCCTCAAAATCAGAGGGCAGGTTATTAAATGAAGCCACATTTTCATCAATAATTGATACCTGATGACCTCTTCGATACAAATTATAGGCCAGCTCTGCCCCAATCCTTCCGCATCCAATGATAATGATTTTCATAATTCTCTAGCCCTTTCAATCTACCAGGTATGGTACTTCCATCACCACTATGTCTTTGCGCGATAACAATACCTTGCGCAACAGGTCTGCTGTACGTGAATGCAAAAGGTTGGTAAGCCCACGCCGGGGGATAAACTGCGGCACAACGATACTGATAATTTCGTTGGACGAACGGTTCTTATCAATTTCTTCGATGTATTCTAATAACGGTTCGATGAACAATCGGAAGGGAGATTCGATCACGACCAGCCGGTACCCCTCCCCCCACATCTCCCACTTATCCTGTACGCGCCTGGTCTCCAGAGGGTCAATGGATACATGAACCGCGGTCACGTCATCTGAAAGCGTTTTGGCATAACGCAAGGCGGCGAGCGTGCCTTTATGCACCCCGCTGACCAACAGCAGCACACGCTGATGCACAATGCGACCCGGGGGAAGGTAATCCTCCAGCGAAAGGTCTTTCGCCAGGGTATTGTAATGCTTATGGATGGCTGAAAATCCCATTACCAAAGCGGGAATGAGAATCACAACGATGTAAGCACCATCCATGAACTTGGTAATGGTGAAGATGATCATCACCACAAATGTGATGATCGCGCCGAACCCGTTGATGAACATTTTGTGTTTCCAACCACGGTCATACTTGAGGAGCGAACCGCGTTCCTGCACCTCCACCCCCGGCTCCAGTTTGCCCGATTTCCACCAGCGTCGTGCCATGCCGGTTTGCGAGATGGTGAAGGAGAGGAATACGCCAATTGCGTAAAGTGGGATCAACCTGGAAACGCTCGCCTGGAATAGGATGATCAATAAAGAAGCCACAATTGCCAGGGCAACGATACCCCGTGAATACACCAGGCGACTGCCACGGTAGGTCAATTGCCGCGGCAAATAACCATCTGCAGCGGCGATGGCGCTTAATCGCGGAAAGTCAGCAAAAGCCGTATTTGCCGCCATCACCAGGATGATGGTGGTGGCAGTGATGGTGCCAAGATAGAGCAAGCCCCTGCCGCTAAAAATGGTTCTGGCTAGCTGGGAAATGACTGTTTCTTCCTCAGAAGGCATCACACCCACATGGTTTCCCAGGAATGTAATGGAAAACATCATCGATCCCAGGATGAGCGCCATGATGATGAGTGTGGTTCCGGCGTTCTTGCTGCGCGGTTCTTTGAAAGCCGTGATGCCGTCTGAAATCGCCTCCACACCGGTTACCGCTGAAGTTCCGCTGGCAAAAGCCTTAAGGATGAGGAAAATGGTCACCGGCTGCAGGACAGATTCTGACATTACAAGATCCATCGGAGGCGCTTCCACGCTCCCCAGCGTGCCGGCGATCAGCTTTATGTAACCTGCAATTACGTTGATATACATCATGACCAGGAAAAAATACGTGGGAATCGCAAAAGTGATGCCGGATTCTTTGACGCCCCTTAGATTTACCAGCATGATCAGCAGCACAAAACCAACCGCTAAAGGTACTCTATAGGGTTCAACCAGCGGAAAGGCCGAGATCAATTGCGCGACACCCGAGGAGATGGACACAGAAACCGTGAGGATGTAATCGGTCAACAATGCCGCTGCTGCGATTAGCGCAGGTATAGCCCCGATATTGTCGCGCGCCACGATGAAGGAACCTCCACCATTAGGGTAGGCGTGCACCGTCTGCTCATAAGAAAAGATGAGGATAGCCAGGAGCACACATATTCCGATGGCAATGGGTACTGCAAGATGAAAGGCGGTTACCCCGGCAGCAGCAAGGATGATCAATATTTCCTGTGGGGCATATGCGACCGAAGACATGGCATCCGAGGAAAATACCGCCAACCCTAACACTTTACCGATTGTCTGGTGTGGGGCATCTGCGGTAGAAAGCGGTCTACCAACCAGAAATCGACTCCAGCTCCGGCCTGGTTTGTATTCAGTTGCACGGCGGAAAACAGTGGACCCGTTACCTTCTTCGATTTTCATCTTTTTTCCATCTAACATTCATCATGACAAAGGCTGGGATTATACTTTTTCTCCCCGCGTTGGTCAATCATAAATAAAAATCATATCATCTTTTCGGAAATATTATTGGTCAATCGCTCAGGTGATCGATCCCGTATAAAAGATCATGCCCTGATACGGAAGTAAGCTAAAGACATCCGAATAAATCACTTGTGCATGGAAAATGTTACTGAATAGCCCCATACCGGCTTTGTAAGGAAGATGCACCCGCTGCTCAGTATCGCAGAAGTTAAGCGCGACTGTATAATTACCTGACTCGTCCCATCGCCTAAAAACCAGCACGTCCTCATTTTCGGCATTAATCTCCTGGTATTCGCCAGTCTGCAGCGGAGAACATTGTTTTCTCAACTTTATCAAGGTCCGGTAGAATTTTAGTAAAGAACCGCTGTCACCCTCTTGTGTGCTCACGTTCACACCTGACCCGTAATCCGGGTTTACCGGCAACCAGGGCTCAACACCCGCGGGGCAAAATCCCCCGTTGGGCGCATCAGACCACTGCATGGGAGTACGATTCCGGTCCCTTCCCATCACCGCGCCTGTAAAGATTGCGGTCTTCTCATCTGAACCCATTACTTTTCGGTCAAGCGCGGCGTATAACAAACTGAGCGGGTCGCGAAACCTGCGGGGGTCATCAATGATGAAGTCAGACATACCTATTTCTTCCCCGTTGTAAAGGAACGGGGTGCCTTTAAGCGTCAGCAGCAGCATCAGGTGCAACCTGGCTACAAAGGCATTATTGGACCCATCTCCGAACAATGAATATACACGAGCAGAATCGTGATTTCCGAGGGTATTGCAAGGCCAGGCACTGGCCGGTAGAGCCGCCAGTCTTTCCCGCTGATTGTGCCGTACGTGCTTTGCAGTCATCCGTTGCGTGCGCATTAAAGGAAAATTGAAATTGAGGTGCAATTCGTCATCCCCGTTTCCATAGAAGGCGATGTCATCCGTCTCTCCGATCAATACCCTGTCATCATACTCATCAATTAGTTTTCGAAGTTCTTTCATTAAAAAATGTACTTCCGGTCGGTCCGATTGGTAGCGAAACATACTAATCCAGTATGAAAGTACTTTTTCATCCGCGTCCGGGTTCGCGCTGCCGCGTGCCAGGCGGTATAACTCCTCCTGGCTCATCCCATCGGGGATGGGTGGGTAATTCTCATCTTCAAATATTGTGCCGATGGCGTCCAGCCTGAAACCGTCCACCCCCATGTCCAACCAATAGCGCGCCACATTGAACATGGCTTCTTTCACTTCTGCATTATGCCAGTTCAGGTCAGGCTGTTCTTTGAAAAAATAGTGGTAATAGTAAGATGAAGTACGCTCGTCGTACTCCCAGGCTGAACCGCCAAAGGTCGAGTACCAGTTGTTGGGTGGTTGCCCTGCCTTACCATCCTTCCAGACATACCAGTCACGTTTGAGATTCTCCCGGCTGGAGCGTGATGCTATGAACCACGGGTGCTGGTCAGAGGTATGGTTCAGAACCAGGTCAAGCACCAGTTTCATACCACGCTGGTGTAATCCATCCAAAAAAAGGCGAAAATCAACCATACTGCCATATTCCGGCGCTACGCCTTGATAATCCGAGATGTCATATCCGCAATCCACATATGGTGAAGGATAATGAGGGGAAAGCCAGACGGCGTCAACCCCAAGTTGTTGCAGATAATCCAGTTTTGCGACCATTCCGGCAAAATCACCGATACCATCACCATTGCCATCCGCAAAACTGCGCGGATAAATCTGGTAAAAGACCGCCTTTTGCCACCAGTTATGTATTGTTTTGTCGCTCATAATAATCCTCTCTAATTACTCGATGATCGTGGCAAACAAACAGCCTTTTTTGTTTACTTCAATTCTAGCCAGGTCAATCTGGTTGCTGCGGTCTGATTTTGCCAGCGCTGCAACCGGAAGGTAGGTATCCGTCAAACCGCGCATCAACCAGGCTTCACCTGACGACTCGGCTGTTTCCCACAGCGTTTTCAACTCGCTGCCAATCTGCGCATCCGCGAAACGCCGGGCTGACTTCTCCAGCGCCATCCGCATCAGCCGTCCTCGTTCCCTGGCAATGCTGCCGTGCACCCTGCCCGGAAGCCGGGCTGCGGCAGTGCCGCCTCGTGCTGAATACCTGAACACATGCCCGCCCGAAAAATTCATTGCCGTGGCAAATTCCAGGTTCTCAAAAAATTCAGCGTCCGTCTCGCCCGGAAAACCTACGATGATATCCGTCGTTACTGCCAATCCCGGGATGCGTGCTCTGGCGTGCGCTAGAAGTTCTGAATATTCCACAGGTGTAGTACGCCGTGCCATACGTTTGAGCACTTCCGCCGACCCTGATTGTAGAGGCAGGTGCAGGTGGCGGCACATGCGCGGGTCCTGCCAGAGATCAAAGAAGCGTTCGTCCAGATCCCATGGTTCGGTCGAGGATAATCGTAGACGCTCCACTGGTGTTTGCTCCAACAGGTAAGTTACGAGGTCAGCCAGGGTTTCACCCTGGCTCAAATCCCTGCCCCACCAGCCCAGGTGTACTCCCGTTAGTACCACCTCGCGGGTTCCCCCGCTAATGGCCTGGTTGACCTCGCGCAGCACTTCTTCCCTGNNGTTATTGCAACCATCCTGTACTTTTATAAAAGCCCTGGTGCGCTTGCGCGCCCCCGGCAGCGGTTGTCTTGCCAACGGTTCGAGGTCCATCAACTCTGATTGGTCCAGAACCAGCGCGGGTATTTGCTGCTTGGCAGGGTTGGAAACTACCAGCGAGACTCCCGGTAACTTTCCCATCTCCTCCGTCTCCAATGTTGCCAGGCAGCCGGTCACCACAATTCTAGCCGCTCCCGCGTGCTGTGCCTGCCGTACTTTTTGGCGCGAGTCTGAAGCTGCTGCCGCGGTAACCGAGCAAGTGTTCAACACCACCAGGTCCGCTCCTTCGGCTGAGTCGATTATGGTATGTCCTGCGGACCTGAATTCACCCGCCAGGTGCTCGATTTCCGCCTGATTGAGCCTGCAACCGACGGTGTCAAAATATACTTTCATTTTATGGCTGAAATACCTTGAAATTATCAAAAAATACCATCACGCCGGGCTCGTTGTAAGCGCCCGCGATGAGCCCCGCCTTACCGCTAACAAATGAATCGTCCACCACTTCTGCCAGCAGCGTATCATTAGCACTTAAACGAAGCAAATTTCCCTTGCAGGTGACCTGCAGATGATTTACCACACCGCCGGGGCGTATGGCTTCGCTGAATCCCATGTTCCCCTCATTTGAGACCATGCTCATTTTTCCATCAACATACTTGATTATTCCGTAATAACCGTCATGGCTCAATAAAAAGCCGTAAAAATTGCTGTCGTCCTTAAAGCGGCAAATGATCCCAAAATTATCGTTCAAAGAACCATCTGCCAGCACCGCATCCACCTCTATTCGCGCGTCGTTGTATTCTTTTCCGTTCACAGACCAGTACATGAAATTTGGGAGAAAAACTGAAAACATCAATCCGTCATATGCAAATTCGATTTCACCGCCGTCCTTTTCCATTGTTCCCCATCCATTGGGCGGATTGGAAAAATCATCCTCAAACAGCAGCTCGCCGGAGGTACGTTGCCCGGCTGCCGGAAGATGTAATCCAGTCTGCCTGCAGCCTGCCAACGTTAGTCCGCATAAAAACAGGATGATGACCACGTAAAAAAGTGTTGGTTTATTCACTTAAACCTGTCCCAAACTGAAATATTATACCTTCCCCCGTTTACTGCATGCCATTTTCTTTTAGCAGGCGGTTTGCCAGGTCGCGCAGCCGCTCATCACGGGCGGAGGTCACAGCGCGGCGCAGATAGTCAAACGCTGCCTCCTTCTCCTCTCTTAACAAACTGAGTTGTCCCAAATGGATCAGGATGGCCGCCTGCTCCGGGTCCCGCATCAACGCCTGCTGGAAAAAGCGGTCAGCGCTATCAAGGTCACCCAGCTGCAGGTAGGCTGTTCCCAGTAAGTCCATCATCACGGGGTTTTCCGGTTCCAGTGCCAGCGCCTGACGCGCCGCCGGTAACCCGGCACTCTCCAACTGGTAATTGTGCACAATGCTGAATTCCGCTAACGCCTGCCAAGAGTCCACATTTTGCATATCCATCTCAACGGCACGGGTGAATTCCCCTAATGCGTTTTCCAGATCGCCCATAGCCGCCAGGGTCCTGCCGCTTTCCATCACCCATACCACTGCACCTGGGTTGGCCACTTGCGCTTTTCTGAGGTATTCCAGCGCTTTCTCCAGGTTGCCCTGGCGCTGGTAGTATAAGCCCATCATCCCGTTGACCATTTCTCCTTCAGGGTCCAACTTCCAGGCCTTCTCGAGATTTTTCCAACCATCCAGGCCGAGTTGCAGCTGGGTTTCTCCCAACAGGGCAAAAGCGCTGGCATTCTGTGGTTGCGCCTGCGCAGCCTGTGTGAAAGCGTGATACGCGGCATTCCACTCATCAGCCTGTGCCAGCGCCTGCCCGGTGAACAAATACCACTCTCCGCTACCTTTCAGAGCGCCGTATTGCTGAATGACCTGAATCAGATAATCAGCAGCCGCTTTATGGGAGAGGTCCTTACGCGCCAGTTCCAGGTGCGCGAGCGCGTTTCCGGGGTCGTCTGTCATCATATGGATTCCCAACTGGTAATTCAACTCGCTGCTGCCTGGATCGGCAACATACGCCTGTTGCAGCAGGTTGAGTAGAACTTCGTGATCGTTTAACTGTGCCGCCAGCACCGCAGCCTGAAACAGGATGAAAACATCATCTGTGGTGATAGTGCGCAGCACGTGTTTCGCCGCGTCACCGTAACCATTCGCAATCAGCATATCAGCCAACCAAACCTGCCCCAGTGGTTCAAGCTGACCAAGTTCCTGCGCCTCCTCGAAAGCATACAACGCGCTCTGCGCGTCCCCGCGATCCATGAAAAGCCTGCCCAGGCGTTGCCATAGGTCGCCACGCCAGGGTTGGAATTCCAGCACCTGCTCAAGCGCCGCGAGTTCCATCTCCGCGTCGCCAGTAGCGAGCGCTGTCCTCTCGTTATGAAGTGACCGGGTGAGGTTTTCAGGCAAAACACCAGCCTTGGGGAGAGCGGCAAACCCCAAAGGCAGGAGGAAAAATAATAGCATTAATAGTTTTTGGCCTTTCCTCATGGCATAATTATATGCTACCAGGTTCTTCCCGAAAATTGCTACACCACTTACGCTTGACACCAATTTATGCGTATGGTAAATTCACCATATCAAAGGCGATGAGGGGTATTCATCCTTCCGCTATCACTTTTTAAGATGGAGAGAATCAGGATGGCTGAACGTTTTGTTGGAACTGTCAAGTGGTTCAACCCCGCCAAGGGGTACGGTTTCATCGGGCGAGAAAATGCTGAAGACGTCTTCGTGCATTTTTCCGCAATAGAAATGGAGGGATACAAGGTCCTCAAGGAAGGACAACAGGTGGAATTCTCCATCGAGAAAGGTCCAAAAGGCCTGCAGGCTGCTGAAGTAAAACCTGTGGAATAATAAAAATCGAATAACCCGCAAAAGCAGAGCCTTCTGACTCTGCTTTTTTCTTTTAAGTGAGTGAACTACTCATGCTTTCCAGCGCTTTGTCCAATATCTCGCGTGAACAGCCGAAGTTTAAGCGCACAAATCCTCTACCGGGTTCGCCAAAATCGCTGCCATCATTTAAGGCTACCCTGGCATTGCGGTAGAAGTGTTCACGTGGAGAAATGGGGAGATTCAGCTCTCGGCAATCCAGCCAGGCAAGGTATGTGGCCTCAGGTTTGACCATGTGAATGCGCGGCAGTTTTTCCTCAAGATATGTCATCAAGTGATCACGGTTGGTTTCGAGATAGGCAATCACCTCAGCCAGCCATGATGCCCCGTCGCGGTAAGCCGCCACAGCCGCTGCCATCCCCAACAGGTTCACCCCACCCATCAGTCCACGCTTCGCCTGTTTAATGCGCTCTCGCAATTCTCTATCCTGGCATATTAATATCGAACAATCCAACCCGGCAATGTTGAAGGTCTTACTAGGCGCGATGAGCGTCACCGTGCTGGCGGCAACCTCTTGGTCCAGCGAGGCAATGGGAATATGCTGATACCCGCTGAATATCAGGTCGCAGTGGATTTCGTCAGCGATGATCACCATCTTGCGCCGCAGGCAGCTCTCAGCCATGCCCAGTAGTTCATCGCGCGTAAACACTCTTCCTAGAGGGTTGTGGGGGTTGCACAGCAGGAAAGCCTTGGTATCTTTTTCAATGGCATGATCGAATGCACCTAAATCAACCCGGTATTGTCCATCCGAACCAGGCAGGATATTATTGTAGACCGCGCGCGCTTCAGCCTTGACTGGCACCTCAAAGAAGGGCGGGTATACCGGCGGCTGCAATAAGATCGATTCACCCGCGCGCGTCACCGCCTGGCAAACCAGGTTGAATCCTGAAACCACGCCCGGCACCAGCAGGATATCATCAGGGGTAATTTTCCACCCATGGAGCAGTTCCATCCGCGCCACAACCAGTTCCTTAAGCTCGCGGGAATCCAGCGCGTAACCGAACACGCCATGCGCCACCCGCCGTTGCAACGCTTCAATTACTGCTGGTGGTGAGGTAAAATCCATATCCGCCACCCATAAGGGTAATACATCCTCATCAAACAATCCCCATTTCAGACTATCAGTATTCCTTCGTTCAGGTGATTGGAACATGAAAACCTCGGTAATCATTTTTTAGTTATTGAAGGATTATAGTACACCTGGCTCTTCACCACCCTTTCAATGGCTGATTCTGATATACTTTTTAAAAGATGAAACCTCTGCTGACAATTCCTGACCTGGAACTGTATGCTGCAACTAACTGGCAGGATTATGAATTGCTTGATAGTGGCTCTGGCATGAAACTGGAGCGCTTCGGAACTTACCGCCTGATCCGCCCTGAAGCTGAAGCCGTGTGGCAGCCAGCCCTGCTTGAGAGCGAGTGGCGCGCGGCTGACGCCTTTTATAAACCCGCTCCTGAAGAGAACGGGGGTCATTGGGAATATCGGAAAAAATTGCCCGCCCGCTGGAAGCTGAGTTATGGCGCGCTCTCATTTTGGGTGCAAACTTCTACCTCGCGCCACCTGGGTGTCTTCCCCGAGCAGTCCTGCCAATGGGACTGGGCAGAAAATGTTATCCGTCTATCGGGTATTAAGCCGCGGGTGCTTAACCTTTTCGGTTACACTGGCATGGCTTCGCTCTCTGTGGCTGCCGCCGGCGCCCAGGTGACTCACCTGGACGCTTCGCGCAAGGTGATTACTTGGGCGCGTGAAAACCAGACCTTAAGCGGGTTGGACTCATCTCCTATCCGCTGGATACTGGATGACGCCCTCAAGTTCGTTCAGCGGGAACAACGCCGGGGCAGTTTCTATGATGCTGTCATACTTGACCCTCCTAAGTTCGGCCGCGGACCTAAAGGTGAGGTATGGGACTTTTACAAACTGCTCCCCGACCTGCTCGCCGCCTGCCGCGCCATCCTGGTCCCCGACCCGCTTTTCATCCAGCTCACCGCATACGCGGTTAAGGCCTCCGCTGCCACGATGTTCAATGCCATCTCCGAAATTGCCGCCCCGTTCAAGGGTCAAACCACCGCTGGCGAGATCGGATTGCTGGAATCCTCCGCCAAACGTTTCCTCTCCACCGCGATATTCGCCCGATGGTGCCGGGCGGATATCCTTCAAAAGATAGCCAGAGATTAAAAGCCACTTAATTCAGGAGAACCCATGAAAGCAAATCGTTTTCCTTTCGCCCACACTTTTTCCATCGTTGCCCGTGACCCCAAGAGCGGAGACCTGGGTGTGGCGGTGCAATCGCATTGGTTTTCAACAGGTTCCATCGTCACCTGGGCTGAACCAGGTGTGGGTGTCATCGCCACACAATCCATGGCCGAAGTTAGTTATGGTCCGTTGGGTTTAAGCGCAATGTACGAGGGTAAACCAGCTACTCATGTCCTCGCTGATTTATTATCAAAGGATGAGCATCGAGAGGTACGCCAGGTAGCCATGGTGGATGCAAAAGGGTTAGTCGCAGTGCATACGGGAAATCGTTGTATTGCCGAATCCGGGCATCAAACAGGTTACCAGTATTCGGTGCAGGCCAACATGATGCTCCACAATTCGGTCTGGCCGGCAATGGCTTCCGCATACGAGGCTGCCAAAGGTCCTCTTGCTGACCGCCTCCTCGCCGCGCTGGATGCCGCGCAGGCACAGGGCGGCGATATTCGCGGTCAACAATCCGCTGCTCTGCTGGTGGTATCCGGCAAGATTTATGAGCAGCCATGGAAAGGCATCCTGGTGGATCTGCGTGTTGAGGATCACCCCGAGCCCCTGGTTGAACTACGCCGCCTGCTCAATGTACAGCGCGCTTATGAGCACATGAACCGCGGCGATGACCTGCTCAGCCGGGGTCTTGTGGAAGAGGCTTTCGACGCGTACAGGCGGGGAACCGCGCTTGCCCCTCACCTGGATGAACTTCCCTTCTGGCAGGCGGTCACCCTGCTGGATAGCGGCAAAGAACAGGAAGCCTTACCCATCCTCAAGAGGATATTTCAAGCAGATCCCCACTGGCTGCTGTTGCTTGAACGCCTGCCAGCCGCCGGCCTCCTCAAGGACGACGCTCAAATGCTGCAGCGCGTAAAGAAACTTATTGGTTGATTGTATTCTCAAAAAGATGAATACGCTGCCCGCATCTGCTGAAGAACACCCGCTCCGAGAATCAAATCCTGCCCGCCGGGTTTGGCCCCCACCGGGTTTCCGCCGCACTCTGTTATGTATTTTTATCAGTATCTGTGTTTTTATCCCATTTATTTTCTTCTCACAGCCGGTTCGAGTGGGCGACGGCAGCGAGTTTTACGCTATGGCCGTCAGCCTCTCCGAGACCCACCGGCCTTACCTTACACAGGCTGGTTGGGCACATTATGATGAACTCTACCGCTCCAATGTCATACCCGGTATTTCCGGCACCGCGGAATTGCAGGCATTTGCGCCTGGATTGATCACAAATGGCGGTCAGGATTTCCCCCATTTCTGGTTTTACAGTCTCGGGGCAGCGTTTTTCGCTGAAGTTGCCGATTACACAGGTTTAAACCTCTCCATTCACAATGCATTCCTCCTCTGGCACTGCACGCTGCTGGGCTTGTTGCTGGTCATCGCGGTGAGATCTTTTAGATTGCGTGGTTTGATCGCGGTTTTACTGCTTACATTTTTCTCGCCTGCTTTTTGGTACCTGGATAAAGTGCATACTGAATTTTTCACGTTTACCCTCACCTGCGGCTCGGTCATCCTCTTCCTGCATCGGAAATACTTGCCCGCCGCGTTTCTGCTTGCCACGGCTGCCACGCAGAATATCAGTTTCTCGGTCATCAGCCTGTTTGTGGTAGGTGTTGCCCTTTACGAAAAGCACGGCGAAAAATGGAAAATCACGGATCTGCTCCTGTTGTCTGTCACTTTGCTGGTAAACGCGCTCCACCCGGGGTACTACCTGTTGCGCTACGGCGCACTTTCTCCCCAGTTTATTTCCGGCGGCGCGCAGGCAGCGGTTAACCTGCAGCGCTTCTATGTCTGGTTCCTGGACCCCGACATCGGACTTCTCCCTAACTGGTGGTTCGGCATCATCATCCTTGTGGCGGCGTTACTTATCGCCATCCGCGAAAAATGGCGCTTTACCGGTCTGCGTTCATGGCTGTTGCTCACCTTCGTCTACCTCGTGGTCTGCCTGCTGGCGCAATCCTCCACAGTCAACCTCAATTCCGGCGCGTCGCCTGGCCCCTCCCGCTACACCATCTGGTACCTTGCTCTTTTTATCCCCCCGTTGCTGCTTTTGCTGCGCTCTGTTGAAAAGACACGTCTCAGGGTGCTGGTGCTCACGCTGGCTGTGATGCTGGCGGGTTACACCAGCATCACCAACTACAATCCATCTTTGGTTGGAGTCGCTCATTGCCAGCCATCAGCGGCTTCTTACTGGATTCAAAAGTACCTGCCCTGGCTCTACAACCCTCCACCGGAGGTCTTCGCAGAACGATATGGAGGGATGTGTGAACCTATTCTTGGAATGAAGAATACCGTTGTAATCGCCCCGGATTGCCGAAAATTACTGCATCTTAATCCGCGTCGTGGTGAGCCACTTACCATAACCGGGGCATCTGGCTGTAACCTGGATTTCGAGCAGGTTAGCGAGCTGCTCTCAGTGGATTCCAATGAACCAGATGGTAAAACGAAATTCGTTTATCGAAGCCTCAACCGCGCTGATAGGACCACCAGTAATTTCACCCCCAAAATTGGCGAGGACTACCCCTTTTCGTTCGCCAGTATTCTCACTCAGGCAGTTGGCGCTGATTACCGTAGTTGGGGATTGTTCGAGGATTGGGGAATCTGGACGGTCGGTGAAAGCGCCACCCTCACGCTGCCTTGCCCGGATACCGCGGAGGGTTTCAGTGGTTTGGAGATTGAGGTTAAACCCTTTATCACTGACGCGCACCCTGAAGTCAGCACTGCTATCGAGATAGATGGTCAGCCAGCATGGTCCGGAAGCCTGGAAAGTCAGCAAACCATACAATTCAGCGTGCCACCGATTGCCTGCCGGCAGGAAGACGTTATGGCTATGCGCATCAGTATTGCGAATCCGCTCTCTCGCGCGACACTCGGCATCAGCGGCGATAAACGCCAGTTGGGGCTTGGCTTCATAAATCTGCGCTACCTCGATCAATGATGCTATACTATTTCCAACCGGGTCATCAATTTCCACCCTTTTCCAACTGGAGGTGAAATGGATGGATTCAAAGTTGCAGCCGGCTCAAAACTGAACCTCTCCCAACGGGATCCACGCGACACCGGTGATTTCAACGGCAGTAATAAGGACGGGCTTGAAGCAACCACGGTCCTCAACCAGCAACTGGAAACGTGGCAAGAACTGCTTTACGCGGAATAAAAACACAAGTTGCTCATCGTCTTCTTGCTGGGTATGGATACCGCCGGTAAGGATGGCATCATCCGCGTGTTTGAAGGCGTTAACCCGCAGGGAGTAAAAGTAGCGAGTTTCTATGAAGCCTCTAAAGCCGGTGTGAAGGTCGATCTCATCGTCAGAGGTATGTGTTGCCTGCTGCCCGGCGTGCCAGACATGAGCGCCAACAACCGCGTGGTCAGCATTCTCGGCAGGTTCCTTGAGCACAGCCGCGTTTTCTATTTTGCCCATGGCGGTGCAGAACGGCTTTACCTGGGTTCCGCCGACCTGATAACCCGCAACCTCGACCATCGCGTTGAAACCCTCTTCCCGGTCACTGCCCCGGCGCAGATCCGCTACCTGCGAGATGTGCTGGAGACCTGTCTGCGTGATAATGACAGTGCGCGCGACATGACCACGGAGGGTGATTACCTGCGTCTGAAACCCATAGGTGGCCAAATCCGGCGCAATTTACAACAGACCCTCATGCACACGTACAAGGAACGTTGAGTTATCTCAAACCCGCAAATAAGATCAGAGAGGACAAATGACTACATCAACTATCACAATTCAGGAACTTCGTCTCAAATCATTTTCCACGTTTGATGATCAGTGGTTTTTACTCACCTGCGGTGATTTTAAAAGCCATCACTTCAGCAGCATGACCATCTCATGGGGCAGTCTCGGTATCATGTGGAACAAACCCTTCATCCAGGTGGTCGTGCGCCCGACTCGCTACACTCATGAGTTTATGCAGCAATACCCTGATTTCACTGTCTGTGCCTTCCCGGAACCATATCGCGCTTCATTGGACCTGTTGGGATCAACATCTGGCCGCGATGGTGAAAAAGTCGCCCGCTCCGGTCTTACCCCGCTGGCTGGTTCTATCGTAAATTCCCCCATCTACACCGAAGCCAATCTGGTTTTTGAGTGCCGCAAGATATATGCGGATGCCTTCCACCCGCAGCAATTCCTCGATCCCGCCATCGATCGCCTGTACAAGAACGATGACTACCACACCATCTATTTTGGCGAAGTACTGGGCATCAGCGGAGATCGAACCCTCTGCACCTGATTACTGTCTGGTTACACTAGCTGCCTTCCAAATGATCTTTCTTACCTTAGCTGCTTACCCTCAACCAGTGGATTAAGGCTGATTACTCGTTCATCCCTCCCTATAGATTGGCGGACTAAAGAATATTCCTGGTTATGGCGAATATAGGATTATCCGGGCACATTATCCGGGCAGAATGTGATTGACTTTTTTACTTACCCCTTCTACACTTAACCCATGCTCGCCAAAGTGAACGCCTGCGCCGTCATCGGTCTGGACGGGGTTATCGTGGATGTCGAAGTTGACCTCACCCCCGGTATCAAGCCTCCCATCATCATCGTGGGCTTGCCGGATGTTTCGGTGCAGGAGAGCCGCGAGCGCGTGCAATCCGCCATCCGCAACACCGGGCTGGAGTACCCGCGCAAGCGCGTGCGCGTCAACCTGGCACCCGCTACCGTGCGCAAGGAAGGTTCGGCTTACGACCTGCCCATAGCCCTGGGCATCCTCATTGCCAACCGCCAGTTGCCTCCGCAGTGCTTGCAAGACGCGCTGGTGATGGGCGAACTTTCGTTGGATGGCAGCGTGCGCCACATCCGCGGGGTGCTGCCCATGGCCGCCGTCGCGCGCGCTCAGGGTTTCACACGCGTCTATGTCCCCTCGGAAGACGCCCCCGAAGCCGCCATCTTTCCTGACCTGGAGGTGATCCCGGTAGGCTCGCTGGCTGACCTCTACCAGCACCTCATCGGACAGGTGGTCATCCCTCCGCAACCCGCGCTGGCGGTAGAGCAGGTCACCGCGCTGGTGCAGACCGACTTCCGCGAGATCAAGGGTCAGGAGCACGTCAAACGCGCCCTCGAGGTCGCCGCTGCCGGCGCGCATAACCTGCTGATGATCGGCCCGCCCGGCGCCGGCAAAACACTCATGGCACGCGCTCTGCCTTCCATCCTGCCTGGTATGACGCTCGAAGAATCCCTCGATGTCACGCGCATCTACTCCGTGGCAGACGCGCTGCCTGAAGGTATCCCACTGCTCAAAAGCCGTCCTTTCCGCTCTCCGCACCACACCATCAGCCACGCCGGCCTGGTGGGCGGAGGCAACTGGCCGCACCCCGGCGAGATCTCACTGGCGCACCGCGGTGTGCTCTTTCTCGATGAATTTCCCGAGTTCGGCAGCCGCACCCTCGAGGTGCTGCGCCAGCCGCTGGAAGACAAGGTCATCACCATCAGCCGCGCCCAGGGCACGCTTACCTTCCCGGCAAATTTCCAGCTGGTGGCAGCTATGAACCCCTGCCCGTGCGGCTATTACGGTGATCCCACCCGCGCCTGCACCTGCGCCCCGGGCATCGTCACCAAGTACCAGCGCCGCATTTCCGGCCCGCTCATGGATCGCATTGATATTCACGTGGAGGTACCGCGCGTGGACTATGAAAAGCTCAGCGACGCGCGGCTCGGAGAACCTTCCGCCGTCATCCGCGCTCGCGTGGAAAACGCTCGCCAGGTGCAGCGCGAGCGCTTCGCCAACACATCATTGACCTCCAACGCGGATATGCACCCGGCGCAGGTGCGCCAGTACTGCGCTCTCGATGAGCCCTGCCGCGGACTGATGCGCGCCGCCATGAACCAGCTGCAGCTCTCCGCCCGCGCCTACCACCGCATCCTCAAGCTCGCCCGCACCATCGCCGACCTGGCCGGCAGCCAGAACATCTCCACCACCCACCTGGCCGAGGCGCTGCAGTACCGCCCGAGGGTTTCTGAAATTTAAAAAAATAAATTTTTACTTGGGAGGAAAGAGGAAAAATGAAAAACAAAATATTCACCATTCTTTTGATCTTAACATTCATTACAAGTTGCAACACTAATACAGATAGTAAAATTCTAGTTATGCCAACCCCAAGCCTTACTGATTCACCAACCCAAACGGCAACATTGGCTACTACCAAGCCGCCAACAGAAACACCATCACCAACTAAGGATCCAGTAACATACGATCATTTTGGTAACGTTAAAATTCATGATTTAAATGGAGAGATCAAATACACCTGGTTTTCATATGTTCCATATTCAATAATGAAGTCAATTGGAACTGAACCTATATATATATTAATTACATGTGCTAATGCCACCATGTCTGAGGACTATACAATTGCAGAAGAATCCATGAGAGGGTGCATTAGACATTTTTCATCTCTTGCTGAAGATTATGAATACATTTTACTCACTCCTGTAATCCCTAGAGATTTTTACGTTCCCATCTACTCAGTTGCCTTTGACAGAAGAGTCTTTGGAGAGATTGACCCATTTTTTCAAAGACCCGATCTAGAGGTAATCAAGATGATTGAGCAACTTAAAAGTGAATTGGCTGCTGGGGGAATTGTGGTAAAGGATAAGGTATTTATCGAAGGTTTCTCTGCAGGAGGAATGTTTGCCCAAAGATTCGCTCTTTTACATCCAGAATTAGTCAACGCAATTGCTGGAGGTCAATGTGGTGGTGCATTAACATTGCCAATAACCGAATATAACGGTTATAGCATGGATTGGCCGCTAGGAATAGCCGATTATGAGGACCTAACTGGAACCACATTTAAGCTTGATGATTATAAAAAAATCGAACAGATGATTTACATTGGTACACTTGATAATACTAATTCAACGGTGCATTATGGCAATGAGATTTGGAACGATCGACAAGTAGACATATTAAACTCGTTTGGGTTGCGTGACCCAGATAGAGTTCAAAAGCAAGTAGAATTTCTTAACCAAATCGGGTTTACCAATATTCATTTTGAGTCTTATTCCGGAATCGGACATAAATATCCCGACCAGGTTTTTGAGCACATCTTTAAGTTTTTCAGAAGATATAAAAAGTGATAAAACTTCTATTGGATTGAAAGTCGATTTCTATACTACTAGAAATAACGGTGCAACAACACATCTTATCGTGGGGTTTCATCACAGCCATATTATAAATTCTTGAGGTAAAGCCGGATGCAAACGGTCAAACTGGCGGTCAACGGCACCCTGATGCGCGGACTGGCGCTCAACCGCAACCTGCTCGCTGCCGGTGCTGAGTTTATATGCGAAACCACGACCTCGCCAAAATACCGCCTGTGGTCGATCAACGACGCCTACCCCGCCATGCTGCGCGATGAGGCGCTGGGCGCTTCAGTGACCGTCGAGGTATGGGAACTCGAAGCAGAGGGGCTGGTTGCAGTGCTGCAGGGCGAACCCCCCGGCTTGTGCCTGGGCTGTGTAGAACTATCCGACGGCAAGGTAGTCCTTGGCATACTCGCCGAACCATACCTCGTCATCGGTCACGAGGAGATCACGCGCTGGGGTGGCTGGCGGGAATACCGCCAGGTTTAACAAAAAGACCCGCTGAGTTGATTCCAGCGGGTTTTTAATTCTAATTCAAAATACTTACGGAATCGCGTTCAACGCCGCGTCGGCTGTTGCAAGCCCGGCGCCGGTAGCGTCAGCACCCCATGAAATAACTGTAACGCCATCATATGGATCAATAACTGAGCCAGGAGCCAGGTATAGTGCGGTCGATTCAAGAATTCCTTCCGCTTCGAGTGCAGTCAATGCAGGATTTTTCTGCACCATCAAAGCCACAATCCCCGCTACATGGGGGCTGGCCATGCTGGTGCCGCCCAGGAAGTAGTAGGAAATCTGTCCGCTGTTGACCTGGTAAGGTCCCACGATCCAGGAACCCGGCGCGGCTACATCCAGATCCTGACCGAGAAGTTCGCGGCTGGAGAAATCAGTGATGTAGTACAGGTCTGTCACATTTGGATCAGGATCGTCCACAGCATACCACCATGCACCTGCGGCTGGCGCATACCACTCGCCCAACCAACCGGAAGCCGCCACGGAAATGACCGGCTCATAAGCACCCGGATAACCCATGCCGGCAGCGCCACTGTTGCCTGCTGAAGCCACGATGATCACACCCTTTGAGATGGCATAATCTATGGCGGCTTTTTCCATAGCGTCCAATTCTGAGCCGCCCAGGCTCATGTTGATCACTACCGGGGATTCCGCCAGCGGGCCTTCCTTCAATTCAGTTACGTACTCAATGCCGCGTGCCACAACAGATGACCAGCCGGAGCCATTCTGGTTAAGCACCTTCACTGGGATAACCGTAGCCATCGGTGCAACCCCGTTAACTGGTGTACCTATCATGTTGTATCCAAGGATGGTGCTGGTGACATGCGTGCCGTGCGA
>DHGL01000017.1:62746-71192 GCA_002402725.1 Anaerolineaceae bacterium UBA4799
CCACCTGGCGGTTACCGAATCCATAATCAGTCACATTGATGGCATCCAGGTCCCATGTGCTCAATCCTTCAGTAAAGTCTGTGGCCGCGACCGTATCAATTGGCGCGCCGGTACGCGAGGCATCCGGGTTGGCGGATGCCACGAACTTCAACCCCTGTATGGTCTTGAGGTTTGCCGCTTTGATCTGCATGGTCAGCGCGTCAATCTCGTAAACCACATCACGTACTTTTCCATATTTCGCTAGAGTCTTGAGATTGGCATCTGTGATGTCGCCTTTAAGCACTACATTGATGCCAATGGTACTGTTGCTGCTGGCAGCAGACGCGGTCGAAACCACCATCGCCAGTAACATGAACAAGATTACCAATACCGAAATGCTNNCCCGCGTCATTTGTCACAGAAAAAACAGGAACAATTACCTTAATTATTGCGTCATGTTATAAGGAACATTCTCAGGGAGGTTGAAATGCCTACATTTGTGATTTTTTTACTCTGCGCCTTTTTGCTCAGCGCCTGCGCTGGCAATCCCAGTCTGCCTACCCCATTTCTTGAACAACCCACGCCATCTGACCAACGAGTGATGAATTCTCCGGTCAGCGAAAATCCCCCAAATCATTCAATCCAGCCCGGTGGACCCGGAAAAACACCGCCGCCCATCAAAGTGGATGAACCCATCACTGCAATTAGCACTCCATTTTCGCTGGAACCGCAGGAATCACCGGAACCTGTTGAACCCTCGCCGGGGGACGTCAACAAGGTGCGCGCTTCTGCCTTCATCGATTCCGTCCAGTTGCTAATACTAGAGAGTTACCCGGTTCAAATCAACCTGGAGCTCATCAGCAGCCTGCCCACGCCCTGCCACAAGCTGCGCGTCGCAGTCGATCCACCGGATAAAGAAAACCGAGTATACATCGATGTCTACACTGTTGTCGACCCGGATAAGATCTGCATCCAGGTGATCGAACCTTTCGCCAAAACGATTAGTCTGGGCACTTTTCCCACCGGTCATTACCTGGTCTATGTGAACAACGAACTGGTTGGTGAATTCGATAGCTGAACCTTGCCCTCCAAAAAGCAGGGAGCGATTGGTCACCGCGCCCTGCTTTTAGTATGTGAAAAAGCGCTTGTTCTTTAGCTTTACGAATCTCTACACTCGACTCTCTAATATCGTAATGCCGGCCAGGTTCCTATTTTACACTTAACCAAACCGCGTCCAGCGCCATCGGCGTGCCATCCGCCATGCTCAACTCGCTCAATACCAGCAGGATCTGCTTCCCCGCCGCTACATCCGGTAAAACCACCGTGTTGTCAAAAGTCGCTGGAGCACCCATATCCTCCGCCTGCACCAGAAAACCTTCGTGCAGCAACTGCCCGCTCAGCGGGTCGCTAATCAACAGCGATAGATTGTTTTCAAATGGTGCAATCGGCATTGACCCGGTGACCCGCAGGCTGCCGCTCACGCTTTCACCGTCTCGCGGCATATCAATGTAAATTGCGTGCTCCCCGCCTCCAGCGAATGTGGAACTGAGCCGGGTTTGAACCAGCTTGCTGCCCCATAACGAATATTCCGCGCTCATCCTGGTGGTGGGGTTGACCATCGCGTCATTTGGAGCGTGCACCAGTGCCTGCACCTTCACCACGCCGTCTTCGATGGAAACTGAGTCAATCACCGGCCGGTCATCGATAATGACCCCTTGGGCCTGCGTGTATTGCCCGGCATCACTGTAAACCGCCAGCAGCGAGTTGAAAACTCCCGAACCGCCGCTGTTCTCCGCCAACACAAAAGCCGCTTCCTCAATGCCGTCGTTGTTCAAATCACCGTACGCAATACCAGGCTGTACTACCGCATTCAATTCCGTGCTGTCCACCACCCCCGAGAAGGCGCCATCAACCAGGGTAAAGGGTACTTGCAGCAACGGGGAAAGATATTCAGCGTTCTGCAACCTTTCCTCACTAAGAACATGTTGTGGAGGTTGAATGGTAGCCAGCGCGGGCAATGTCGGGGCTATCACCGCTGTTTGTACCTTCCCGGTATTTTCCCCTCCCATGTTTACGGTCACACAACCGCTCAGCACGCAAACGCCCAACAAGAGCGTTATCAGATTTGTAATTCGTATGGAAAACCGTTTCATCGTCTGCTCCTAGTAATAATTTGGCAAGAAACCTGCACCAATTAATTAAATTCGCATATCAAAATCGTAAAAACACTTGCATTTGCTCAAAAAAAAACGTATAATGTGGAGGAAAGTGGTAAAAAGTGGGAGTAAGTGGAGCGCCGGAGACCTTTCCGGCGTTCGCCATATAACAAAAAGGTAGAAATTATGTTCAACGGTTTCATCGGTCGCTACCTGCATAATATAGACGAAAAAGGACGCTTAACGTTCCCGGCTTCCTTCCGCGACCTCCTGGGCGAGAACCCGGTCATCCTCAACGGCTTTGACCAGAACCTGCTCGTGATGGACGCCAACCGCTTTCAACTCCTGTACGAACGCATCAACAGCATGAATATGGCGAATGCCCAGACCCGCCAGTTGCGCCGCTATATCTTCTCTACCGCCACGCAAATAGAGTTCGACAAGACTGGCCGTTTCATCATCCCCCAATCACTGCGCCAGATCGCTGGCCTGGACGGCACTGCTTTGATAGTCGGTATCGGCAAGGACATTGAAATCTGGAATCCGGATGCTTACAAAGTCCAGGAAGAGCAAGGCGAAGGTCCTTCCTCCGCCGCAGAGCTCGTATCGAACTTTGACTTGACCATCTGATGAAAAATATTTCTGACAGCGCGGCAAGACCACCGCATGTCTCAGTTCTTTACCATCAAATTATAACTGCTTTACGTCCTGTAAGCCCGGGGTTATATGTGGATGCGACCATTGGCGCCGGTGGACATGCCTGGGGAATCCTGGAAAAGAGCTCGCCTGACGGGCAGCTGCTTGGCTTGGACACAGACCCTCAGGCGCTGGCACTGTCTCACCAGCGCCTGACCTTTTTTAACCAGCGCTTTCATTTACTTCACTCCTCCTACACAGGGCTCCGCAACGCGCTACTGACGTTAGGCTGGGACCACGTGGATGGCATCGTCATTGATCTGGGTGTGTCTTCAATGCAAATCGACTCTCCCGAACGCGGTTTTTCCTTTCTTCACGATGGACCATTGGATATGCGCTTCGATCCGTCCCAGCCCGTCAGCGCGGAGACACTGGTCAATCACTCCACTGAATCTGAATTGGCAGACCTGATCTGGCGTTACGGGGAAGAACGACAATCACGCCACATTGCGCGCGTCATCGTTCAAAACCGTCCCTTCACCAGCACCACGCAGCTCGCAGACACCATAAAGAAAGCCAGCCGCGGCAATCGCAGCGAAGTCCATCCCGCTACCCGGACTTTCCAGGCGCTGCGTATCGCCGTGAACCGGGAACTGGACTCGCTGCAGGATTTTCTCCCCCAGGCGGTCGAGTCACTCTCCTCCGGCGGGCGTCTCGCGGTTATTTCCTTTCATTCGCTGGAAGATCGCATCGTAAAGCAGTATTTCAGGCGTGAAAGCCGGGATTGTATCTGCCCCACAGATCAACCCGTTTGTACATGTGGGCATAAAGCCTCGATCATCGAAATCACCCGTCACCCCATCACCCCTGACGGGACCGAAATAGCCAGCAACATTAGAGCAAGAAGCGCGAAGTTGCGCGTGGCAGAAAAGAGATAATCAAAAAGAATGGCGGAGCCTCGGGATAGGGCGAATAAGAGAAAAGAAAGAACCGCTAAGAGAATGCGGCTTATTCAGGCGTTTAAACTATCACCCTGGAGAATTCACGCGCGTACAGTCGGGTTCTTTCTTCTCACTCTCGTGGTCGTTCTCGTGGTGGCCAGCGTCTATCTCAGCATCAGCGGTCTGGCTGCCAATGCCGGGCTCGACGCCTACCGGCTGGACCTCAAACGACTGGACCTGGAACGCGAGATCGCGCACCGTAAGGCCACATTGGCACTCATCACCAGCGCGCCTGCTATGGAAGAGAGAGCGTTGAGCATGGGTTTTGAGAAGATCTCCCCGGACGATGCCATCTACATCACAGTGCCGGGATACACAGGCCGCAGAGCGATGGTTGTCGCTCCTCCTCCTGGGATCAACGAGTCCGGTCGACAGTTGGTCAAATCCGTGTATCGTGAATCACTCTGGGATTGGCTCTTTACAGGCATCAACTCTCTCGGTTCCGGATTTTTAGGAGACGGAAGCTGATGAAAAAAGGCTTCACTCGCTACCATTTCCTCGGCATCCTCCTCTCCGCGTTTGCTGTTCTCATCGCTGTGCAGATGGTCCGCATACAATCCAGCACTCACGCCGATTACCTGGATGACTGGGCAAAGGAGTACGGGTATGAGCTTCGCACTATCGAATCGGAGCGAGGTTATATATATGACCGTTACGGTCACTTGCTGGCGGGTAATAAAGAGGTCTATGAGATCGGTATCGAATTGCAGTTTGTCAGGAATCCCGCAGCGATCTCCACAACGCTCTCCAATGTGCTGGGTCTGGATTATAAGAAGGTTTTTAATGCTGCCAATACAGAATATGTTCCCGGTAAACAGGTCTACATCACGCTCACAGATTTTGTCGAAGCCAACAAGATAAAAGAATTGAGCGAACTGAAAACCCAGTATGAGAATAACAACCCTTACGGTGAAGACCCCGAATTACCTTCGCTGCGTGGTTTAACCTGGACAGCGCACCTGCAGCGCATTTACCCTGAGGGCAACCTGGCAGCGAACATCCTCGGGTTTTTTACGTATTATGACCGCGAAAGCGGTGCCGGATATTTTGGCGTGGAAGAAAAGTACAATACGCTGCTCGCGGGTGTGAAACGTAATGTGATGATTCCCCTCGATCCATACGAGATGCAGGAGATTCCTACGGCTCCCGCAGGCGCCAGCCTGGTGCTCACCATCGACCGCGAGATTCAGCGCACGGTGGAAGAGATACTGGATAACGCGGTCAAAACCAACGGGGCAGCCGGCGGTACCATCATTGTGATGAACCCCAACAACGGCGAAATCATGGCTATGGCCAGCAACCCACGCCTCGACCCCAACGCCT
This sequence comes from Anaerolineaceae bacterium UBA4799, assembly GCA_002402725.1. The sequence goes on from DHGL01000017.1 coordinate 67,842, forward strand.
ACTGGGAAAACACCACGATTTTCCCGGCAGGGGTGCCTTACAACAAAGCTGTCAACCAGGTCTACGAACCAGGTTCAATCTTCAAGATTTTAACCATGGCCGCCGCCCTCGATGCCGGTGTGGTCACCCCTGAGACCCCCTTTACCGATACCGGTCAGATCGAGGTGGGCGGTTGGATGATCTACAACTGGGACCGCGGCGCCTGGGGCAGTCAGAACATGATTGGCTGCATGCAGCATTCACTCAACGTCTGCCTTTCCTGGGTCGCCACTCAACTTGGTCCCACGCAATTCTATGACTACCTCGATCGCTTCGGTATCGGTCACCGCACCAATATTGACCTCGCTGGCGAGGAGGTTTACCCCCTCAGCGTGCCCGGCGACCCGATGTGGTACACTGTCAACCTTGCTACCAACTCGTTCGGTCAGGGCGTTGCTGTCACACCCATACAGTTGCTTATGGCGGCTTCTGCCATTGCCAATGAAGGCCAGATGGTCGCTCCGCACGTGCTTAAGTCCTACATCCAGGATGGGCAGCAGTTTGATACCACCCCTCAGGTCGTGGGCATCCCCATCAAGGCTGAAACCGCGAAAACCCTCACAGATATGCTCACCATCTCGCTGGAAGAGGAAGCCTCCGATGCGCTGGTGGAGGGATATCGCGTGGCGGGCAAGACCGGAACCGCTGAAATCGCGGTCAACGGGCAGTATTCCAGCAACAAAACCAATGCCTCCTTCGTAGGCTGGGGTCCGGTGGATGACCCGCAATTTATCGTTTACGTGTGGCTGGAAAAACCCAGTACCTCCATCTGGGGTTCTATAGTCGCTGCGCCGGTATTCAGGGACGTTGTGCAGGAGATTGTCGTGTTGTTGAATTTACCGCCTGATGAGATCAGGATGAGTATGAAGGAAGAGTAAAGGATAATATGCTGACACTGGCGGATGTGATTGAAGCGTTAACTGGCGTAAGACCCGTTGGGTTGACCCCCGCTATCTCCGAGGGAGTTGTGGATTCTCGTCTCGCCATCCCCGCGTCGTTGTTCATCGCCATCAAAGGTGAACGGACCGACGGGCATGAATTCGTGTCTCAGGCATTTACCAACGGCGCTCGTTTCGCCCTGGTTCAGCGAAAAATCGATCCAACCATCCCTGTCGTTGACCTGCGGCAGCCGGTTTCGGCTGATGTTTCATTCCCGGCGCTGCCTTTCGCGCTGCGCGTCGAGGATACCACCAAGGCGCTGCAAACGCTGGCAGCCTTCTGGAGACGCAAATTCACCACTCGCGTCATCGGCATCACCGGCAGTGTCGGCAAATCCACCACCAAGGAACTCACCGCTGAGATTCTCTCGCAGCGCTACCGCACCCTCAAGAACCAGGGCAACTTCAATAATGAGATTGGCCTTCCCCTCACCCTCCTGCGCCTCGGGCCGGGTTATGACCGCGTGGTACTGGAAATGGGTTTTTATGAACCCGGGGAGATTACTGGTCTGTGTGAAATTGCCAGTCCGCAGGTCGGCATCCTCACCAACATCGGCACGGTGCACGCCTCCCGCGCCGGCTCACAGGAAACCATCGCCCGTGGTAAAAGTGAACTTGTCCGCGCCTTACCGCCTTTGCCTGTCGGCACGGCCATCCTTAACATCGACGATCCCTTCATCAGGGATATGGCGAGCCTCACTCAAGCCAGTGTTTTCTATTACGGGCTGGACCCGAAGGCGGATCTGTGGGCGGATGAGATCGAGTCTCACGGTCTTGACGGCATCCACTTCAGGATTCATCACGGCGCGGACGTGTTCAACATCCAGGCGCCGTTGATCGGGCGGCATTCCATTCATACGATCCTCGCCGCAGCCGCTGCCGCGCTCATCGAAGGATTGACCTGGCAGGAGATCATCCTCGGGTTGCAGCATGCCACCAGCCAGCTGCGTCTTGTAGCTGTGAAAACTCGGCAGGGTGCCCTTGTGTTGGATGACACATACAACGCCTCACCGGAATCCATGCTGGCAGCGTTAAACCTGCTCAACGAACTACCTGGCAGGAAGATCGCTGTACTAGGGGGGATGAACGAGCTGGGGCAATACGAACTGCTCGGGCACAACAAGGTCGGTATCCGCGCCGCCGAGGTAGTGGATAAGTTGGTTGCCTTCCGCGAGAACGCGCACATGATTGCGAACGCCGCGCAAAAAGCAGGCTTCCCCGAAGAATTCATTGAGGTTCTCGATGACGAGAACGCGGTGATCCAATCATTGAATTCTATGCTGCGTCCCGGCGATGTGGTCCTTGTCAAAGGCGCGCACAGCCTGCGCATGGACCGTATCGTACAGGCGCTGGAGGTGGAAGAATGAGAGAAACCGCCCTGGCGTTATCACTGAGTGGTTTGGGATTTATCTTATCGGTCATCTGGGGTGGCCCTTTACTGCGCGTGCTGAAGCACTTCAAGATGGGCAAGATCATCCGCGTTGAAGGCCCTGAGAGCCACATCACCAAGATGGGCACTCCCACTATGGGCGGGCTTGTCATCGTGGGCACAGTGGTGCTCTTCACCGTCTTGTTGAACGCGGCTTCGATACTGGGGCTTCATCTCAGTGGTCGTTCTGTTTTGCTCCCCGTCGCCGTGATGATTTCATTCAGCCTCCTCGGCGCCATCGATGATTGGGAAGGCATTCGCGGTCCGCGCCGCGGCTTGGGCATGCGCGCGCGTACCAAGTTTCTCTTGCAAGTGGTTCTCGCCCTCATGGCAGCCTATGTCCTCAAGAACGTCCTTGATGTCCCCGATATGTACTGGCCTGGGTTGAATATCAACTTTGAACTGGGAATCTGGTATATCCCCCTGGCGACCTTTATCATCGTCGCCATGTCCAACGCGGTGAACTTCACAGATGGGCTGGACGGGCTGGCAGGGTTGATTTGCGCGACTGCTTTCGCTGCTTACGGTGGCATCGCGCTGATGCAGGGCAATATTTTCGTTGCCCGCTTCTGCTTCACCGTAGTAGGCGCGCTTTTTGGTTTTCTCTGGTTCAATGTGCACCCCGCCATGATGATCATGGGTGACACAGGTTCGCTATCCATCGGCGCAGTGCTGGGTGTGATAGCCCTCATGACCGGACAGTGGATCCTGCTGCCGGTCATCGCCATCATTCCGGTGAGCGAAGCAGCCAGCGATGTGTTGCAAATCATATACTTTAAGGCCACAAAAGGCAAACGCCTGTTCAAGATGGCCCCGCTGCATCATCATTTTGAACTCTTGGGTTGGAGCGAGACGCAGATCGTGCAGCGTTTCTGGTTGATCGGCTTACTGGCTGCCATGATTGGTATGGCGCTGGCTCTAGGATGAGGTAAAGATGGAGCGCTT
>DHGL01000017.1:71212-72395 GCA_002402725.1 Anaerolineaceae bacterium UBA4799
CGTCACTCTCAATGACCATCAGACCCGTGAACAACTCCAGCAGGTTATCGAACGGTTCGCAAGCAGCGGCGTCAATTGGGTATTGGGCAGCCATCCTCTCGACCTGCTTGATAACACTGACCTGGTTTGTGTCTCTGGCGGCGTTCCGCTCACACTGCCTTTGGTTCAAGCCGCGCTCGAACGCGCCATCCCGCTCACCAATGACTCACAAATATTCATGGAAACGGTAAAAGCCCCGGTGGTAGGCATCACTGGCTCAGCCGGAAAGACTACCACCACATCGCTCTTCGGGCGCATGGCCGCTGCTGCCGTGAAACCCCCACGCAAAGCCTGGGTCGGTGGCAACATCGGTAACCCGCTTATTGAATTTTCTGATGAAATCAATGCAGATGACCTGGTAGTACAGGAGCTTTCCAGTTTTCAACTGGAACTGATGACCACCAGCCCGCATGTCGCCGCGGTTTTGAATATCACCCCCAACCACCTTGACCGCCATGCGGATATGGCAGATTACACCCGCGCCAAATCCCGCATTCTCGCTTATCAGACTTCCTCAGACATCGCTGTGCTGAACCGAGAAGACGCGGGGTCGTGGAACCTGCGTCCATTGGTGCGCGGAGCGCTGGTGAGTTTTGGCATGCACAGAGTCGACAGCGAGGGTGACCAGGTGTACTTGAAAGACAATACCATGTTCGCTGAAGTAAAGGGCGATATCATCGAATTGTTCCCGGTCCACCTGATTTCACTGCGCGGGAAACACAACCTGATGAATGTTCTCGCAGCCTGCGCCCTCGCGCTGGCGTGCAACTTCCCAGCCCAGGCCATGCTCAGCGGGGTTGAGGGATTCAACGGGGTAAAACACCGCCTGCAGCTGGTTCGCGAGGTCAACGGGGTGCGCTGGTACAACGATTCCATCGCCACCGCTCCCGAACGCACCCTCGCTGCGTTGCAGTCCTTCCAGGAACCCATCATCCTCCTTCTCGGCGGCAGGGATAAGAACCTGCCCTGGCAGCAGTTGGCCAAAGAAGTGAGAAAGCGAGTACGGCACGCGGTGCTTTTTGGAGAAGCCAGCGCCAAGATTGCCGCTGCACTGGGAACTCCTACCGCAACTGATTCCCTGCAAAGTGTGACTCTGGTAGAAACGCTGCAGGAAGCGGTGGTTCACGCTTCACACCTGGCCTCG
>DHGL01000033.1:0-18536 GCA_002402725.1 Anaerolineaceae bacterium UBA4799
ATGATTGAGCCACCGAAGGGATTCGAACCCTTGACCTGACGTTTACGAAACGCCTGCTCTGCCAGCTGAGCTACGGTGGCTTGCTTCGAACCCCGAAATTATAATGCACTCATTGAGCAGAGGCAAGCAAACACAAGCGAACACAAGCAAACACGGCGAATTGACCTAAAAGAGTAGGAACAAAAGCAGCACAAAGAAGTACCACGCGGCTGCTCCATATTTGCGCGCCAGGATGTTGCGGCTGCGGAACAGCAGGAAGTAAACACCGCCCACAAACAGGATTGCCAGATAGAGAATTCCATCAATTAAATTAAAAGATCGCCAAACTGGTAAGAAGACCAGAGAAGTGAAGCCCAGGACAAACAGCAATACAGCGCGCCGCCGATGCCATCCATAGTTAATGGCGCCTGATTCTTTGAAACAGCCGTTGAGGTCGCTTTGAACACTTTGTTTTGTGGGTAGTAGCGTAAGCTCAAGGTTCACTCCCCATTATTCCGCCGCCGCACATGGTCGGCGCGTTCGACAGTCCCTTTTCCGTATTTCTCACGCAATTCATCCAGAGCGATCAATAATTTACGCTCCTTCTCCGTTCCCGTTTCCCACAGCGTGAGTTGGTGGGCGTGTTCCACCAGGTTTGACCCTCCCACGCCAATCAGGCGCACTGCCCGGTCGGGCTGCCATAATTTCATCAGTAACGCTTCGGCTTCCGCTGCAATCACGCCATCCTGGTCAGTGGGTGCGGGCAACATCACCTGGCGGGTATGGGTGGTGAAATCTGACCAGCGCAGTTTAATGCGGATGACGCGCGCGCATACCCCGTCACAACGCATGCGGTAGCCCACCTTGATTGCAAGGTCGTGCAGGGTGCGCCGCAGAAAGACCAGGTCGGTGGTATCACGTTCAAATGTAACCTCCTGGCTGATGGATTTAACCTCATACGCCTCAATCACCGGTCGGTTATCAATGCCCTGCGCGTGCCCATGCAAGTCCGCGCCGTATTTCCCGAATTTTTTTTCCATTATATCAAAGGGACAATTCGCGATATCGCCGATGGTGTGCAATCCCATCTCAGCCAGGCTGGATTCCATTTTCGGACCCACGCCCCACATGGCTCTCACCGGTAGCGGTGATAAGAAATCTCTTTCTGCTCCTGCTGGCACACACAGGATAGCCTGCGGATACCCCGGGGATACGCTGTGGCTCTTACCAGTATCCGTGGCAATCTTCGCCACAAGTTTGTTGCTGGCAGCCCCGATAGAGCATGGCAAACCGGTTTCCATTTTTACTCGCGCCTGTAATGTGCCTGCAATCTGCTCTACCGGGTCCGGCAGATCGGTCACGTCAATAAACGCTTCATCCACTGATACTTGCTCCACCAACCCGCTCAACTGGTGAAGAATTTCCATCACTTGATGAGATTTGGCTGAGTAATCTGCGAAATTACTCGAAACCAGGACCAAATCCGGGCATAAACGCAGCGCCTGTCCCGTGGGCATGGCTGAATGAACCCCCTTTCTGCGCGCCGGGTAAGAACAGGAACAAATAACACCTCGCTGGCCGGGTTTTCCTCCCACCGCGAACGCCTTGCCAGCGAGAGAAGGATCCTTTTGCTCCTCAACCGCGCAGAAGAACGCGTCGAGGTCGAGATGGAGTATCTTACGGGTTGCGATTCTGTCCATATTGATTATTAGTATAGCAATTATGTTCTATTTGTCAAGTTAATAAACTGCAGTCATTACGCCTGTAGTTGATAGAAATAACCTTTTAGTTTATGCGCTCAATTCGTCTTTGAGCGCGGCGATTGGCGGGATGGGCGTCGGGTCAGTATCATATGCCATGGCCAGATAAAACGCCAGATAATCTCCAAAAAGCAAAGCGTTCCACATTTGCTCGAGGCGGGTTTCTCCACTGGCGGTAAAACTACTGGTGCCGACCCCTTCCAGCATCATTATTTGTTGAGTCTTCTCCAGGCGCAGCAAATTACGCGGGTGGTCCGCTTGAGCCATCAGGAAAATACAGAACTCCCATTCCTCACTTCCCATCGGATTCCAAATGCCAGTGAGCGTATTGTGATCAGCCTCCGGCATATACTCAAATGATGCGAACGCCTTTGCCACTTCGTTAATCTGTGTTTTCCAGCGCCGCGCGACAGGAGACATGAAACCGCTGGCAAACACTGAGATGTGCCGGCCAATCACCTGTCCAGCCAGCCTCTTCGCAGGGTTTTTCAACACAGGCACTTGCGCACCGATTTTTTCCTGTAAAGCCTTCATTCCTTCAATAGCTGCCTTCACTTCTTGTTCCGGGTCGGGCAACATGCCCAGCCTGGTCAATAGCGCCAGCAGCAACCCGAATGAATACCCCACCGCAGTTCTGGGTTGTCCTTGATGTGCAAATTTCCACACCGGAACTTGATTCTCTCGCGCCAGCGCTTCCAGTTTCCCTCCGGTGCAAACCGCGATGAGCTGGCATTTATTTGCCAGGGCTTGTTTAAATGCTGAAAACACCTCTTCTGTATTACCAGAATGCGAAGAAGCCACCACCAGCGTTCCCGCACCTGAGGCAAAGGCCGGTAGTCCATAATCCCGGTGGACGCTAAACGGCACCTTTAACCGGTCAGCGGTATATGCAGCCAGCAGGTCGCCGCCAATGGCGGAACCGCCCATCCCGGCCATTATGATGCGCTGCACAGGTTGGACATCAGGTAACGGCAGGTCCCGGCCAAGCAGGCAGGCTTTTTCCAATTGAGATGGTAAACCCAAAATATGCCCAAGCATGTCCTCACGGTCTATTTGGGCAAACTGCTCATATTCATTTAAATTCATCTACAATCCTCGAATGGTTTGATATTTCAGGTAAATCTAATTCATCACCCATATCAGAGCAGCGCGTTGCCCTGATACTAAGCCTGCTTGAGTTTTTTCACCAAGTCCAGAAATTCGCGGTACTCTTCCTCAAACATGTGAATTGTCACGTTGTTTAGTTCCAGGTTGTATGTAGTCTCGCCATCCGGTTCTGCCGCCGACCACACTGCGTAGCTCTCAGTTTCGGCAATAGTAGTTATTTTCGGTTCATAATTATCAGTCATTGTTTTCTCCTTTTTTGTTGTCCAATTGCTGGGATTGATTAGAAGGCTTACGCTGCTTAAGCCTGGTGAAGAATTGGTTGATCCTGTTGAGTGATTTTTTTACCCGTCGCCACTGACGTTTGAAAACAACCGGTAGTTTATCCGGTGCCCGAATTACTTTCAGGTCCATCCAGGGGTCCTGGTCTGAAAGCTTGCGTATCAGGTAGGTCAGAATTAGCTTTACCGAGGCCAGTACCGGTGCCGCCAATAGAATGCCCAGGAACCCGAATAGACTGGCAGAAATTATAACCATTACCAGTACCGCCGCTGGATGAATGGCGAGCGCGTCTGACATAACCCTTGGCACTACGAAATTATCCAGTAGAAAATCCGACAACCAGGCGCAGCCCACCACCAGCAGCGCATAAGGAAACGCCTGCATCCCCAGATGCTGGGTTTGAAAGAGCGCCATCAATCCGTATGTCGTCCAGGCGACGAACGGGCCTATGTAAGGAACAAACCGCGCCAACCCGGCTAATAACGCAAGCAGAAAGAAATATTTGACCCCCAACACACTGAGCAGAAGTGAGTAATACGCAACTGTTATTGCGAAGATGAGCAATTGCCCGCGCAGAAATGCATTCCAGATATGCCCCAACTGGCTGCCAATTCTACGGATATCGTCCTGGTACTTGGGTATGGCAATTCTTATCAGGCTCGTCCGGTTACTTTCAGCCAGAATGAAATATGCGATAAGAAGGATAAAAACCAGCCAGGTTAAGGTTGAACCTATACCGGATGCCAGTGAACCAATGAGGCTGCCCAGTTGCGAAAGGACAGGTTGTACGATACCCACAACCTGTGACCAGAGCGAATCCAGCTCCAGTTTCGAAAGGTCAAATTCTAAGGGTCCAATGACCAGCGGCTTACTGGAAATCGCTTCAAAAAAGACTGGCAGGTCGGTGATCAACCCCTCGATCAATTTGATCAGGTTCTGCACCTGTTCAACAATAGAAATACCGCCCCAGGTTAAGAGACCGATGATAATGGCAAATAAGAGTAAGAAAATTATGGTTGTGATCAGGCGCCACGGAATTTTCAGTTTCTTATTAAAAAATGTTGCCAACGGGTGAAACAAATAGGCGACCAGTACAGAGGTGAGCAACGGGGCTAAAATATTCTGAAAACGGATGAGCAAGAGGAGGATGATGCCAGCCAGCGCCAGACCAACCACGAGTTTTGTGGTGGTTGACCAATTGGGTGAAGAAGGTTTCTCTTGAAGGGTCATAATGATTATTATAAGTGATTGTGATTAAGAAACGAAACTGGCATTCTACAGCCAGTTTCGTTTTGGTTTCTTCGAGTTTATGGACAGGCACCCGGCTGGATGGAATTAAAGATACCGGGGAAGAGCGCGCAGTAACTATCGGTGACCTCAATGAGAATCCACGGGATGATGCAAAAGATGAGCAGGATCCCCACCACGATCAGTAATGCCACCAGCCATCCGGATTTCTTTTTAGCAGGCGGTGCCTGGTAAACAGGGGCTGCCGGGTTCACGGGAGTGTATGACGGTTGCGCGGGTTGCTGTGGAATGTATTGTGGAGCCGCGGGCTGTTGTGGCGTATATTGCGGCGTGGCTGGTTGTGGAGGAACGTATTGGGGTACTGCGGGCTGCGAAGGTGTATAACGCGGCGCGGCTTGCTGCTGCGGCACAAATGGCTGTGATCCCGGTGCAACATAAGTTCCTGGTTCAGCTGCCGGGCGTCTGAAAGCCGCAACTGTGGCGTTGGGATCTATTGATGCGGCCTCAAATTTTAGCAGTACTTTTTCGCCAATCGTGATGAGTTCACCGGGGTTGAGCAATACAGGCGCGCTTAAGCGCTGCCCGCGTAAAAAAGTCCCGTTCGTAGAACCCAGGTCTTCCATGGCATAAGTATTCCCAGTCAACAACAGCCTGGCGTGCCGGCGGGAGACCTCAGGGTCATTGATTACCACATCATTGCTCAAATCCCTTCCAAGGTAAATCTCTGTCTTCTCAAGCGGGTATTCCGTCCCCGCACCACTTCCGCTCTGCAGGATCAAACGAAAATTAGCCATTTACTCCTCCTTGTTATTTTATTAGTTTAGCAAGTGTATGAGCGGATGTCAACGAATTTTTCGGATTCCCCTGTGAGGGGGTCCGCCTGTGAGGATTCCGCTTTTTCAGATCCCCTCATTTTTTTGATTAATTCGACTACATGCATTCACCTTGTATGGACTGGTTGTTTCTTGGGCCAAATTGCACGAGCCAGGAAATCAGCCAGGTTGCCAGTTGCAGCATTTCCAAATGCATTAGCAACAGAAGCTAAGCGCCAGAAAACTATTCACAGGATGTGAATTTCGCCATGAAAGATTAACATTAGTTCAAAATGGTAAAAAAGACCCCACCATGCCGTGTGCTGCGTAGTTTTGAACCTGCCGAAGCAGGTGGATCCTGCCACAGAGACCCGCCTTGGCCGAAGCCTATCGCGTTACCCCGTTGAGTGAAGGATCCCTTTCAAAAGTGTTGGCTCAAAACCGGTGTCGCATCATCACGAGCACAGCAGGGTAATGTTCTTATACCATGATTTAGTAAAAATGGGTAGATAAGTCAAATCGAAAGTCATTTCTTGCTGTCATTTCTTACGCGGGAAAATCAGATAAAATATGAAACACATATGTTTACGCTTATCCGTGCTTTCATCGCCATCCCGCTTACCCACGAGATACATCATAATCTTGATGTCTTCATCCAAAGTCATGGACTCGCGAACCACGATTCGGGTTTCCACCCGGTAAAACCGGAAAACATCCACCTGACCCTCAAATTTCTTGGGGAAGTGGAAACTGCCCGCATTCCCGTTATTGGTGAGCAACTGGAAAAACTGGCTGGAACAATCAGGTCGACCCCAATCACAGTCAGCGGTGTGGGAGCTTTTCCCGGCTGGAAAAAACTTCCGCGCGTCATCTGGGTGGGAGTGCAGCCGGTCGAACCGTTACAACGCATTTATCAGGCACTTGATAAGGTCACAACCGCGTTGGGTTTTCCATCAGAACACCGACCTTTTTCCCCTCACCTGACACTGGCCCGCGTCAAACAACAGGCTGCCGGTCCACGTTTTAACCAGACCATTGAGCGCATGATGATGCTCGAACCCGCGCTCTCTTTCGGTGAGATGCAAGCGAGCGAGATGATTCTGTTCAAGTCTGTCCTTCAACCCGCAGGACCGGTTTATTCCATCCTTTCGGAGCATAAATTTATTGGGTAGAACATTTATGTTAAAATTAATAAAAAGATAAAGAAGAGGTGAAACCTGGACCCACTCGAAAAAGCGCATAAAATCGTAAATTTTCTTGAAGAAAAAAAAGCTGAAAAGATTGTCCTGCTGGATATCCGTGAACTGACCACATTTACAGATTATTTCATACTCTGCAACGGCACCAGCGATCGCATGTTGCAAGCGCTGGCAACAACCTTGCGCGAGTATGTGAAACAAGACCTGGAGTTTGTTCTGAATATCGAAGGAGCATCACGGGATGGCTGGCTCGTGGCAGACCTTGAAGATATCGTTGTGCATATTTTCTCACCCGAGATGAGAAATTATTACAAGTTGGAACAACTTTGGGGCAAAGGGAAGACAATCCTCACCCTGCAGTAGAAATGAGCGGAAGGATGACCTTCCGCTCTGTAATCTCTAGAAACTTGCCAGAATCTCGGCGCTGTGATCCGCGGGTTTCACGTTTTCGAAGACCTTTAGGATCTTGCCGTCCTTGCCGATGAGGTAGGTGGTACGTAAGACACCATCATATTCCTTGCCGTACATTTTTTTCTTCCCCCACGCACCATATAATTCCAGTACCTTATGGTCTTCATCAGAGAGCAGCGAAAACGGTAGTTGATACTTAGCCTTAAACCTGGCGTGCGATTTGGGCGAGTCAGGGCTCACACCCAAGATTACAACATTGCTGTCCACATATGCGCTATAGTCGTCTCGAAAATTGCAGGCTTCAGTGGTGCAACCAGGGGTATCATCTTTTGGATAAAAGTAAAGCACTACGTTCCTGCCAGAATATTGTGAAAGCGTGTGTATCACACCGGTCTCATCCGGCAATGAAAAATCAGGGGCTTGCGTGTTTTCTCTGAGCATGTAATTCCTCCTGTTTTTATCTTATTATATCAAGTTCTCGTTTTCAATTTCAAGACCAGAGCGAGACCTGTATAAGGTAAGCCATCAATAATACCAACCCCATCGCCGTCCACAATAATAGTTTCCAGCCTGGTTTTCCGCCATCCGAGACGCGCAGCATTTGCCACACCTGAAAAACACCCATCGGCAGAACCAGTAGCACCGGCCAGGACAATGACCAGGGTACTCCCCCCAGCAGGAAGGCGCCGACCAGCACAAAAGCCCCCAGGATAAACACATTATGTAATACTACGCTGTTCTTCCAGCCTATCAGGGTAACCAGGCTCCTCCGCCCCTGCATGCTATCAAAGCCATACTCCTTGAAGGCGAACATGATCTTTGCTGCCATGTATATCAGAAATAATGGCAGCGTCAACTGCAGGAGGAGTACTGGGATATCCATTTTTTGCAGACTGACAAGGAAAGCCGGAACCAGGTTCACCGTAACAACTCCTTCAACCAGGTCACCGTATCCTGTCCTGTCAAGCCGCAGGGGTGGTGTAGCGCAAAAGAAATAACCCAGCAAAGCCAGGCCCAAGAACAACAATCCTGATGGGGATAACGCCTGGCGCGATATGAGAATTACGGTGACTGCAGCACCGGCAGTCAGTACCAGCAATGAAATTTGCAGCAACAGGCTACGCTTGACCCCTTTCAAGATCTCCCATTGTTTATCCTCACGGCTCAGCGCGGAGGTCAGGGAATCAGGATGATCAAAGTACGCATTTAAGAACAAGCGCATCGCAAACATCAACAGACATATGATGATGCCCAGAACGATGTTAATAAAGTCCAGGTTTCCGCCAAGATAATGCACCAGGCTTACCCCCAGCAAGCACGTGAAAATCAGCGGGATAATCCAATAGATCTTGAAAATCCGCATTAAACTCTTACGCTGTGGGTCTTGCTGCATCGCGGTCACCTGTGAATCCTCGCCTCACTTCCTTAAATACTTCAAGATTTTCCATCATTTTAATTTATACTGCACTATATCACACCTGGAGACACCCGGAGACTGACCATGAAAATAGACCTCCCTAAAACCTTCCGAATTCCCCCTGATGTACTTCACGCCGTGTTGAACGGATTACCGGTCGTTGCCCTGGAGTCAGCGGTCATCACTCATGGGCTGCCCCGCCCTACCAACCTGGAACTCGCCCTGTCATCGGAGGCGATTATCCGTGAGCAGGGAGCCACCCCTGCTACTATAGCCTTCATTGATGGGAAGATCGTTATTGGCGCTAACGAATCCGAAATCAAGCGCCTGGCGGGTGAAAAAAACGCCTTAAAAATCAACTCACGTAATATTGGTATCGCTATCAGTACTAAGGCAAGCGGTGGCACAACTGTCGCCGCAACTTTGATGGCTGCCAGCGCAGCCGGGATAAAGGTTTTTGCTACTGGTGGTATTGGCGGTGTTCACCGCGGGAATGCTTTTGATATTTCCGCCGACTTGCAAGAACTGTCAAGAAACCCGGTCGTGGTGGTATGCGCTGGTGCCAAAGCCATCCTTGATATCCCCGCCACTTTGGAAAATCTGGAAACCCGCGGTGTACCTGTGCTGGGTTACCAGACGGATGAATTCCCGGGATTCTATACACGCAGCAGTGGTTTCAGTGTGGATTACCGCGTCGCATCCGCACTGGAAGCCTACCAAATCGCCACTGCCCATTGGGATGCCGGTTGCCACAGCGCGGTTCTGGTGTGTAATCCCATCCCGGTGGAAAATGCGTTGGACAAGGGGAGAATTGATGACGCGATTGATAAGGCAATCGAATCCGCCAGCCGAGAGGGTATCTCTGGTACAGCGCTAACACCTTACCTGCTGGAAAGATTGAACAAAGCCACCGCTGGTAAAAGCCTGCAAGCAAATTTAGCGCTATTGGAGAACAATGCCCGGCTTGCTGCCCAAATTGCCAGGCATTTCGCCAGACCGAACCAGGTCAGTTTCTAAGCTCAAGGTGCAGGTGGTTCAGGTGTGTTAGTTACAGCCGCATCAACAGGCAATGGTGCTCCGTCAGCAGTTGGAACATCCCCGGTCAGGGGTTCTTCGCCCAGAATCCTGAAGGTGCCTGATCCTTTCCAGGTTTGCCCGACGAAAATTCGCACTTCATAAACTCCCGGCAGCCAGGCTTCGGGCGGGCGGGTGCAATCTGTGTAACCATAACCACCCGGAGCGTAATCCCATGCCTTGGTTTCGGAACAAATCACCTCTTCCCCGTATAACCACACTGCTGTCCATTGCACGCCGGTGGCCATGCGGTCATAGGAAAAGCCGCCAAAAAGCGTGCTGACGGGTAGTTCAAATTCGGTAAAGGAATCGGTTACCACACCGTCTTCCGTTTTGTCTGAAAAGCTCAGTGGACTGAAAATTGCGTTTGCATCAGGTCCGACAGGCGTCTGAATGGTCGCCTGGATAAAATCGGGCAGCGAGGGGGTGTAGGTTTGTGATAAAGTCAATGTGATGGTGGGCGTATACGTCATCGAGGGTGTATTGGTAACCGTGGGTGTGATGGTGACGGTAGGTGTAAGGGTGGTCGTGGGGGATGGAGGAAAATAGCGGTAAACCACCGGTTCTCCAAAACGGAATATTAAAAAGCCTGCAAGCAGCAAAACAAGCGCGAGCAGAATCAGACGCCAGCCATGGTAGACCAATAACTGACGTTTCTGATAGAAAAGCAGCTTATGGCCAGCTTTAATAGACTTGATTGCCATTATCAGGCTGATGACGGCAGCAATTCCCAGAAGGGCCAGAATCACTTTTACGGTCGTAGCGACATCAATGTTCAATGCTCATCTCCAACAAAGCATTATAGCATGTGGGAAAATCAAAATTGCGGTTTGCGTGTGAGGGGGTTCAGTGGTCCGCAGTTCAGGTTATTGCTGCAATAAAGAAAGGTAAGGTTCCGCGAACAAGGCTGGAGTACCACCAGTGTGCCAGAAAAGCACCTTTTCCGATTTTTTAAAAAAGCCCTTCCTTACCAGGTCAATGAGCCCGGCTGCAGCCCGCCCGGTATACACCGGATCCAACAGCAATCCCTCATTAGCAGCGAAGAGCTTGATGGCTTCTACTTCAGGGGCAGCCATCACCCCATAACCAGCGCCGGTGTAATGATCGTCCACTAGAATCGTTTCTTCACTCACCGTAGCCAAGCCACTCAACTGCGCACCTTCGCGGGTCAGGTTGGCGATAATTCCATGTAATTCCTGGCTGCTGCCTTCAATGCAGATACCCAATATCTTACCTTTGAAACCCGCTGCCCCGGCTCCAAGCAGCATGCCCGCCTGGGTACCACCGCTGGATGAGGCGGTGACGATCCAGTCAAACTGCTCCGGAAAATCATCAAGTTCTTTCATCGCCTCTACGTATCCCATCAAACCCACCGCGCTTGAACCGCCATAAAGGATTTTGTAAGGCCGGTAGCTGGCTTGCTGCGCTTTGGCAATGGTCTCCTCCAACACCCGTAAGCGGTTGTCGCGTGTCGCCCAGACAATTTTTGCTCCGAAAAGTTGATCCAGTAACAGATTCCCACTCGCCTGAGCAGGTTCGTTTCCTGAAAGCACCAGGATACATTTGTAACCAAACCGCGCAGCCAGCGCGGCTACCTGCCGGCAGTGGTTTGACTGGATGGCTCCCACGCTGACCAGAGTATCCGCTTTTAACGCACGCGCTTCCGCCAGCAGGAACTCCAGTTTCCGCGTCTTGTTACCCCCAAAGCCCAGCCCGGTCTGGTCATCACGTTTGCAGTATAGTTGCGGACCACCTAATGCGGCGGTCAGCCGCGGTAAATGTTCGATTCGGGTTGGAAGATGAGCAAGTTGCACCCTGGAAATACTCATAACACCTCCTGCATCAACTTTTTTTTGCGTATCAACCTGGTAACCGAAAGCACGCGCGGGATGACATAGTGGTAAACCCGGTAAAGCAAAGGATTTATTGGATAATCCCAGGCACCGATCGTGCACAGCAGTTCGGCTCCTAATCCCTCCTTGAAGCGGTACACCCCGAACATGGGGTCAGTCTCATCGGGTATATCAGGCGCGCCCCACAGGTCGTAACTGGTGCAGCCTTTTTCCCGCGCCAGGCGCATGGCCTCCCACTGTAGCAAGTAGTTGGGCATTTTCTCGCGATGCTTCCCGGTAGACATGCCATAGACGAACCAGGCGCGTGATCCGAAAAACAACATTACCAATCCGGCGATGGGTTGGTCCGCAAATTCCGCGATCAATCCCTCCGCCATTCCCGCCTTCATGAAGCGCGACCAGACGTCCAGGTAATAGGCTGCAGATCTGATAATGAAGCCGTCACGCCGCGCGGTTTCGGCAAACATTTGATACAACACGGGCAGGTCTTCTGCTGATGCTTTGCGTACCACAACACCACTTTTTTGCGCTAATCTGAGGTTATAGCGGGTTTTCTGCTTCATCCGCGTTAACCAGGCAGATTCATCTCCCTCCAGGTGAAGCAGCATGGTGTTCCTGAATTGGATTTGCTCCGGTGAAAACCTCCAACCGTGCTCAATAAGCAACGCCTGCACCGCATTTTGGTCGCCCTTGTTGCGAAAGCCACCCTGCTCTACCGAAACTTCCGGGTCGATCTTGAGGAAAACCAGTCCTTTTTCCCTGGCGCTCTGTTCCAGGTCCACGATAACACGCTCAACGAGGCTTTGTCGTGTCCAATCCATCAGAGGACCCCTCGGTATGTAACCGATACTCACACGAGGACCAAATTTCATCAGGCGGGTGGAACGGACGAGCAGTTGCGCAGCTGCGACCAGCTTACCATCTTCATCATGCCAGGTAAGTTCTTCCCTGTTCCAGCCTACCTGCGCCTTCACCTCTGCCCACTCCCCTGTCTGCAGGAAGTTTGCGCCGGGTAATGTAGCAATGGTTTGATTCCAGGTATCAGTAAGCGTCATATTGTGATTCTTATTCTTCCGAATTAAGCCAATCTTCGATCTCACAGCGCGCGCTCATTCCCGCGAGTGGCAGTGGCGCAATCTCCTCTCTCGAAAAGAAACGCACTGACGGGGTTTCTGCACTGGGAGATAGCTTACCGTCAATGATCCAAGCATCATAAAGAAGAATAATTACATTTCCGCGAGGGTCTGAAGTATCCAGGTAGCAGTCTACCAGCTTGCCTGCTTGTACAACCAGGCCGGTTTCCTCCAGGGCTTCGCGTTCCGCAGCCGCGCGAGGCTCCTCATCAACTTCAACATAACCAGCGGGCATATGCCACCTGCCGCGCCATGGGTCGATTCCCCGCTGCACAAGCAGCAAGCTACCATTCTTGACTACGCGCACACCAGCACTGACTTTCCACTGGCGATAGAAAATCGTTTCACATTGCGGGCAAACTTCACGCCACCGTCCCTCTATTTCACGCTTTTCGATGGCCGAACCGCAATGCTGGCAATAATTAATCATGCTTAATCACCCTGCCCGCCACGTAGTTTCAAATAAACCGAATAGATACGGTACATGCGCTCATCATATACCTTGTCCCAGGCACCAACGCTGCGCTTCACCTGGCCGCCAAAACCACGTTTGAAGCGATACACCCCCCACAGTCCATCGTGTGATTCTTTCTCATAAAACCCCCTTTCCAGCTCCTCTTCCTCCAGGTCTGGGATGCCCCACAGATCATAGTACCGGCAGCCCCTGTCCTTTGCCCATTTCATCGCTTCCCATTGTACAAGGTAAGTGGGCATGCGCTTGCGTTCGAGGTCGTACGATGCACCGTAAAGATAGTAAGCGTTCTCTCCGGCTCGCACCACCATTAACGATGCCAGGGGGCGGTTACCATAATAAGCCGTCAACAACTCGCAATTCCCTTGCGCTCCCAGCAGGTCATAAACCCCCTGGTAATACGCCCGGGTATGCACGCTGAACAGGTCACGCTCGGCTGTGAGAATCGCCATACGGTGGAATTCTGAAATATCGTTGGAACGCTTGACTACTACCCCCTTCTTTTCCGCCAGGTGGATGTTGTAGCGGGTTTTTTGCTTCATGCGCGCGAGTATCTCCTCTTCAGAGCCTTCAAGGGATACCACCACCGTGCGGCGCGGTTGGATGGGTTTGGTTTGCATAAAGCCATCCAGAAAGCGAAGTCCGTCCTGACTATCCCCCTCTACAAGGTTGGGTTCAATTTTTATGAGAATAGCGCGATTCTGCCGGCAAACCTCGTCGACCTTCTTGAAAAGGTCTTCACTCCAACCGACCGGACCCTTGGGCAGGTAAGCGATGGTAAAACCAAACGGTAATTTTCTAAACAGGAGTTGAGTTCCCTTCCCATCCTCGATAAGCCTGACTGCCTTCCAACCGAATCGGGATTTTAATTCGCCCCAGGGACCTGTCTGGAGGAAATGAGCATTGGGGTTCTGCTGCATGAATTCATTCCAT
The DNA here is from genome assembly GCA_002402725.1 of Anaerolineaceae bacterium UBA4799. The sequence continues at coordinate 13,678 of DHGL01000033.1, forward strand.
TGGGCGAGGGTCGCGGTCATGATTATTCGATGGAGAGCAGTTCAGGCGCTGGTGCACTCCCCAGCGTGGCACCGGGAATTGTACTGTCGATCAGGGTAATGATCTCCTCGGACTGTCCCTTGTCCGCAAGGGCGAGCAACTGGTCAATCCTGGTTTTCAGTTCTTCTCCGCGCAGGTTGGTGGGGTCATCGAATTTATAGATATCCGGGTGCTGGGTGGGTTCGAACTGGTTGCCCTCCTCCCAGAGGTCCTCGCTCAATTTTTCACCGGGACGAATGCCAGTAAACACAATCTCGATATCCTTTCCTGGTTCCAATCCTGAAAGACGAATCAGGTCTTCTGCCAGGTCCAGGATGCGCACTTGTTGTCCCATGTTGAGTACAAAAGTCTCTCCGTTGCTGCCGATACCAGCCGCCTGCAATACCAGGTACACAGCCTCCGGGATGGTCATGAAATAGCGTTTCATATCCGGATGAGTGATGGTCACCGGCCCCCCGCTGGCAATTTGATGCTTGAACAGGGGCACCACGCTGCCGCGGCTGCCAAGCACATTGCCGAAGCGCACCACGCAGTAGGCGTGACCGGTGCGCGCTGCTGCATCCAGCACAATCATTTCCGAAAAGCGCTTGGTCGCGCCCATGATATTCGCCGGGCGTATGGCTTTATCCGTAGAAATCATCACCAGGCGCTCAATGTTGTTTTCCTCACAACCTCTCACCACGTTGAGTGTTCCTCGCACATTGTTATCAATCGCTTCGTCCACATTCATTTCCATCAAGGGTACATGTTTGTGCGCAGCCGCGTGAAAAACGATATCCGGTTTGTGCAGTGAAAAGATATGATGGATGCGCTGGTAATCACGCACATCCGCAATAACCGGTGTAAGCGATAACGCGGGAGAATTTTCCTGTAGTTCCAGAAGGGACTCGAAGATGCTGTTCTCGCCATGACCGAGCAAAATCAGATGAGAGGGTTCATAGCGCGCTATCTGACGGCATAGTTCACGCCCGATGGAGCCACCCGCGCCGGTAACCATCACCCGTTTATTGGTTAAAGTTAGACCAATCAAATCCTCCTGCATGTGAGCCGGTTGCCGCCTCAGGAGGTCCGTGATATCCACCTCGCGCAGGCGGTTGATGCTGACCTTGCCTCCAATCAACTCGTAAATACCAGGCATGGTTCTAAAGGGAATACCCCTTAAGCGGCAGACATCAGCGATCATCCTCACAACTTTGCCACTGGAACTGGGTATGGCGATGATGACTTCTTCGATCTTGCGGTGTTCAAGTATTTTTCCAATATCCGCGAGCGTCCCGACGACCGGTATGCCATGGATCTGTTGTTTCAATTTGCCCGGGTTATCATCCAAAAAACCCACCGGGTTGAGGTTGAGGTCCGGGTTTTTCTGCAGTTCACGCACCACAAGCGCACCGGCATCCCCGGCGCCTATGATCAGCGCACGCCTGGACTGCTTGCTCCTCGTGGAACTGGAAACCGTACTGACATTATCCGCGATAAGGCGGATGGAGAAGCGCGTGCCGCCGATGAGGAATATCGAAAGCAGCCAGTCAATGATCAGCACCGAACGCGGGAAACCGTTGAATGCTTTGAAGGTTAACAACAGAATCATCACCACTGAAACTAAAACCGAAGCGCTGGTAACCGTGATAATGATCAGGCGCAGTTCCTTGGTGCTGGCGTATCCCCATAAACGCCGGTACAACCCGAACAGGTAATAAACCGGGATCTTAATCAGCAACGAAACCAGAATCATCCAATAAGCCGAAGGCAGGTAGAAGAAGAATAGCGCGCCGAGCTCAAGCCGCAAGGCATAAGCGCCTAATACCGCGATGATGGTGAGCGCCATATCGATTAGGACCATATACCTGTTGCGCATGTTGGGTTTTGTTTTCATTACAATCCTTTAAATCCCAGCACCGCTCCAACCGTCCTGAGGATGATGGTCAAATCCAGTAATAGATTCCGATTCTTGATGTAGTACAGATCGTATTCCAGTTTTACTGCGGTATCTTCAATCGTTGACGCATAGCGCTGGTTAATTTGCGCCCAGCCGGTAAGTCCGGGACGGACAAATAGACGCGCGCGGTAGAATGGCAGTTCCTGCTGAAACTTGTTGACCAATTCAATCTGTTCCGCGCGCGGACCGATAATGCTATTTTCTCCCAGCAGAATATTCCAGCATTGCGGGAGTTCATCCATGTGACTACGGCGCAGTATTCTTCCTAAGCGGGTGATGCGGGCATCGTTTGCTGAAGCTGTCCGGGCCACGCCATCCTTTTCTGCGTCCTGGTACATGGTGCGAAATTTGAATATCTTGTAGGGTTGACCGTATTTGCCAACGCGCATCTGTGAATACAGTACCGGAAACCCGGAGTCAATAATGATGGACAATGCAATCAGAGGGTACAACACGATCAACATTAACAATCCAAAAATGCTACCCGTAATATCGATCAGACGTTTTACGCTTTCGTACACGCCAGTGGTGTGTGTCTGGTCGATGAAGGAGCGTAAAATCCAATCGGATTGCAACAAGAAAATCGGCACCCTGCCGAAAATTTCCTCGTAAAGCTTGGGCATCGAAGTAACCTCAATATCGTTCTCTGCCGCGTTCAAAATGGCGCGGAACAATTCCGGTCTCAACTCCCCCGAGATAGCGAATATCAGGTCTGTGATGTCAAGTTCGTCGATCAAGGAGGTCATCCTGTCAGCAGTACCCAGCACCCGGTAACCGTTGATCTCCAGACCTTGCTTTTCAGGGTCATCATCAATGTACCCGACGAGCAAAAATGGTCCTGAGTGGATCTCACGCAGCATGGAAGCCAGCGTCGATCCGGCTTTTCCAGCGCCGATCATCAAGGCGCGGCGCATGAAGACTGGTGCGGTGAATATGCGGATGTAAAGCAAACGCCAGGCAAAAGTGAGCATGGTGGCGGTGATAATAAAAATGAATACACCTCGCCGGGGCAGTGAATTCGGGTCAGAAATGAAAAAAATGATCAGGTAAATGACAAAACTGACACCAGCGGCGGTGGCAATCCCGCGAATCACATCTTCACGGCGGTTGGCTTTGCGGATATCGTAAATCTCAATCAGGAAAAAAATCCAGAGAAACGGCAGCAGGTAGAACCAGAACGGAGCGCGCTGCCCCAGGAATGCCCACGAAAAATCCAGCCAGTCTTTTTGCCCCCAGAAGTACAGCCCGACGAAAATCGCCATGTAGGACACGAGCATATCGCCAAGGAACAGGATTGCCTGTCTCTCGCCGCTGCGGATGCGCCAGCGCTTTTTTATTTGAGGTTTTTCAATGACCATTCTTAGAACCTGTAACCAATTCCTTCATCAGACTCCACAAAAATCCGCTTCCCCAGGAAAAGTGCATGGTCATGATGGCAAGCGGAACCCCGGGAATCAGGCTGAACCTTTTCCGCATTATGGCGGGTTTAATCGAGCCGGCTAATAGTATCACCAGGTAGAGGCCTGCCACCCCTGCCAAAAGGATCCGCGCGGGTACCCAGAATGTGGATAATAATGATAACATCAAAATACCCGAAACAAATACCGGGGGTAATGCCTGCCGCCAGCGCAATGAATCGGGGTGTCGCTTCAGCATTTTAAACTTCCAATAACCATACGCAAAGTACTGCTTCGCCAGAGAACGCAGGTCGGGTCTTGAGTAGTAGCCTATTCTGATGGCCGGGTCGACCCAAATTTTCCCGCCAGAACGCCTGACGCGGGTGTTAAATTCATAATCCTCGTTGATGCGCAGGGTTTCGTCATAGCCGCCAATGCGGTCCACCAGCTCGCGCCTGTATGTCCCAAAAGCAACCGTATCAGCTTCACCCGCCTTTGTAGCCGTGCGGTAACGCGCATCTCCCACACCCAACGGGTGCGCTGTGGCTACAGAGATGGCGCGTCCAATCCAGGTATCACTGCCAGGGCGGATATCAATCACACCTCCTACGTTCTCACCCAGGCCTGCATTTAAAGAAGTGAGGCATTTTTCAATGTAATCCGGCGCAGGTATCGCATGTGCATCCATGCGGCTTAACACCTTCCCCGTGGATGCCGCAATCGCCTGGTTGAGCGCCGCCGGGATGGTGCGTTGGTGATTCTCGACCACTATCAGGTCCAACTGCGGATGACTATCTTTGAACCTGGAGATCCTCTCGCGTGTGCGGTCAGTAGATAGACCATCCGCGATGATAACCTCCAACCTGTCAACGGGGTAAGTTTGAGCAAGGATTGCGCTCAGCAGTTCCTCGATCGTCCCTTCTTCGTTATAACAGGGAATGATGACCGATACTTTTACCGGTTCCATCTATTGGCTAAGATTCCTGATTCCAGCCCATTATTAGCATTCATCGTCTTTACACAGCAGCGCGACGACCTCAATCTCGATAAGGGCATCTTTGGGTAAACCAGTGACCGCCACCGTGGTACGCGCCGGAGGATTGGACGCAAAATAGCCGCCATACACCGTGTTCATGGCGGGAAAATCCTTCATGTCCCGCAGGAAGACAGTAGTTTTAACCACCTGTTCAAGGCATGAGGACGCGGATTTTAACACTGCGGTTAGGTTGGCAAAGACCTGGCGTGTTTGTTCCTCGATGCCGCCTGGTACAAGGTTGCCAGTGGCAGGATCAATGGCGATTTGACCCGCGCTAAACACAAACGGGCCGCCGCCAGCCGCAATCGAATAAGGTCCGATGGCAGCAGGGGCTTCGCTGCTCTGGTATGTCTTCTTATCAGTACATGCCATAATTTCCTCCATTGAGATTTATTATTCTCCATTTTAAGCGAACTGCTAAAAAAGGTAAATGTAAAAAGGCAAAGGC
>DHGL01000033.1:18557-121483 GCA_002402725.1 Anaerolineaceae bacterium UBA4799
GCCATAGAAAACCGCTATCACGAATTAACTCGCCTGATGGATGAGAACATCCATGATTACCAGAAGGTTGTGGGACTCGCCAAGGAACGTTCTGAATTGGAACCCGTCATCCAACTTTCAACCCGCTACCGCTCCATGCTCGATCAATTGGTACAGGCCAGGGAATTGGAGGCCAGCGGTGATGAAGAAATGCGCGCGCTCGCCAACCTTGAAATCGATGAACTCTCTCCTCAGATAGAAGAGCTCGAAAAGCAACTTAAACGCCTGCTTATCCCCAAGGACCCGCGTGATGACCGCAATGTGTTCATCGAAATCCGCGCAGGTGCCGGCGGCGATGAAGCCGGCCTGTTCGCCGCCGAGTTGATGCGCATGTACATGCATTATGCTGAAGCACGCGGCTGGAGCGTGGAAATGATCTCCGCCAACGAAACAGGCATCGGCGGATATAAAGAAGTCATCTTCATGGTCAAAGGTAAAGGCGCATACTCACGTTTTAAGTTCGAATCCGGTGTACACCGTGTACAGCGCATTCCCGCCACCGAATCCAGCGGCCGCATCCACACATCCACTGTTACGGTCGCGGTGATGGCGGAAGTTGAAGATGTTGACGTGCAAATACCCGAAACTGACATCACGATCGATGTATTCCGTTCTTCAGGCGCGGGCGGTCAAAATGTGCAAAAGAATGCCACCGCGGTACGCATCACGCACATTCCCACTGGCATGGTGGTTGCCTGCCAGGATGAAAGGTCACAATTACAGAATAAGCTCAGGGCCATGGGGATTCTCCGCGCCCGGCTGTTCGAGTTAGAAGAGGAAAAACGCCGCCAGGAACGGGATGACAACCGCCGTTCACAGGTGGGTACCGGCGACCGCTCAGAGAAGATTCGCACTTACAACTACCCGCAAAGCCGGGTGACTGATCACCGCATCAATCTCTCTTCTTTTAACCTGCCCGCGGTGATGGCGGGTGACCTCGATCTCTTCATCGATGAACTATCCCTCCGCGATGAAACAGAACGGCTGTCTTCTAGCAGTGATGATGACGAAAGTTGAACTCGGCGGCTGGATTATTGAAAAACGCGCGCTGCTGAGGGGAAAGACAGAATTCCCTTCCATCGAGATCAACGCAATCGCTTCCCATTACTTACAAAAACCGACTTCGTGGATAATTTCTCATCCTGAAACCATGCTCAATTCTGGTCAGGTTCAGTTGCTGGAGGATGCGCTCACCCGCCTGTTAGCTGGTGAACCGCTACCTTATATCACTGGGAAGAAATCTTTTTTTGGATTGGATTTCATCGTTGACTACCGCGTGCTCATCCCCAGACCAGAAACTGAAATTCTGGTGGAGCAAGCCATCTCCTGGCTGGAGGCACATCCAAATATGAGAAAGGTTATTGACATCGGCACCGGTTCAGGCGCCATTGCCATCGCATTGGCTAAAAACATGCCTGGTTTGCAGGTCACCGCTGTTGATACATCAGCGCGAGCCCTGGCGGTAGCCACCGCAAATGCCAGTTTTCACGCAGTCGAAAAGCAAATCCGCTTTAAGCGCTCGAACCTTTTTGAGCAGGTTGGTCAAAAATTCGACCTGGTGCTGGCCAACCTGCCTTATATCCCGTCTAACGATCTGGATTCGTTGGCGGTGTCAAAATATGAACCGCATGAAGCTTTGGATGGGGGTTCAGACGGATTAAGATTAATAACGAAATTGATAGACCATTTACCAGAACATGTGTTGCCAAACGGGTGTGCAATTCTGGAAATACAATATAATCAACATAATACTATCAGGGATACAGCCTCCCGTCGCTTCCCTGGTGCGAGCATATCCATCATCAAGGACCTGGCTTCAATAGATCGTTTCGTCAAAATTCAGCTATAAAGTAATTTACCCTATGCACACTATTACCTTACCTGCTGAAAACCCCGCTTCAATCGAAACCGCTCTCGACCTTTTGAACGAAGGCGAGATTGTGGCTTTCCCTACCGATACGGTCTACGGTCTGGGAACCAATGCCTTATACTCTCCGGGCATCATTAAGTTGTTTGAGGCCAAAGGCCGGGATGCCAATAAGGCGATTGCCGTGCTTATCGGTGCAACCGAGCAGCTATCCCTATTAACAGATTCCCTTTCAACCACCGCGCGTATTCTGATCGAGCACTTTTGGCCCGGCGGTTTGACCATCGTGGTACCAAAAAAGAAAGACCTCCCGGAATTGCTTTCTGCCGGAAGTTCAATTGGCATCCGCATGCCAAATCACGCCATTGCGCTTGAATTACTGAAAAAATTCGGCCCGCTTGCCACAACTTCAGCCAACCTGAGCGGCAAGAACAACCCGCATGATGCCGGTGACGTGCTGCACCAATTGAACGGGCGGGTACCACTCATCCTGGATGGCGGCAGTTGCCCTGGAGGAATCCCATCAACCGTTGTGGACTGCTCCACTGACGAGGTCAGGATCCTTCGACCCGGTACGATTTCCCTTGAAGCCATCCAAGCTGTATTGACAGAGGCGTGATGGCTTTGGAATGAGTATGGCATTCAAGAATCACAAAGTAAGTTGATTTCCATTTCAAAGATGTCCCCAAATTCTCCTCCTGCTTCCAGCAGTGAATCCAGGGTACCGCGCTGCGCGATGGTGCTGCCACTGAGGACCAGGATTTCGTCCATCTCTCGCAACAGGTCCAGATCGTAAGTGATCAGCAGAAATCCTTTATCAACCGATCGGGCGTAAAGGCGATCCATCATCTTCCGCGCAGTAGAAGGGTCGAGGTTGGCGGTTGGCTCATCGAGGATGATGAATGGCCTGTTCAGAAGCAGCACGCGCGCCATCGCCAGGCGCTGCCTTTCTCCACCGCTCATTTTCAGCCCGTGTTCTCCGACCCAGGTATCCAGCCCTTCCGGCAGTGACCCGTACCACTCGGAAAGACCTGCCTCTTCCAGAGTTCTAACCAGTTCCTCGTCGCTTGCATCAGCCTTCGCCAGTAACAGGTTGCCACGGAGGGAATCATTAAACAAGTACACCGACTGCGGCAGCACTGCGAAAAAAGACCTGCTCCATTCAGGATCGAAATCTGAAAGATCAATGCCGTTAATCTTGATGTTCCCCTTTTGCGGTTGCAGGAAGCTCAGCAGCAGATGCACCAGGCTGGTCTTTCCCGCGCCGCTGGCGCCGACAATGGCAATTTTGTAGCCACTCATTAGCTTGAAAGTGATGTTTTTTAAAACCGGGCGAGACGTGTCGGGATAGGTGAAACCCAGCGCTTCTATGGTGACTTCTGGTTGTGATGTTGTTTGCGTTACGGCGGGGAATACGGGTACATGGCTCAATTCACCGCCTAGAGAAAACAACCGCTCTGCAGCCACAGCGCTGGCGTTGAGATTAAGCGCTGCCGCGGGCATGGCTGCTACCGCTTCAAAACTTGCCAGCACGACTAGCGTAATCACTGCCAGCGAGATCCCAGTAAATTGCCCTTCACCAACCAGGGGGATGGCGGCCCATATTAACGTCAGCACGGTCAGGTTGGTAAACAGCAACGCCAGCCCGCTGTTGCCAGCATTGATGTTCACCAGGCGCTTCTGTAACATCCCAGACCGTTTAAATTCATCCAAAATTTCTCCGATGTAACGCTCCTGGGCGTTGTAAACCTGGATGTCCTCCAATCCCTGCAGGGTTTCCACCAGCCTGGCCGAAGCCGCCGCCCTTGACCTGCTTAGGGTTGTAATGTGGTTTCGCGAAATTAATACCGACAGCGCGGGATGGACAAATCCGCAGATTATCAACCCGGTACCCAGGATCAAACCCAATTGCAGAGCGTAGCCTCCGACGAAAAGGCTCACACCACTGATAATCACCAGGGCAACCACAAAAGGGGCGATGACGCGAACATAAAAGTTTTCAAGCGTCTCCAGGTCACCCATCACACGCTGCAGCACATCTCCGCTGTGGTGAGACAGCAGATTAACCGGCGCCCCAGGTTCCACGCGCTTATAGAATTCTTCGCGCAGCCGGGTCAACACGCGCAGGTTCACTGAATGCGACCTCAACCGCTCCAGGTAACGGAAAACGCCGCGGCTGATACCGAAGAAGCGCACGCCCACAATCGCCACCTGTAATTCCGCGATGGACGGTTTAAGCGCTGCGCTGGCGATGAGATAGGCGGAAGTTCCCAATAGCCCGATGCCCGCAGCAACGGCAGCAATACCAAGTATCAAGGATAGAAATACTTCACCGCTGAATTCACCCAATATGGCGAAAACACGTCGTAGCCCTCTCATACTCGCGCTCCTGCCCCCATTACAAATGCAGCATAATCTGGGCAGAGATTCATTAATGTAGCATGCTTTCCAATTGCCCCGATCTTCCCGTCCTGCAGGAAAATCACCTCATCTGCGTGCTCAATCGTTGAAAGCCTGTGGGCGATGGTCAAGGTAGTTCGGCCTAGCAGAAGTGTTCTGATGGTCTCATCCAGTGTCCGCGCCAGTTCAGGATCAAGATGCGAGGTGGGTTCATCCAACACCAGCAGACCAGGTTGGCGCAGGAATACACGTGCCAACGCCACACGCTGTAGTTGCCCTCCACTGAAGCGCGCCCCGCCTTCAAGCAGCGGGGTTTTCAACCCCAGCGGCAGTGTGGCAAGGAGTTCAGCCAAACCGGCTGAACGCAGCGCTTTTTCCACATCACTTGTAGAAAAACGCGGGTCACCTAAAGTAACGTTGCCAATCAGCGTATCGTTGAAAATTAATGGGTTTTGAGGCAACCAACCCACGAACTGCCTCCAATCTTCAAGCGCATAATCCTTCATCCGCGCTCCATTCAACCAAATCCCGCCTTCCTGGGGTTCAATGAAACCCATAAGGATGCGCGCCAGGGTGCTTTTTCCGGAGCCGCTACGGCCAGCCAGCGCATAATGCAACCCCTTATGGATATCCAGGTGAATGTCCTGTATCGAGTGAGAAGCCATGCCGGGGTAGGAGTAAGAAAGGCTTCTGACCTTGAGCTGGAAGTCCGTACCGAATGCCTCTACAAGCTGCCCGCGCGAAAAGACTGGATGGTGCACGGGTTCCACAACATCCAGCAGGTCATAGATGTTTTGCGCCGCTGTCACCCCGGTCATACCGGCATGATACCTGGCGCTCAGGTTACGCAGCGGAAGATAGAAATCAGGCGCAATCAACAGGATGAAGAAAGCCTGTTGAAAGGCGATGCGCCCGTAAAGCAGCCGCAGCCCGATTTCTACAGCCACCACAGCGGTGGAGATGGTAGCAATGAGTTCCAATGCCAGCGCCGATATGAACGTGACTCGCAGCACCGCCAGCGTGGTCAGGCGGTAATGCTCACTGGCTTCCCGCACTTCGTTTCTCCGCTCCCTGCTGCGCCCGAGCATTTTTAAGGTTGCGATTCCTTGCAAAGTGTCCAGAAAATAACTTCCCAGGTAAGTGAGCGCTTTCCACTGCCGTTTGGTCAGCGCCTCGGCTGCCCAACCGATAAGCACCATAAAAAGCGGGATCAATGGCGCGGTCAATACAAAGACAATACCGGTTAGAAGGTCGATTGGGAACACCACCGCCAGTATAGTAAGCGGGAGAACCACAGAAACCAACACCTGCGGTAAATACTGCGAAAAATACGCGTCCAACGCGTCTACCCCCTGGAGCGCGGTGGTGGTCAATTCTCCAGTCTGCTCGTTCTTCAGATATTCAGGACCCAGCCGATCGATCTTTTCGAGAAGTTCCGCCCGCAGTTTGTTCTTGATATTTATTGTCATCCTGCCCGCCAGCCTCTCGGAGATGACAGTTAATAACACGCGCAATAACACCAGCAGGAGGATGAGTTGCAGGATCGAACGTACCTCTCTCAACGTGCGTTGATCCATAAACACGCCTGAGATGACACGGCTCAGCTGGTAGGATTGCAATACCGCAATCCCTCCCACCAGAAAAGAAGAAAAGGCTGTCAAGATGAATAACAGCCTGTTTTTTCTCGCTTCCCTGAATAGCCGGGGGTGAACTCTCATGCCGAAATTTCAGCTAACTTTGAATTCCAGTAAGTCCAGCACATCTTGCAGCGCGGCGTTAAAAACCTCGTCCATGATCTCATCACTTGCCTGGTACGCCCCTCCATAAACACCGTCAACCAGCGCGGCGCGCACTTTTGAGGAAGGCAGGATTTGAAGCGGCTCGAAGGGTTCTTTAATACCTTCAGGTATGCCGCTCTTTCTTAAGAACGGAAAGGCTTCCATCCACGAGGCGTGATAGGTCTCCAACCCGTGAGCTTCCGCTACAGCCGCCACGGATGGCGCCTTCCACCAGTCATACCAGCTCACCTGTAATTCCGGCAGCTCGTTCACAAGCTCCCCCAGTGTCAGTTTTACCGGGTCATTCCCGCCATGACCATTTACAAACAAGATCCGCTTGAACCCCTGGTGATGCACTGACCTGACCATATCTTCGACAGCGTTGATCAACGTTTGCACCCTGAAGCTGATGGTGCCGGGAAAATCCACAAAATATGAGGAACAGCCAAAATTCAATGGAGGAGCTACCAGCACTCCCGTCCTTTCCGAGGCATGGCTGGCCAGTGTCTGCGGGATCTTGATATCGGTTTCCAGGCAGATATAGCCATGCTGTTCTGTCGCCCCGGTCACCAGCATGATCCGGTCGTCTTGCTTAAGGTATTGCTCAACTTCCATCCAAGTCATTTCACCGAGCAGCATTTTCACCTCTCTTTTCTATCTTGAGTTTCAAGTTCATTATAACGGAACACACCCATGAAGGTTTAAAAAAGCGGCTGTCTGATAAACAGACAGCCACAGGTGGTCATCACATAAAGTCTCTCAGAAAACGATATTAACCAGCCGCCCTTTGACGTAAATCACCTGGCGGGGTATTCTGCCCTCCAGCAGTTTCTTCACAATTTCACTGTTAAGTGCGCGGATTTTAGCCTCCTCATCACTGATATCCACCGGTACGGTGATGCGGTCCCGCACCTTGCCGTTAACCTGCACCACCAGCGTCACCTCCTCCTCCGCGGCGGCTTTCTCGTCAATTTCCGGCCAGTGGCTGGTATGAACCGAATACGGTTTGTCAATGCGCTGCCACAGCTCCTCTGCGATATGCGGCACCACTGGTGCCATCATCTGGATATAGATTTCGACGGCTTCGTTCCAGGCATCACTACCATAAACGCTGTTCTTGAGGTGTGACATCTCATTTGAAAGTTCCATCAGGCTGGAAATGATGGTGTTGAATTCAAACTGCTCAAAATCCCTGGTGACGGAGCGCAAAGTCTGGTGCACCTTGCGGCGAAGTATTCTAACATCCTCTGGATTGACCGCATTGGCTTGCCCGGGTTCCAGGACAAGGCTCCATGCCCGCCTCAGCCAGCGCATCACGCCATCGATCCCGCCACTGCTCCACGGCCCACCCATGTCCCAGCGGGCAAAGAACATCAGATAGGCGCGCGTCGCGTCTGCGCCGTATGCGCGTACCAGGTCATCCGGTGCTACCACATTGCCGCGGCTCTTGGACATTTTTTCCGAATCTTCCCCCAGTACCATGCCCTGGTTGCGCAACTGCAGCATGGGTTCATTACCCTCTGTGATGCCCATATCGCGCAAAGCCTTGTGAAAGAAGCGGGTATAGATGAGATGCATGTTGGCATGTTCAATGCCACCAGTGTAAATATCCACAGGCATCCAGTAATCGTATTCCTTCGGGTCGAATGGACCTTTGTCGTAATCCGGGCTGAGGTAACGCAGGTGATACCAAGAGGAGCACATGAAGGTATCCATGGTATCTGTTTCGCGCTCAGCTGGTGTACCACATTTCGGACAGGTCGTAAAACGCCAGGTGGGATGCAACTTCAGGGGACTTTCACCGGTCGGCTTCCACTCCACATCATCGGGTAATTTGATTGGAAGCTGTTCTTCAGGCACAGGGACCGCGCCGCAAACCGGGCAATGTACTATGGGGATGGGAGCGCCCCAGTACCGCTGCCGTGAGATGAGCCAGTCACGTAATCGATAATTTGTAGCCCCTTTTCCTGCGCCGATCTTTTCTACAAATTCGATGGCTTTACGGAAAGATAGCTCAGCCGAGGTTCCACTCAGCACACCTGAGTTGACCATGGTGCCGTATGCGGGAACCGCCATGGTCATATCCTCACTGTTCATTTTGGGCAATCCTTGTGGTTGGATGACGATACGAATCGGCAGGTTAAACTTCCTGGCGAAATCGAAATCCCTTCCATCATGTGCCGGCACCGCCATGATGGCGCCAGTACCGTAAGTCATCAACACATAATCCGCGATCCATACCGGAATCCTCTCACCATTGACAGGGTTGATAGCATATCCCCCTGTAAACACTCCACTCTTTTCCTTGTCCGTGGATTCGCGTTGAATATCTGATTGACGCGAAGCTTCCAGGATATATTGGTCAACCTCAGCTTTTTGTTCGCTTGTGGTCAGCTTTACCACAAGCGGGTGTTCAGGCGCCAGTACCATGAAAGTGACACCCCACAGCGTATCCGGGCGGGTTGTAAAAACCTCGAGCGGCTCGCCTGATTCGGTTTTAAAGGTTACCAGTGCCCCTTCCGACCTGCCAATCCAGTTTGTTTGCAGCGTGCGTACACGCTCCGGCCAATCAAGTCCTTCGTAATTGACCAGCTCATCCGCATAACGGGTGGTTCTGAAGAACCACTGCTTGAGGTCTTTTTTGATGACCGGTGTACCACAGCGCTCGCAGTGACGGTCATCTCCCCACACCTGTTCACGCGCCAGGGTGGTATTGCAGGTGGGGCACCAGTCCACCGGGGACATTTTCTGATAAGCCAGATCATGCCTGACCAACTGGATGAAGAACCACTGCGTCCAGCGGTAATATTTCTCGTCAGATGTGACAATTTCGCGCCGCCAATCGAACATCGCGCCCATGGTGCGGAACTGTTCGCGCATTCTCTGGATGTTGGCGTACGTCCATTTTCGGGGATGAATATTATGTTTGATGGCAGCGTTCTCAGCCGGCAACCCGAAGGCATCAAAGCCCATCGGGAACATGACGTTATACCCATTCATGCGTTTGAAGCGCGCGCGCGCATCAGAGGGCGAGATGGCGTACCAGTGCCCGATGTGAAGGTCACCAGACGGATAAGGCAGCATGGTAAGCGCGTAGAATTTGGGACGCTTCAGGTCAATGTCCGCGTGATAAAGACCATCCTCTTCCCATTTGCGCTGCCACCTGGGTTCAATTTCTGCGGGTACGTAATCAGGAATCTGGTGTGCCATTCTTCTCTCCAATCAAAGCATTAAAATAAAAATCCCTTCACCCTTACAGGGACGAAGGAACCCTCCGCGGTACCACCCTGCTTGCCTGCAGCCGACGCAGACCGCTTAAACGCGCTAACGGGCTTACCCGTTACCAGTTACTGATTTTCACTGGTAAAGCTATCCTCTCGGAACTCAGGCGAGTTCGGTCTTTATGTTCCGTGACACACACCGGGCTCACACCTCGCTCTCCCGGCTCGCTGTCGGATGACCTACTACTCCTGCTTTCGCTCTAGTGGACCCAGGGGGATTCGAACCCCCGGCCTTCTCAATGCCATTGAGACGCGCTCCCAACTGCGCTATGGGCCCGGATATTGGCTGTTGTTGCTCGAGCCTGCCGTGCTAGTGGACCTGGGGGGATTCGAACCCCCGGCCTCTTCAGTGCGATTGAAGCGCGCTCCCAACTGCGCTACAGGCCCGTTCACAAAGGTAGCCAGATTTTAACCGAGACATCGCGGAGTGTCAAGAAAGAAATTTCAGAAAGAAATTTCAGATGTCAGCAGAACTTGAAAAGTGAACACCTCACAATTTAAAAGTGATCAGTTAGCACTTTAAGAGTGAACTACAAAATACTTGAAAAGTGAAATTCCAGAAAGGAATTTCTGAAAGATATTTCCGATGGATGCTTTTCTCCAGAACTGCTTCAGGCTATAATCCTTATATTCGGGAGATCATTGATGACAGAAAACAGGCTCGCGCACTTAAAAGAATTGATGAAGCAATACGATCTCAAGGCAATCGCTTTAAACCCCGGACCTACCCTCACTTACCTCACCGGTCTGCACTTTCACCTGATGGAACGACCAACCTTGCTCATCTATACCGGCGATGAGCCGCCGCTGCTGATTTTACCAGAGTTGGAACAGGCAAAACTGAGCGCTTCGCGCATCCCCCTGCGGCAAGCAGCCTACAACGATAATCCTGCCACCTGGGTGGATGCCTTCAAGCTGGCATTGGAACCCCTGGAACTTAATCAAGCCACCATTGGCGTTGAACCCGTGAGGATGCGCTACCTTGAATTGGATTACCTGCAGCAGGCTGTCCCCACAGCCAGGTTTACATCTGCCAGCCAGGGATTGGCAGAGCTGCGCGTCTGTAAAGAGTTGGATGAAATCAGTGAAATGCGCAGGGCAGTAGACATAGCCCAGCGTTCACTCCTCCATATGCTCCCGTTGATCAAACCCGGCGTCACGGAAAAAACACTTGCCGCAGAACTCACCATCCAGTTGCTGCGCAACGGTTCTGATTCCGAACTCCCGTTTCAACCCATAGTCGCTGGCGGTCCCCATAGCGCTAACCCTCACGCGGTACCCACAGAGCGCCCTCTCCAACCTGGCGATTTACTGGTCATCGACTGGGGAGCGCGGTCGAATGGGTACTGCTCCGATCTGACACGCACCTTCGCCATCGGGGAAATTGAGCCTGAGCTAAGAACCATCTACGAGGCGGTCAAGCAAGCCAACCATGCAGGACGTACTGCCGGTAAACCCGGAGTAGCCGCAGGATTGGTTGACCTGGCGGCGCGCGTGGTCATCGAGGACGCTGGATTCGGCGAGTTTTTCACTCACCGCACCGGTCATGGCCTGGGACTGGAAGACCATGAGCCGCCTTACATTTTCAATGGTAATTCACAGCTGTTTAGCGCTGGGATGACCTACACGGTCGAACCCGGCATCTACCTGCCCGGGCGTGGTGGAGTGCGCATCGAAGATAACATGCGGATTACCCAGACCGGCAGCGAATCGCTCAGCGACCTTTCCCGCGAACTGATGATTCTCTAAGTGAATATTTGGAGGCTTGAATGACCACATTATTGACCATGCCAACTGCTGAACCTTTTTTCATCCCTGGTGGAAATACAGGGTGCCTGCTGATTCACGGATTTACCGGCACGCCCAAAGAAATGCGCATGCTAGGAGACGCGCTGGCACTTGAGGGTTATACCGTGCTCGCTCCACGCCTGTTTGGTCACGCCACGACCCCGCAAGATATGAGTAGAGCGCGTTTCAATGATTGGATTGCCTGCGTTGAAGATGGTTTGAACCTGTTGAAAGGCTGTACAGACAGGCAGGTTGTGATGGGTTTATCCATGGGTGGCGTGCTCACCCTCATCGCCGCGGCGCGATTTGATTGCTGCGCAGCGGTCACCTTTTCTGCGCCCTGCGCTCTACCTCACGATCCACGTGCCTGGTTATTACCGCTTATCGGAAGGCTGAATCTGCGCATTAACAAGCAAGAACCTGACTGGCGCAACCCTGCGGCAGCCCTGGACCACAAGGACTACCCGTTCTACCCGAGCCGGGCAATCATCGAGCTGGATAGGTTAATCAAGGTCATGCTGCATGAAGTGGGTAATATCCGCGTACCGGTCATGCTTGTGCAATCAAGAACAGATGAAGGAATTCCATCAGAAAGCCTCGAAACACTTTATAACTTGCTGCCGGCTATCGATAAGACCAGGTTATGGGTTGATAACAGCGGCCATGTGATCATCCGTGAACCGGAAAGGGAAAAAATCTTCTCTCACGTTGGAGAATTTTTAAAGCGGGTCATTAAAGAAGCATGAGGCGCAACCTGCTGCTGGTGACGATTTCCCTCTTCGCCTGGGGAATGGGTGAGGGGCTGTTTATCTACTTTCAACCGCTGTATTTACAGGAATTTGGCGCTGATCCGGTGATGATTGGCAGTATTTTCGGCGCGATGGGTATTGCTATGGCGGTTTTCCAAATACCTGCAGGTTACCTTTCAGACCGTTTCGGATCCAGGTCAATCATGTGGGGGTCCTGGTTCCTTGGAACTTTTGCTGCCTGGACCATGGCACTGGCCAATACCCTGCCTATGTTCGTGGTTGGTCTGATTCTTTACGGGATGACCAGTTTTGTGATTGCCCCAATGAACAGCTATATCACCAGTGTGCGCGGTGATTGGAGCATCGGTCGCGCGTTAACCTTTTCTTCGGGTTTTTACAATCTTGGGGCTGTGCTCGGTCCCATCAGTGGTGGCTTTATCGCCGACCGTCTGGGGCTGAAAACCGTTTATCTGATCGCCGCCATTATTTTTGTCATCTCCACCGTTATCGTCCTCTTCGCTTCCAAAGCGCCGGAAACCCATCACGCCGATCAGGGTACCGCCATCAGTATGGGAATCCTGAAAAATCCGCGTTTCTTTGCCTTCCTGGCAGTCACCCTGTTAAGCATTTTCGCCATCTACCTTCCGCAGCCATTTACTCCCAGTTTTCTTCAAAATCAACACGAGTTCTCCCGCTCAATGATCGGTATTTTCGGTGCCATCGGCAGCCTGGGGAACGCCGTTGCCACCCTCGCCCTGGGTAACCTGCCCTCGGTCATCGGGTTTATCGTCGGCCAGGTTTGGGTGCTGGTCTTCTCGGTTACATTTCTTGTCGCTGACCTGCCTTTCTGGTTCGGCTTCGGGTACTTTTTCATCGGCGGTTACAGACTGTGCCGGTCCATGGTCCTCGCCATCTCCCGAACCCTGGTGAATCCACGCCAGACCGGCCTGGCTTACGGCATGGTAGAGACCGTAAACGCCATCGCGGTAATCATCGCGCCTGTATTAGCCGGAGTGCTTTACAAGAATAATCCAATTTCCATTTATAGCGTTGCCCTGGTTATCATCTCAATCACAATTTTATTGAACCTGTTCATTCTTGCGCAACAAAAACGAAATCACACATATGAGCCTGAAAATTAAAACCCTTTCTTCCAGTTTGATGGGAAACAATGTGGCCATCCTGTATGATGACGCGACCCGCCGCACTGTTATTATTGACCCCTCTTTTGAACCAGAAAATATCCTCGCTTTCGTACAAGACAACGCATTGTCCGTGGAGATGATCATGTGTACTCACGGGCATTTTGACCACTTCGCCGGGCTCGCGTACCTGCTCGCCAATCTGGCGCCAAAGCCAGAGGTCGCCCTGCACAAAGATGACCTGGCGCTGTGGCGTGCTGGAGGGGGTGCGGTCCATTTCAGGATTCCAATAGATATACCCGCAGATCCTGATGTTTACTTAACGGATGAGCAGACCATCCAACTTGGTGAGGGAGAGATACAAATCAGGCACACCCCCGGCCATACACCCGGCTCCGTAGTTTTTTACATTAAGGTCCTCGATGTAACACTGGTCGGTGACCTTATCTTCCACCAGGGGATCGGACGCACCGACCTGGATGGCGGCAATTTTGAGGTTCTTAAAACCAGTATTAAAACCAAAATCTTCACCCTGCCACCGCAAACCATGTTAATTCCCGGGCACGGACCCATAACTACGGTGGAATCAGAAATGCGGTTAAATCCTTATGTCGGCTCTGCTACACTCTTTTTATAGTACTCGTTGAAATAAATGGATATACTGTATTCATTATGGTCAGGCGTTTCAAGGGTTTGTGGTTATTCCTTATACTGATGATGTCCATCGCCATCACAGGTTGCACACCTCAGGCGGTTATGTCTCCGACAATAATCCCAGCCACCATGACCCCCTTCCAGCCCCAATTCCCTACCACCACCTTCACATTCACCCCCACATCTACCGCCACCCCCACTTACACACCCTCCCCCACGGCGCTGCCTACTGAAACGGCAGCGCCTACCTCGACTCCTGCGGCAACCATGGAACCTGAGACGGTAGAACCCATCCAGGTTGACCCTGAAGAGCTGGAATTTGGCGCAGTCACCGTTCCGATCCTGCTTTATCACCATGTCTCAGATACCATCCAAAGTCAGTACGCAGTGACGACTACCTCGCTTGAAGCGCAGATGAACTGGCTTTATGAAAATGGTTATCAAACGATTACAGTTTCTGACCTGGCTGAACTGATCAGAGAAGGCGGTTCCGCCCCCAGCCGGCCGGTCATCATCACTTTCGATGACGGTTACCTGGATCTATATGACAACGCCTATCCTATATTACGTAAATATGGGTTCGTCGGAACAGCTTTTATCATCGGAGAGACCGTGGACACGCGAAGCAACCTCAGCTCAGAGCAACTGCAGGAATTGCTCGCTCAGGGTTGGGAGATTGGTTCCCACAGCATGCATCACACAGATCTGACGAATGGGATCGATTGGGAAGAGGAGATAGTAACCTCAAAAGCCTATCTCGAGGAAAAACTTGGCATCGAGATTCTCACCTTTGCATACCCTTACGGTGAGGCTGATGCCGGAGTAATGGACTATACTTACAGCGCGGGTTACACTTCCGCGGTTGGATTGGGGTCATCAGTGACGCATGACCGTTCAACACTCTATTTCTTGAATCGCAAAGAGATTAAGAGCTGGTATGGCCTCGAATTCTTCGAGGAATTCATGCCCTGGTCTGATTAAAACAAAAATGGCTCTCCGGTTTGGGAGAGCCATTTCATTAGTAACCTTTCTACTTGGCAAATTCCACAGCGCGGGTCTCGCGTATGACAGTAACTTTAATTTGACCAGGATACTGCATGGTTTCTTCCACTTTCTTGGCGATATCACGCGCCAGGCGGGTGGAAGCGAGGTCGTCAATCTCCTCGGGTTGAACGATGATGCGCACTTCGCGGCCGGCCTGGATGGCGTAACTTTGCTGCACTCCCTTGAAGGAGTTGGCGATTTCCTCCAGCGCGCGCAAGCGCTTGATATATTGCTCCAGGTCTTCACGGCGGGCTCCTGGCCGCGCGCCTGAAATAGCGTCAGCAGCTTCTACGATGACCGCCTCAATGGATTCCTGTTCCACCTCGTGGTGGTGGGAAGCCATCGCGTTGACGATCTTGGAGTTCACGCCGTATCGTCGGGCAAAATCCGCGCCTAACTGGGCGTGTGTACCTTCTGTATTATGGTCCATGGCCTTACCCAGGTCGTGCAATAAACCGCCAGCACGGGCTACTTCAACATCCGCGCCTAATTCCGCAGCCAACACCGTCGAGAGCCTGGCCACCTCTACCGCATGTGCCAGCTGGTTCTGCCCGTAAGAAGTACGGAATTTGAGCCTTCCAAGCATTTTCAGCACTTCGGGGTGTACGCCTGCCACTCCGGCATCAAAAGCAGCCTCTTCACCTGCTTCCACGATCGCCTTTTCCACTTCCCGTTCTTCTTCAGCCAGAATCTTCTCGATGTGCGCGGGATGAATTCTGCCGTCTATGATGAGGCGGTCGAGCGAGCGCCTGGCGATTTCTCGCCTCACAGGGTCAAAACAGCTTATGGTTACTGCTTCGGGTGTATCATCTACAATCACGTCCACCCCGGCCGCCTGCTCAAAAGCTCGAATGTTACGACCATTCCGGCCAACAATGCGGCCTTTCATTTCCTCGTTAGGCAGCGTCACCAGTGAGGTGGAAACGCTGACCACATGTTCAGAGGCGACCCTTTGGATAGCATCCGTGATGATCTCACGGGCGCGTTTATCACCTTCAGACCGGGCTTCAGCCTCTATGGAGCGAATAATTCGCGCCATGTCATTGCGCGCTTCTTTTTCTGCTTCGGTCAACAGCACCTGCTTGGCGTCGTCCATTGTCATTTGTGCGATGCGCTGCAATTCATCCAACTGGTCGGTATACAACTTTTCTATGTCATTAGCCCTTTTATCCAGCGCGCTTTGTCGCTTGTTCAAATTTTGCTCGCGGAGTTCAAGCCTCTCTAGGCGGTGGTCCAGTTCAGCGCGCCTTTTTTGCTGCCGGTCATCTTCTCTCAGAATGTCCTGGCGCCGCCGCGTTGATTCCTGCTCCGATTCCTGCAGCACCTTCAGCGCTTTATCTCGCGCCTCCAGTTCTATGGTTTTCGCTTTTTCTACTGCTGATAGTATTACAGCCTCTGCTTTTTCAGCCTGCTCTTTTTTATACTTTCCTTTAAAAATCCTTACCAGCAAAATGGTCAGAAGCGTCGCCAGCAATAACGCCCCCAAAACGAGCAATATGATCAATCCGGCTTCAATTTTTCCCATGTTTTCACTTCCTCATTATCATTAATCTTGATGGTGGCTTCCTGCTGCTTCCAAAGTTCGGCGATCACCGGGGCGATAATATCATAAGAAAAGCCCCGCCTCGCCAAAAAACCGCTTAAGCGCTTTCGAAAGGCTTCGTAGTCGTTCCCAGTCAGCCTTCGAGAATATGTTACCGCTGCCCGTCGCGCCAGTTCCAGGTCAGTGGAAGAGGTTTTTAAGGCATTTTCGATGTGCGTTTCATCAACACCTTTGCGCAATAATTCATGGCGCATCAGGCGCTGACTGCGCGGATGCGAGTTGTTACGGTTCTCGACCCATGCTAACGCAAAACTTCTGTCCTGAATCAGGTTCGCCTGCTTTAGTTTCTTCACCACTTGTTCAACCTGGTCCACGCTGAAGTTCTTTTCAGCCAATTTCCGGCGCATCTCCTGTTCGCTCCTGGATCGATACCCGAGCAGCAGTAACGCGCGCTGATAGGCAACCTCTATGGCGTCCTCTTGCTGTAACAATACGATGCGTTCTTCTGAAAGCCTATCTCCAATCTTTAACCACGCAGCAGTGATCCGCGAAAGACCGAACGCAAACTCACCATCCAGGTAAATATTGACCCTTTCAGTGTCACGTTTCTGAACTTTGATCGCAGTAATCATCTTATCTGTCATTGTAGTTAAAAACCAACAGCCAAAAACCCAAATTGGCCTTCTGGCTGTTCGATATGAACCGGTTTTCCGTGATCCTTAAGACCACAGTCTTGAAAATTCTTACTTATGGATGTTTCAAATTTATAGATTTCCCTGACACCCCAGAACAGATAATTCTTTTAATATTGTTAAGAACCAATACCTGTCCAATTGGTGTAATTTGAAATCCTGTTGAGTTCGTGAATTCGAGAATCACAATACTCTCTCAATTTTTTTAATCTACATCCAAACTCCATCTGGAGTGTAAGAATATTACTCGAGCCAGTTTTTTTATCGAAGAGCCAGTTTGCTACACGCAATTATTAAGCCAGTCAATTGTTAGTACGTTGAATATTATACATTATTCTTGAAAATTCTCAATATTTCTCAATATTTCATTTCTCAATATTTCACATTTTCTAATGTTTCCTCATAAAAGATGACATAGCATGATTAATGCTAAAATTGATGCATGAAAAACCGCCAGGGTACACCATCCGCAGTTCTTCCTGAAGAACAGGCTCACCGCAGACAGTTCTTATGGCAAATCCTGCTGCCAATACTGGGAGTAACGAGCGCAGCGCTGATTGTTACCATCCTGGTCGTATTGTCGGCAGGCTCAGCAAATAACCTGAACGCCAAATGGGCAATGCTCTCAACGATTCTCTTGATCCTGCCCTGGCTGTTTTTAAGCCTGATCCCTCTGGCATTCGTCGTCTTAGGAATCTGGTTACTGAAAAGAACCCACCGTGCTGTAATCCCCTACCTGGTTGCAGCCGCTCAATATAGCCAGCGCCTGAAAATTCACAATGCGAACCTCACGCAGTTAATTGCTGCTCCATTCATCAAGGTCAGGTCAGTATACGCTGGGATTGCGTATTTGCTGCGATTGGTCTTTCATATTAAAACGTCACCAAAGGAGTAATCATGTCCCGAAATCCGAACTGGAAATCTTTGACTTTCCTTATTGGCGGTTCCATTGGACTGTTAACTGGTCTGGCAGCTGCTTATTTGGTCGTAAAAAAACAGGAAGAAGGTGGTGAAAGGCTCCGCCTCACTTCTGGAGACGGCGCGAAAATTGGCATGGGTATTGCCGCGCTCCTCAAGACAATTTCGGAAACCGGGAAACGATAGAATTTTTACATTGATTACAAATTCCAAATAATTAGCAACAGATCCAGGTTTTTTCATGACCATAAGGCACGATGTAAAATTCATAGTCGCCGGCCAGATTCGCAGAGAATTCATCATCGATGTGGAGGGTAAGGCTGTCTCAAATCAACTGGGTGGTTCTCTTCTGTACGCCGCTGCCGCTGTTCATCACTGGGGGGATAATGCTGGACTGCTGGGTGTAGTGGACAGGCACTTCCCAGGGGAATGGCTAGAATCACTAATCAAGCATGGACTTGATACGCGCGGAATTAAATTCGCGGATGAAGATCTTGAATTGCGCACCTTCCAGGCATATTCGGATGCGCGTACCTGCATCTGCGATAACCCGGTGGCGGCTTACGCGGCTCACAACCTGTCCTATCCAAAAGAATTGCTGGGATACTTATACAATACTGAAGAATCAACCGATGAATTCTTCATGTATTCCCGGCTTCTGCTGGAAAAGGTCCCGGGGGATTACTTCGAAGCCACGGCTGCGCATATCTGCCCACTCGACGCTGCCAGTCAAATCAAATTAGCAGCCATGTTGGAGAGAGGGTCTATACGGAACATAACCTTGCAGCCTCACCGCTCAACCATGATTCCAGAGCGAATCAAAGATGTCGTTGTGCTGAGTAAAGATGCGACCGCTATTTTTGTAAAGGAAATGGAACTACGCAACCTTTTTCAGCTTAGGGCTCAAGATCTGTGGGATATGACCACCAATCTGTGCGCTTATGGCTGTCGGACTGTGGTGGTTAAAAAACAACAGGGTGGCTACCTGCTTCATGATGCATTTTCTTCACACAAGTACATGATCCCGGATTACCCGGTCCGGGTGAATGACCCCACGGGCGAAAACGAGGTTTTCTGTGGCGCATTCCTCGCTGCCTATCAGACCACATATGACCCGCTCGCCGCAGCCATCACCGGCAGCGCTGCCGCATCGATTAAAAGAGAAGGCACTGGTCCATTCTATATTGATGCTTCTCTGCCTGGTCTGGATGATGCCCGCATAGATACCATCCGCAGCCGGGTTGTGAGGATGTAAACCTCGTTGAGATGAGTTGTTTTTTAGGAGGATTATATGGAAGCGCTAATCGATTTTGAAATTGCTTTCACCACATTCTGGCAGAATCTGGGCGGTTGGTTAGAATACCCCATGCAGGCGTTCACGTTCCTGGGAAGTGAACTGTTCTTTTTATTGGTGATGCCAGCACTCTACTGGAGCATCGACCCGGTCATCGGTTTTCGCGCCGGGATGATGCTGATCCTCAGCGGAGGACTGAATTCCGTTTTCAAGATACTCTTTCATACCCCGCGCCCGTTCTGGGTAGACAGCAATGTGCGCGCTTATTCCTCAGAAACCTCATTCGGGATGCCCTCCGGGCACTCTCAAAACTCAGCCGCCATCTGGGGTATCATTGCCGCGACCATCCGCAGCAAGTGGGCATATATCCTCGCGGTTGTGCTGGTATTCTTCATCGGCCTTTCACGAATTTATCTAGGCGTGCACTTTCTGCACGATGTATTGACGGGATGGCTTGCCGGTATTCTGATCATCCTGCTCTATATTAAATTCGAAGCACCCGTTTCCGGTTGGCTGAAAAGTAAAACTTTTGCTTTCCAAATCCTGGTTTCCTTCTTATTCGGGGTAAGTTTTATTCTACTTGGATACCTCGCTCAGTTATCGACCAGCAAGTGGGTTCTCCCCACCGAATGGACCACCCTGGCACTGGCCGCCGGCGCTGAAGCCCCTGACCCGTTCAATCTTGAGGGGGTAATCACTATCGCCGGGGTGGCTTTTGGTTTCACCGCTGGTTTTGCCTGGTGGCGAAATAAATTTGGTGTATACGAAATCAGATGTTCATCCGTAAAGAAACTGGCGCGTTACACTTTTGGCTTGATGGGGATCGTGGTGTTATATTTTGGCTTGAAGCTTGTCTTCCCTGAAGAACCGCTGCTGGTCGGTGGCACTTTCCGTTTCATCAGGTATACGCTCATCGGGATGTGGGTCACATTCATCGCGCCGTGGTTCTTTCGACTGCTGCACCTCGAGCGCTAATAATGTGAGTTAAAGGGCTATAATTAATATTATTGCGTGATGGGAGGAACCATGAAAGCAATCGAAAAGTTCTTGACCGGTTTTATCCTGGGTGGTGTCGTTGGCGCTCTGGTGGTACTTTTGTATACGCCTGAATCTGGCGATAAAATGCGCACCCGCTTTAAGGACAATTATTTTCTCGTACGCAATGAGGTACATAATGCCACCCGCCAGCGCAGCGAGGAACTAAAACAAGAACTGGCACGGCTCCAACAGAAAAATTGAGATAGTCTAGCAATTCCTCACAGGACCAGCCCATCAGCTGGTCCTGTTGTCTATCTTAGAGTCACCCGGTACTCTGCTTCCTGCCTGGTGAACCTGGTCGAACCACTGACAATCACCACATATGTCTGACCTGTGGACTGGGGAGCGAGTGTCACTGAGAGAACTTCACCGGCGTTAAGGGCGTACTTCTGCACAGGTGACCTTCCGGAAGTATCCAAAATTGTTACCAGGAAACTCTGCGGGATTCGATTTTCGATATTGACAAAACCCTCAGTCAACCAGCCGCCTGCGTCCGTTTCAAAATCAGCAAGGTAACCCGCAGCATCAATACTGATATTGTCAAGTAGAAATCCCTCTGCGGTGACCGCTTCGTCTGTAATATACTCGAAACTTAATGTCACCTTCTTCCCTGCATACTCTGACAGGTCCACCTCCTGGTCGATCCAACCTCCCGAGTAGCCGTTGTACCCACAGCCATAATTATTGCCGGTGAGATTCTGGCTGCTGCAGGATGGCGTTGACACTAATTGCCAGTTTTCTCCATCTGCTGCTGCCAGCAGGTAAACATAGTCGTAATCTACTTCGAGGTCATACCAGGTTTCATAACGCAGACTAATTGGAGCGCTAACCCTGGTAAAATCAAATTCCTGGGTTAACCTGGTAACCGACCCATCTGCGCGGTTGGACCACATAAAGCGGTTATCCCCGCTGGAAATCGGCAGTACAGGAACCGTCGGAGAACCAGAGAACTCCAGCTCGATCTCTTCGCTGGCGCAATCAAGTTCAATGTAATCCGTCCCATATTGTTTTACCGTTCGCTCAAGTTGCATGTTGTTACAGGAGGATATTGTTTCAGTGATGCTCGCGGTGGGGGCGGAGGGGTAGATATTGTAAACATAACGACCGTCATCGAACCCGGCATCGTTCAACAGGTTCGCAATCGTCCAATCTACAAAGAGATCATCCGCGCTGATGTTCTTCCCTGTAGCAGGGTCTGTTATACCATTTTGTGATAGAACGTGGTCAATACTGCCAAATCCATCAAGCTGATTGGCGACTACCTCCTTGGTGATTTCCTCGCCAAACCGATCCAGCAGATAAGTGACATAAAGAAAACTGGCGCCGTAATGCGCATCGTTTTCACTGGAATCAGTTGACCAGTCATTCAACTGCACGTCAGTATCATAAGAAAATACATAATCAAAACCACCCGCGCTGTAACCGTTAAGCAACGTTGCCAGTTCTGAAAAACCTTCGTTGACCCACAGTTCCTCGTTAGGGTCATGATAGCCGTGGATCAGGTGCTGAAATTCGTGCGCCATCACGCTCAGGGTATAGGGGTCTGAGAGTGCCTGAACATCTGAATTGATGTAGAACATTTCATGGGCGTTGGAGTTCTCGTGAGCCAGCGGCAGCACCCCATCCGATGAAGCGTTATATCCCGCCAGATAATAGCCCATATCCCCGGCATACAAGATGTAAAGGTGCGGATCATTGTCCACCCCGGGTATCCATTCAGTTCCAAAGAATTCCTGATTAGTGGGGTAAATCTGATTTTCGAAGACATCGAGCGTAGTCAGCATCTCCTCGCGATCAATGTAGACGCCATCTTCAACCCAAAAATACAAGTGATCAGAAGCATAGCGCAGCACCGCGGAAACCACGCTGGAAATGTTAGTATCTGTATTGAGCTTGTTGAATTCCAGGCGGTCCCCAACCTCATAAACGATGGGATAGGTGGTCAACTGCAGCGGGATGCCCTTCTTGCCTTCATATCGCTCAGCCAGGTAAATAAGGTCGGCGCTCGGAATGACCGTATTTTGTAATGTCGCAAGCGTACTATACATTCCCGCTACCGTTTCTGCAGCAATCGGTGTCAACGTGGGTGAAGGGAACGATGTGTTCTTGGGACTGATTGACGTTGGCGCAGCATCCGGGATGTCAGTGATTTCCGCTGTAGGCGCAAGTAAACCGGATACGCTCGATAACAGAAGAGCCAAACCACCACAAACCACCAGCAGGCAACAGGCTGAAATCAATATGATTAGAAACACCAGTAATACGGACTTTTCAGATTTATCCATTCTCTGCACTATTCGGCATAGTATACCAACGCCAACCAGCGGTGACCAAGCCCATGCTGAACCATAAATAAGGCAGCCCAAAACTATCCACGCTGAATTCTTCAGCCATCAATGCCGCCAGCATGAAAACTCCCATAAAACCCAGGGTTCTGCGCGTCCCCTCACCCTTGATAATCATTTCCAGAGAAGTGAAAGCGAAAAGTACCAGAAAAGAGAGGAACAACGCGAAACCAATGATTCCAGTCTCAGCCAACAGCCGTGACCACAAATTCTTGATGTTCAACAATCCCTCAGACTGGAACAATAGTTTTCGGGTCTCGCTCAGCCCCCAACCCGCATCTGGCAGATATTCCGGGAAATAAAACCCCGAAAAACCAACCCCAACCCCGATGATAGGATGGTCATTGAAGATGTTCCACCCGGTTTGCCAGTAAATCACCCGTTCCCCAAAGCGCAGGTTATCCGCATATTCGATAAGTGGGTTCTCGCCCTCGGCTGAAAAATTAAAGACATTCTCCATCCTGGGGTCCATTCGGCTCCAACCCCATAAACCAGCGGCGAGCAAAACCAGGTAGACCAGGACCAACCCCAGCGTGATGCCTGCAATCCCTAAGACTTTTCTTTTTCGGCTCGTCTTTCGCATCAGCGTTCTGCCCAGGCGGATATTCATGAACACGAAGATCACTGCCACCACCAGGATGAAGGATAGTAATCCACCACGCGAAAGCGTCCCCGCAAGCACAATGATGCCAAGCAGCGCCAGCAGGTTTTCAAGGGAGAATTTCCAAAACCTGAACCCGTGCACACTGGTGCGGTTGTAGCTGGCTGCGAGCCAGTACGCTAAAAAAACCAGGTTGAGCATGTGGGCCAGCCAGGAAGGCTCAGAAGCAAAGCCCTGCATGCGGTCTACCAGCAGCCTGGTCGGCGAAATGAAAGTTTGGAACTGATTGAGGAATTGCTTGGTTGCTGGTAACAAGGGTTCCAGTACCACCTGAAGGATGGACCACGTCACGACCGCCAACCCTGTCCAGTTGACCAGGCGTAAGGTTTTATCAATTCTTTCGCGTGAACCAGGTAAACTGACTGCTGCCAGATAAAAAAGGAAGCCCAGTATTAATGTAACCGCGCCTTCAAACCCCGCGGCAAGCGGCGATTGAGCCTTATAAAGCGGTAAAGGTCGCAGGAACGCCAGCGCGACCGTAAACAGAGCATACAGAAAGAACAACAGAACCACTTTCATGTGCACAGGTACAGGGCTTTTCTGCCACAGGTACAGCGGTAAGAAGAGCAGCACCAGGGGAATTAGCGGAAGGAGTGATGCCGGAGCTACTGAAGTGGAACCTGTCAGTTTCATTACCAATGGAAAAGTGGTGATTGGCAGGGTAATCACCAGCAGTGTCCACAAGAACCAGGTGCCCTTTTGCCAGAGACGGTAGATCACTTTTTACTGCCTGCACGATGAATCCGGGGGTAACCCAGCAGGAAAAGGATAAGAGCAACCAGCAGTCCAACCAATATGCCGGCAAGCGTCGTGATGTTCGCACCGTAATGCGACGGTTGCACAGGCAACCCAGCCTCTTGTGTCACCTGGAAGCTGATGCGCGAGATTAACAACCTGTTCAATAACGTAGCGGATAACGCCTCATCATTCGAACCCTCCTCGCTTGCGATCAGCGTGCGCATTTTCTCAAGCGTGCAGTATGGAGAGACCGGTTCCAGGCTGACCGCTTGTTGAAAACAGGCTTCCACCTCCGATTGGGCGTTAACTTGCGCCAGTGCGGTGATGGATTGCTGGCGGAGTTTTTCCAGCGCCATCAGGGATGACTCCAGCCAGAGTTGATTTACTTTTTGGGCAGTTTGCGGCTCGTGGAAGCGACTGCTCAATTGCCAGCGGTAACCCTGCCTGGAAGCCACTAAACCACTGGCCACGTCCTCTGGATTTGCCAACAGTCCCTGGTCAAGGGCGGCGGTTGAAGTTTTTTCGATCACGGCGTCTGATGTGATGATGTCGCCGACTGCCGCCAAAAGGAAATCCTCCTCGTAATCGGTCAGGCGGCCGGCGTAGGCAAAATCGATCGCCGTGGTGATATGCGCGGTGGACTCGTAAAGTGGTTTTTGTAAAAGCGCAATCAGCAGACCTGCCACTCCCCCGGCAATCATCAGGATGGTCACCAACCACCAATAACGCACTGCCCTTGTGAAAATATCACTCAGCAGCAGGTCTTTGCTGTAGTCATCATTTTGCTCTGCCATTGGCTGAATTATACACTGCCATCAACCACGCGTGGCAAACCAGGCTAGCGGATACAGCTTATGATACAAGTATCATTTTTCCACAAAATTGAAGATCATCAGGTTCTTCTGGCAATCCGCCTGGGTGGAGATTGAAATAAGTTCGGTTAGTGGTTTTTGTGCCTCATCGAAAACTTGCAGGTAGAGCGTGTCCTTTGAGTTTACGGCTTTGTCTCCCAGGACAATTTCATAACTTCCCGGGCCGTAAGGCAATCCGGCGACCATGCCCGTAACGCCAACACTGGCGATCTCTTTTCCATTCCACTTACCACTGACCTTCACGATTAAATTCATGACCGGCTCGTTATTGGCATTGAAAACTTGCCCGGCGATTCCCTGCCAGGCACAGCCTGCGGAAAGGTGGGCGAAGTTATCCGTGTAGGCCGGAGAGCCTGTTTGCACCCCGTAAACAGCCTCAAAGGGAACGGGTGTTGCTTCGGGTTCGGGGGTGGACTCAGCGGTGACTTCAGCCGTCGCTGAAAGCGTGAGTAAGATTTCCTCAGTGGCTGTTGGCTCGATTGTGGGTTCAGCCGCCTCAGTAATGGCTGTTTCCTCTTCTGTGGTTGCGGTAAATCCCGTAGTAACCACGGTCGGCGTAAGTTCGCTGAGTACAATATTCACACCATCTTTAAAGAGAATGGTGCAGGCCGTCATGACGAGCAGCATAAATGCCCAGATAATCTTCTTAAACATACACAACCTCCAACTTCGCGCGTGCTGTAAGGGGAATTGATGCACTTTCTATGCCAGCCTGTCGATTTCCAGGATTATTAAAAGGGAGGGATTTACGCAATAGATAATAGAATATAATCTGATGTAGGAGAAACCATGAAGCAGATCCTCCAGAAATTGAACGATGGAAAAACCGTTGTTGAAGAAGTGCCTGTACCCGCTGTAAGGCGCGGCATGGTACTGGTGCGAACTGCCGCGTCTCTCGTTTCCGCAGGTACAGAACGCATGATCGTCGATTTTGCTTCAAAGAACCTCATTGCAAAAGCCGCTTCGCGACCAGACCTGGTGAAACAGGTGATTAATAAGGCCATGCGCGAAGGATTGATTCCATCGCTCGAAGCCGCCTTCAATAAGCTAGACCAGCCCATGCCACTGGGATACTCTTCGGCGGGGACAGTGGTCAAGGTTGGTGAAGATGTGTTGGACTTTAAGGTTGGTGACCGCGTGGCGTGCGCAGGCGGTGGTTACGCAATTCACGCGGAATATGCGCTGGTTCCGGTGAACCTGGCGGCGCGCCTGCCCGAAAATGTCGATTTCGAATCCGCGGCCTTCACCACACTTGGCGCCATCGCGCTGCATGGGTTCCGATTGGCTTCCCCCCAGCTTGGAGAGAGCGTGTGTGTCATCGGGTTGGGGTTGTTGGGGTTGCTCGCTGCCCAGGTAGCGCGCGCTGCCGGCTGCGGCGTGTTCGGTATCGACCTCAGCGAAGAGCGGGTCAGGCTGGCACAAGATATGGGCTTTTCCGCAGCGCATCGCCAGAATTGTGTCGACTTGATCGGCGGCATCACCAACGGGCGCGGCTTTGACCAGGTATTGATCTGCGCCGACACCACCTCGAATGACCCGGTTGAACTGGCAGGAGAGATTACGCGCGACCGCGGTACTGTGGTCGCCATAGGCGCTGTGGGGATGCAAATCCCGCGCAAACGCTACTACGAAAAGGAACTTGATTTTAAGATTTCACGTTCCTACGGACCAGGGAGGTATGACCCACAGTACGAAGAAGAAGGCGTCGATTACCCGCCTGGCTATGTACGCTGGACTGAAGGCCGTAATTTGCAGGCGTTCATTGACCTTTTAGCCACCGGCAAGATAGATTTACACCCCCTCATTTCCCATCGCATTCCGATAGAAGTTGCGCCGAAAGCGTATGATCTTATCTCCGGTAACCTGCACGAACCTTTCCTCGGTGTCCTCCTCACTTATCCATCAAAAGAAGAAAAAAACAGCCAACAAAAGGTGCTGGTGACCCCGGCAGCCAGTAATACGTCTGCGGATATAAAGCTCGGTGTACTGGGTGCGGGTAATTACGCGCAGGCTATCTTCCTGCCGCTAATCCAGAAAGCCGCAGGGGTTCATCTGGTTGGCATCGCCACGGCGTCAGGCATGAGCGCGCAGCAGGCTGCCAGGAAATTCGGCTTCGGGTTTGCGACAACCTCAGAAACTGACATCCTGGAGAATCCGGATATCAACACGGTAGTGTTGCTCACTCGCCATCAGCATCACGCCCGCCAGGTATTGGCAGCGTTGCGCCACAAAAAAGCTGTATATTGTGAGAAACCCCTGGCGCTGAACATTGGTGAACTCGCTGAGATCGAAGCAGAACTCGCAAAGGCAGGCGCTCCACTGCTCAGCGTGGGCTTTAACCGCCGTTTCGCCCCCATGAGCATCGCGCTCGCGGATTTCATCCGTCAGCGGGCTGAACCTTTGTATATCCAATACCGCGTAAACGCTGGATTTTTACCGTTGAATCACTGGCTGCATGACCCGAACCAGGGCGGTGGGCGTATCATCGGCGAAGGCTGCCATTTCATAGACCTCCTGACCTTCCTGGTGGGCACTGTACCCGTATCTGTGAGCGCGGCGGCTCTGGCGGATAATGACAGGTACCATCAGGATAACGTGCAACTCACCCTGCGCTACGCGGATGGTTCGGTCGGCACGGTGATATACCTGGCGAATGGCAACAGGAACTTTCCCAAGGAGAGGATTGAAGTCTTTTCCAACGGCAGGATTGGTGTGCTGGAGGATTTCCGGTCGCTTGCGCTGGTAACGGAGAATTCGCACAAAACTTCGCACTCCCGTCTGCGCCAGGACAAAGGTCACGCAGCTGCCTGGGCATCTTTCCTGGCAGCAGTTAGAAAAGGCGGAATGCCCCCGATTCCTTACGACGAATTGATGAACACCTCCCGGGTAAGTTTCGCGGCTTTAGAAGCGCTGCGCAGCGGTGCTGAAATTAAGATCTAAACCGCACTAAAGCGGACTTATTAATTTGAATCAACTGCGTAGACTTTACCTGCTGATAAAAGAGTTAGGGGTGGCCGACCTGGTCAGTTATTCATACTACCAGGCGCAATTGCGCAACGGACCCACGCGACAACTCACTCCCTCCGGCGGTTTGCCTTCCTTCGCACAATTCTCCGAGCCGATACCGCCTGAGTATGGCTGGGCGTCCAATTGGGAGCATCTCCCCGCGAAATTAAACGCACTTTTAATGAAAGAAGAATCGAAGCTGCTTAAAGATGGGCAGTACCGGCCGTTTTGCGCTGCACCGCAACCTCTCTTCTTTGAACCGCCAGTGCAATCCAGCACCCATTGGATTGATGTGAACGAGGAGTTATTTGATGATATCAAGTTAGTATGGGAACCGGCACGCTTCATTTGGAGCCTTTCCCTGGCTGGTTTATACCATTCCAGCGCGGACGAGTCAGCCGTTGAGACATTCTGGCTTAAATTTGAAGAATTCACCCGGTCAAACGTGGTTAACACAGGACCTAATTGGGTATCTGCGCAGGAGGTTGGGATACGCGCGATTATATGGATGTTATCGGTTTCCGCCTTCCACACCTCAGCCCATTCAACGCCCCAGCGCGTGGAAAAGCTCACCGCCGCGGTACGCCATCACGTGGAGCGCATTCTGCCCACCCTGGATTACGCCAGGTCTCAGCATAACAATCACATCCTGAGTGAATCTTTATGCCTGATGCTGGCGGGCGACTTCCTTGCGAATCTGGATCCCAGGGCGCAGGAATGGTGCCACCGGGGTGAAGAAGATTTTAACCGCGCTCTCTTGCGGCAGGTGGAGCAGGATGGCACCTACTCTCAGCACAGTACGAATTACCATCGCCTGATGCTGCAACTTTCACTGCTCTACCACACCCGGCTGCGCCAACAGGGCAGAGAGCTGCCGCCTGCTGTGCAACGCAAACTGGCAGCCGCCAGCCGCTGGATGATCGCCCAGCTCGACCCGGTCAGCGGCCGGCTTCCCAACCTTGGCCATAATGACGGTACACTGCTGTTACCGTTCGGCTGCGAGGAATACCGCGATTACCGCCCCACTGCCCAGGCCGCTGCCCTCGCCTTCTTGGGTCAACCATGCCTGCCAGCAGGTTCCTGGGATGAATTGGCCAGCTGGCTGGGATTGGGAATGAAGCCGGTCCAATCCTCTCTTGATATGCCTGCCTCCCCGGCCATTCACAAGGTGGGAACAGGCGCAACCTGGGGAACCCTGCGCGGGGTACGCTTCAGGAATCGGCCTGCCCATGCTGACCAGTTGCACATTGAGCTCTGGTGGAAGGGGCACAACATCGCGCGCGATGCCGGTACCTATTCCTACAACCTGCCACCGCCATGGCAGAATGCGCTTGATGCCACCAGCGTACATAACACGGTAACTGTTAATCAACGTGACCAGATGCAGAGGGTGAGCCGCTTTTTATGGCTTGACCAGGCGCAAGCCAGTTGGCGTGAAAACAATGAAAGGGGGTCTATTACTGCGAATCACAAAGGTTATCGCAGGTTGGGAATCACTCACCAGCGCACCCTCCAGTTCATTCAAGGGTCGGGGTTTTTGGTTATCGACCGGCTGATAAAAAAACATCTCAACGACCAATCAATGGATTACTACCTTCACTGGTTGCTTCCGGATTGGCCCTGGGAATTAACAGGAGAAACACTTGTTTTAAGCGGTCAGCAATTGACCATCAGGTTAACGGTCAGCGCTTTGCGCGTGGAAAGTGCTGAAGCGATTAGTTCGATGGATGTTTCCATCATTCGCGCAGGAGAAACGCTCGCCGGTCAGCGCGCGGATACTCGTTTAGGATGGGAATCGGACACTTATTATGAAAAACATCCAGCGCTATCATTCTCACTGGCATACAGCTCACCCGGGTCAGTTGAATTGACTTCAAGATGGGAAATCACTGATGCTGAACCGTAGACAAGAAAAGAAAAGCAAAATTCACATCCTGCTGATACACCAGGCTTTCGCCACTCTGGATGAACCGGGAGGAACCCGGCATTACGAGATAGCACGTGCCTTCACACAAAATGGTCACCGTGTCACCATCATCACCAGCCCGGTGAGTTACCTCACGGGCAAGTCCAGGCAGGTCAGTCCACGCTGGGTCACACGGGAAACTCCGGAACCAGGCATGGAAATTCTGCGCGCTTACACCTATCCAGCGCTGCATCGCAGTTTCTTCCACCGCTTGCTCAGTTTCATCAGTTTCATGTGCTCATCCTTCTTCATTGGTCTGGGAGTCAAAAATGTAGATGTTGTCTGGGGAACATCCCCCCCCATTTTTCAGGGCTGGACTGCCTGGCTGCTGGCCAGGTTGAAAGGGATCAAATTCCTTTTCGAAGTTCGTGACCTCTGGCCAGCGTTTGCTGTGGCCATGAAGGTCATTCGC
The DNA here is from genome assembly GCA_002402725.1 of Anaerolineaceae bacterium UBA4799. The sequence goes on from DHGL01000033.1 coordinate 48,785, forward strand.
AATCCACTCATCATTGGGTTATCCAACTGGCTGGAGCGCTTCTTATACCGTCACGCGGATAAACTGGTGGTAAACTCGCCTGGCTTCATTCCACATATAACGGCTCGAGGGGGTAGAGACATTGTGCTGATACCCAACGGCGTAGACCCGGAAATGTTTAATCCCGAAGATGACGGCGCGGAATTTCGTCAGCGGATGAAACTTGAGCACGCGTATATCGTCCTTTACTCCGGCGCACATGGGCTATCCAATGATTTGGGTACACTGCTGCGGGCAGCGCAAATAACGGCGCAAGACCCACGTGTGGTATATATGCTGGTGGGTGACGGTAAAGAAAAACCCGCCCTCCAACAACTCGCGCAGGATTTGGATTTACGCAATGTCTTCTTCATTCCATCGGTGGCGAAGGCGGAAATAAAAAGGGTTCTCGCCGCGGCTGATGCCTGCGTGGCCATCCTTAAACCGATCGAGCTGTATAAAACCACCTACCCCAACAAGGTATTTGATTACCTCGCCGCTGGCCGGCCGGTATTGTGTGCCATTGACGGCGTTATTCGTGAAGTAATCGAAAAAGCCCAAGCGGGAGTATATGTCAACCCGGGTGATCCTGCCGCGCTAGCGGCAGCTATCATGAAACTCTCATCGACACCCGCTGAAGGGCAGCGCATGGGGTTGAATGGCCGTGCTTATGTAGTACAGCATTTCAATCGCCACGACATCGCTGAACGTATGGAGAAACTGCTGTTGGCGTGCGCGCATAAAAACCCATAATCCAGGTCTGTCTGCACTCGAATCTGCATGTTGGCTTATGCATGGTGGCTTAATCATCTATCTTGATGGAGTAATGTACAATAAAGGGTGACTATTTAATAGTTCAGCAACCAGGAGGAATGCCATGGCTTCAACACAACTCTCACCCGCCGACCAACTTAAAAAGGATATCGCCTTCACACGCAGCGAAGTCGCCCGACTCGTGGATGAGGTAAAACTGACCTCAGTTCGCGATCAGTATGCAACGCTCGACAACGCCATCGCCAACCTGCCGTTGCGCGTACAAAAAGCACGCTCCCGGAAATACGCCTTCAATAGGATCCTGGAAACCCAGGCGCGCGAGTTCCAGAAGCAATGGTCCATCAAGCGCGGTAATGTTCTCAGCCAGATAGCAACCGAATCCAACACGCTGCAAAACCAGTTGCGCCCGTTAGAGGGACGCGCGGCAACATTAGCCAATTCCGCTGCGGTAAAGGCATTGCAGGCGGATATCACGAATTTCAAAGCCAGGGTAACCTCATCGAACCGTGCCGTCACCGAATTGTTTGATGACTTGAATAACGAGGTGAACAAAGTTCAAACGCAATTAAACCAGATCGAAAAGACACTCGACCTGGCTGAATCCGCGAGTTTCGGGTTTTTACCCACGGAGAGCGTGGTTCGGGCGGTAAAGGCAGTATGGACTCGCGACGAACAGGAAGACAAGAACGACCCTGAAGGAATCCTGTTTTTAACAGACCAACGGCTGCTCTTTGAACAACGCGAAGAAATCGCCACCAAGAAAGTACTCTTTGTGACCACCGAACGCAAGAAGGTTCAAGAGCTGTTGTTCGAGGTTCCTGTGTTTTCCATTTCTACCGTCCGGGCGACCAAACAGGGGATGCTGAAGAATGAAGATTGGCTCGAATTGGAATTCGAATCCGCTGCCTTTGCCCGCAGTGCGAAAATTCACCTCGACGGCCAGAACTGCGATGAATGGCAAAAATTGATCACTCAGGTCAAATCACGCGAACTGGATAGTGACCGCGTCATCACCATCGACAGCCAGGCCGCTGAAAAAGCCAAAGCCGCTCCAGTCATCTGCCCGTTCTGCGGCGGCTCCATCACCAAGCCTGTGCTTCGCGGCATGGACACCATCAAGTGCGATTTTTGCGGTAATGTAATTAAACTTTAAAGTTCTTTTGTCACTTTGCATGGAAATTTACATCTATTAATTGTAAGTATATTGCTAAAGGAGAGTGACAATGAAAACCAATGTTTCCACGTTAGACCGTGTCACCGCGTGTTTGCTGGAGTGCTCTTACTGGTGTTGGGTTGGGTGGGTATTGTAGGCGGAGGATGGCGATTGGTTTTTAAGATTCTCGGTTTTATCCCGCTGATCACCGGTCTGGGGTTTTTTGGCCGCTTTACGCGCTGTTAAAAACCAGCACGAAGAAATCCTGAATGAGTCATAAGTGGTGCGTCGGTTACGCACTACTTTTTTTCCTACCTCCCTTCATCCCCTGATATCTGGTTAAGAAGACTCAAAATACGCCATCAAATAGATCCCGCTCACGCCGGCCGGTCGGCGCCGGGTAAGCCCGCATATACTGGTCACTCACGCCAAAAACCTTGCGCAGCTCATCCAGAATCCCGGCGGTGATGCGCATGCCCCCCTGGCTGGCGTGACAGGCAACCGCCTGATTTTTCCTGTCGACCACATCCCGGTAATCTACCGCGGCGTGGATCGGAAACCTGGCCTGTGAGATTCTCATCAGGTCAATATCCTTGTTCTTGCCAAACCTGCTTGGGTCCTTGCCAGCAAATTTCATCAGCCACACGGTGGTGCGTAAAAAACCGCGTGGAAAAGTATGATAATACAGTTTTTGGGGCTGGTAAGCGGGTAGATCATCTGGATACTGCGCCGGGTCTGCGGCTGCGTAAAACGCCTTATCCGCAGCTTTATGGATGGCGATATGGTCCGGGTGCATGTACCCGCCGATGGGATCAAAAGTGATGACCACCTGGGGTTTCAGCAAGCGGATGTAATGCACAACTTCACCTATCACCTTTTTCTGATCAGCCGCGGCCAGCGCCTGGGGATGTTGGTTCTCAGGCGAGCCCGCCATGCCCGAATCACGGTAATTCAAAAAGTGAACACCAGCCAGTCCAAGGTAACCCGCGGCGCAGCGTAATTCATTCTCGCGCAGCTCACCGATGCTTTTAAATTCTCCCATCAGCGCCGGGTCCACCTCCCCCACCTCTCCGCGCGTCGCACAGACCAGGTGAACTTCCACTCCCGCCCGGGCATAATGCGCTAATGATCCGCCGGTACCAAAAGTCTCATCATCCGGGTGTGCCAGTACTGCCAGTAATACTTTCTTATCAGTCATTCTCTCTTTTTCCTGTTCACATGAAATTTTTACGCCGTCAAGCCGCAAACCGGGCAGTTCGCGCGTTTTGGGACTCTGATCTTCTTGAGATTCACACCCAGAGCATCATACAGCGCTAATATACCGACCAGGTCGTCTCCGATGCCAGTCAGTAATTTGATTACCTCGGTTGCCTGAAGCAATCCGATGACTCCGGGAACCGTTGAGAGCAATCCATGTATCTCAGGGTTTGGTATGGATTCTGGAGCGGGTTGCTCGGGCAGCATACAACGCAGACATGGTCCTCGTTTTGCATCAAAGACCGAAACCTGCCCTTCAAATTCAAAGACCGCGCCGTAAACAAATGGGATGGAAGCCCTGACGCACGCATCATTGATCAACAGCCTTGCTGCCAGGTTGTCTGTACAATCCACGACCACTTGATAACCGAAAATGGTCTCATACGCGTTGGCTGCCTGCAGTCGTTCCGGGATTAAGTAAAGGTTGACTTCCGGGTTCATCTGCTGCAGCCGTTCATACGCAGATGCAACCTTCGTAGTGCCAACCATCGGGGTGGTATGAAGCACCTGGCGCTGCAGGTTGGGAAACGAGACCACGTCATCATCCATGATGGATAGACTGCCAATTCCCGCGGCTGCCAGGTACATCAAGACCGGTGAACCTAATCCGCCCGCGCCGACAACCAGCACGCGCCCGCGCTTGAGCTTTAACTGACCTTCCAGACCGACAGCCTCCAACTGGAGGTGCTTTTTATAACGCTGCTTTTCCAGGTCGCTTAGTTCCATACCGCACAATTGTAATTCCATTCCATTGGTTTCTGAAACCACATCTTAAACCACACCACGCAACAGATATCTCCCTTGATGTTACAATCAAATTATGGATGTTGTCCTCACGCACGAACAGGCGGATTTCGACGCGTTGGCATCTTTGCTGTGCGTTCATCTTTTGAATGATAAAGCGCTTTCTATCCTTCCCAACCGTCTGAACCGCAATGTGCGCAATTTTCTGAACCTGTATGGGGGTGATTTCCCCTTTATCGAAGCGCGGGATATCGGGCCGGGGAGCATCCGACAGGTGACACTGGTCGATACCCAATCATTGGTCACACTGAAAGGAATCAATGCCAAAACCGCTGTCAATGTTGTGGACCATCACGACCTCAGGACGGATCTGCCCGCGTACTGGCAGAGCCGGTTTGAGAAGGTCGGCGCTACGACCACCATTTTGATTGATCTACTGCGCGAACATGCGCTTCCTGTCTCCATGATCGAAGCCACGTTGCTGCTGTTGGGTATTTATGAAGACACGGGGTCACTGACGTACGCTTCCACTACGGTTCGCGATGTCAATGCGGCTGCTTACCTGCTGGAAAAAGGCGCCAGCTTGAAGATAGCGGCAGATTTTCTCAACCCGGCGCTATCTGAAAACCAGAAAAAACTGGCTGACCTTCTGTTGGAAAACGCCCAGACCCATAATATCCACGGAAAAACCATCCTCCTTTCGTGCGCCAACGCGGCAGGGTTCAGTGAGGAGATTTCCAGCATCGCTCACAAACTACGCGACCTGCTGGACCCTGACGCGCTCTTCTTGTTCGTGCGCACCGTGGAAGGGGTCAGGATGGTGGCGCGTTCCACCTCTGACCAGGTGGATGTAGCACGCATCGCGCAGCACTTCGGCGGTGGTGGACATGAAAGAGCCGCGGCTGCTCTCATCCAGGTGATGGACAGAAGCGGTGACGAAGTGCTGAATGTTTTTTGCCGCGAGGTGTTGGAGGAACTTGAGCGCTCTATCGAGCCACCCCTTACCATCAATAAGATCATGTCAAGAAAACCTCATCTTATCAGCCCTTCAACCTCACTAAATGAAGCGTATCATTTAATGCAGCGTTATAGTTATGAGGGTTATCCTGTCGTCGAGAACGGCAGGGTGGTTGGATTGCTCACCAGACGTGCGGTTGACCGCGCTTTGAACCACAAGTTGAACCTGAACGCCGGCAGCCTGATGGAAGCCGGGGAGCATTTTCTCAAGAACACCGATACCATCGACAAGCTCCAGCAACTTATGGTCGCTACGGGATGGGGGCAGGTGCCGGTGGTGGACGCGGAAAATGGAAAAATCATCGGTATTGTCACTCGCACCGACCTGTTGAAGACCCTCCCGGGTCACAACGGTATCATTCCCGGGCAGAGAAATTACGCGGCAACGCTGGAGAAAGCCCTGCCGCCCTCCCGATTGGCGTTATTAAAACTGGTAGCCAGCAATTCGGAACAGGCTCAACACGCCATCTACATTGTCGGCGGATTTGTGCGCGACCTGCTGCTGGAGCGTCCTTCGTTCGATTTCGATTTTGTGGTTGAAGGCGACGCCTTGCAGGTTGCCCAGACGCTCGCTCAACAATACGGAGGGCGCGTCATCTCCCATAAACGCTTCAGCACCGCCAAATGGCAGATCAAGAACATCCGCCTTAGCCTTCTCGAAAGAATGGGCATCAAGGATGGTAAACCAACCGCCCTCCCCGAATCACTGGATTTCATCAGTGCGCGCACCGAGTTTTACGATCACCCCACCGCCCTGCCAACCGTTGAACGTTCCAGCATCAAGCTTGACCTACACCGCAGGGACTTTACGATCAATACGCTGGCGCTCAGATTGGATGGTCACCATTACGGCGAACTTTACGATTACTGGGGGGGGATGCAGGACCTGGAAAGGAGGCAGGTCAGGGTACTGCATTCTCTTTCCTTCGTGGATGATCCCACCCGCCTGCTGAGGGCGGTGCGCTTTGAACAGCGTTTCCATTTCCAGATCGAAAAACGCACGTTACAGTTGATGGATGAAGCGCTTGAGTTGCTGCATCAATTGAGCGGGGAACGCATTCACCACGAATTCGATCTTATCTTCAACGATCCCGACCCGGTTTCCATTATGCAGCGCCTTGAAGAACTTGGATTGTTACACCATATCCACCCTGGTTTACGGTGGCAGGCGCAAAATGCAACCTTCTTTTCACAGGTAATCAACTATGCGCAGTTTTCAGACTGGAATCTGCCTGACCTCATCGGTAATACCACCACCCGCCACGCACTGATTTACCTCACCTGGCTGGCCAGCCTCGATGGAAACGCAGGGCAGGAAGTAGCTAACAGGATGCGCCTGCCGCGACAATTGCAAAATACCCTGGCGCAACTAATTAAAGCGCGCCATCAGATGGATAAACTGTCTGTATTATCACCCAGCCAGTTGACTATGGAGCTGGAAAAACTGCCGCTTTACGGGGTTTTCGCCCTGTATACCTTGACTGAAAACCCTGCATTAAAAACAAGCATCAGCCTGTATGCCACTAAATGGCGCTTCATCTTCCCAGGGGTTGATGGCAACACTCTGCTGGCGCGAGGCATCCCACCCGGGCCAAGATACGCCAGCATCCTCGCTGGAATTCGTGACGCGTGGCTGGACGGTCGCATCTCTAACGCTGATGAGGAAGCTAAACTGCTGGAGTATCTCCTGGGAGCATGCCATGACTGATCGCTCAAAAGATGTCCTCTCCAACCCACGGCTGGAGGATATTCAAATCCGTAAGTTGATCAAGGATGACCTGCCAGCCCTGGAATGGAGCGGTGAGTATACGCACTTCCGTAATGTGTACAAGGGGGTTTACCAGCGTACCCAGCACGGCACCGCGGCAGCCTGGGTGGCGGAATCCCCCGCTGATGGTATCGTCGGGCAGGTATTTTTGCAACTGGATTGTGACCGCCCCGAACTTGCCAATGGTTGGAACAGAGCCTACCTCTATTCATTCCGCATCAAACCGCAATACCGCAGCATGGGTTTGGGTACCAGGATGATCAAAATCCTGGAAAATTATCTGGTTGCCCGGCATTACTCGCGCCTTACGCTGAATGTTGCGCGCGATAACCCTGAGGCGTTCCGCTTGTATCAACGCTTGGGTTTTCAAATTGTCGGCGAAGAACCGGGTATATGGTCTTATATCGACCACCTGGGTAAGTGGCACACCGTTGAAGAGCCTTCCTGGCGCATGGAAAAACTCCTGCCATAAAAATTACTGATAATGCGCCAGATCGAACATCCTGACTGTTGCACCTTTCTTCTCCAGACTGTCGAGCGCTAACCGTTCCATGTACCAGTTCAATAATTGCGGCTCATTCACAAAACGTAATTCTTGCGAGTCCATTTCCATCTGCAGTGGAATAACCAGGATATCCTTTACTTTATGGTCATTAAATTCCAGCCTGATGACCGCTGTGCGTAGCGCGTCTGGCAGCATCCACTGGTCGCTCAACAAGTTTCCCAGGCTGTAGATCACCAAACCTGTATGCCCATCCGCGGAGGAGCGCAGCCATTCCACGCGCTGCAGCACGTGCGGGTGGTGTCCCCAGATAACATCCGCCCCGGCATCGACCAACACCTGCGCCAGTTCCTGCTGGCGTCGTGATGGTCCCGCCTGGTACTCCTGACCCCAGTGCACGGAGACCAGCACCAGGTCACTTGCCTCCTGCGCTTTCTTCAGCTCTTCTAAGACAGTTGCAATTTCGTAATCGTGCTCGTAGTCGTTCAAACTCAACACCGCGATGACCGCATCACCCGCGGGAATGAACTGCGTCGTACTTTGATCTCCCTGGTGGTTAATTCCAACCTGGTCAAGTAGTTCACTAGTGTGTTGTATACCAGCAAAACCGCAATCGTTGACATGATTGTTAGTATTGGTGATTAGGTTAACCCCCGCCTGTTGCAAGTATTGCAGCGCGGTGTCATGCGCACACAGGTTCATCAGCGGATTTTCCAGGTCATCAGCAACCACGCTTAATCCAAAGGGGGATTCCAGGTTGACCGCGAATAGATCGGTTGGTTCCAGGCTGTTAACAACAAGCAAATCTCCCCAGGGTGAGTTTTCGGTGTCATTAACCGAAAAGAGCGCGTCACCCCCCCGGTAAAGCATGACATCCCCGCCCAGCAGCAGCGCAGAACTGACGCGGTTCTGGTTGCACCCTGTTAAGACAAGGAGCGCCACTATCAGCGCTCCTTTTGCCATTGATCTCCGCTTCATCATTCCATGATGAACATGTCTGTCCACTCAGGAGCATCGGGAGCCCTACCCGTCTCAAGCATCTCTTGCCAGGCTTCATCCGTGAGGCGCTGGTCAGGAAGGACAGTAAACTCGTAATAGGTATAAACCGCGCCGATGGTGATCTCGTACGGGGCTTCTGGGTGCACAACGTAGATCTTGGTCGGGTAACCTACGCCTTCCTCCAGAACCCGGCCAATACCAGTAGCCACATCCGCCACCAGTGCAGACTTCTGGTCGGAAAGGTCGCCTCTGCCCATCACGGGGTCAGCCGGGTCTGAGGCTGCGATGGTCATAGATTCCAACCAACCGCCAAAGTATTCAATCCGCCAGTATTGTTCTTCTGTCAGCGCGACGCCATTTAACTCATTCTGTGATACTTCCAACAGGAAGACCAGCTCCTCGATGAGGTTATCCAGGTTACCGCGGGTCACATCATCCAAAATAGCACGGCTTTCCAGGCCGTTGCGGGTCATTTCAGTCAGCGCCAGCAAACGGGCGTAGGCTTCAGGATTGGGTTCCACGTATCCCCTCGGTGGTTTTTCCGCGCCGCCTCCGCCCATTTCAGCCATCACCTGCTTGGCGTATAGGATGGTGTCATGTTTCAATTCAGTCCATGAGCTGAGCGCGGTCTGCATATCTTTGCGCAGCCAGGCCTGGGTGCGCATGAATGGCGGGAATTGCTCTCCCTTGGGTTCAAAGATCGGTTGCAACGAATACAGCCACGACCAGTAAAGGTTCTGCGTCCACGAATCAATGCCAAACCCGGCGACTTCTTCCTTCACTTTGGCTAACTGCGAATCATAGTTCTCAAATTCGGTTTCGCCCATTTCCACGAGCAGGTTATAGGCTTCTTCTGAACCCTGCGCGGCGAGAAAATCCAGGCTCCTGGGCAGGTCTCGCGGGTTATCCAGCGTGCCCACTTTGCGCCACATCAGTTCCCCAAACACATATTGATCGAGCGTGAAGCGCTGCCCCATAAAGCGGAATCCCTGCGTGGCTTCATCGCGATCCTGCCAGATGTAAACCCACATGGAATTGATCTGCGGTGGAGGTAGCTGCCGGGCAGCCTGTACAAAAGCTGCTGACAGCGCGGGATCAGCGAAAGTTGTCAGGTCGGGGTCGGTTCCGAAGACTTCATCAGATATTTTCCCGTACTCATAGATGGAAAGGTCATCGGCTTTCCCGACAATGAAAACAGTAGGGTCGTAAATATTCTGCCAGAGCTCAAGCGCGGGCTTCCCCGAAGCTGTAGGCGCATTGCGCATGGTTTGCACCACCAGCAGCGCGCGCTGCGTTTCGATCGGGTCCTTCAGGCGAAAAGTCATGCGGCCATACCACATCATCGCTTTGAAGTAGGTTTTGAGCGCGTCATCGCGCGTGTAATGCCCACGTGGGATGTACTGAGAATAATCCTCGATGAGGAGATCATCAGCACTCTGCCCCCCAGTATCCCAAATCGGGGAAACGGCGATGCCCCCGCCCGCATCGATCAACTCAAGCTCCTGTTCAGCCAGGGTCATCGCCTCGGCGGGTACATGCAGCGGCAGGTCGAGGATCAACGCGGGTACCGTGAAGAAAGCCACATTGCGCAACGCTGCAATCTCCATTTCGCTGCCCTGCAGCGCTTCGTATTGACTGACAGATTCGTTGACCATGGCTGTTGTGAGTTCTTTCAATGTATCGATGAAAAACGCCCTTTCCAAATCTCGCAGCATCTTATCAAAGACCAGGTGGTATACATGGAAGATCGCGTCTGTGGAGACGAAAACCGGAATTTCTTCATAACGGGTGGATTCATATACCTGGTAAAACTCCCGGTATAAGCGATTAGGATCCTCGAATGGCGGTTGGACAACAAAACCATTTTTGAGCAGCGCTTCCACCTGGGTAGCGGTGAGTTCAACCCGGTTAAGGTTAGCCACCTGGCTGGCTTCAAAAGGCAGGTTATAACCTCCCGGGTAAGCCTCAGGCACGGCATACGGCCGCTGATTGTATGCCGCGAATATTTCACTATATACATCCTGTGGGTTTACCACCGGTACCGGGGTTACAACCACCTCAGTTTCCTGTGTGACGGGTACTTCGGTATCCTCATCCGTTTTCTCTTCCTCAACGATAGCGTTTTTGACCCTATCCGCCAGGCCAAATGGCAACCGGCAGGCGCTTAAAAGAAATGTAACAATCAGCAAAAATGAAAATATTTTAAACGACCGGGACATTTTTCCTCCTTATGGGTTCTAGTTTGCTAATAGCAATTTTCCCTGCTCAGCAGGTAAAACAAGCAGAGATGAAAACCTTCCATCCTGTCTGGCTTGCAACGAAAAACCAAAACCATTCCACTCCCACACAGTGATTGAAGCCTTTCGGGAGTTACCATTATAGGCATATTCAAGAGCGACGAGTTCCTGCAACCCATCTCCATCCAGGTCAACAGCGCGTAATTCTTTAATCGGTTCAGACATAGCAGACCCGGCCCACAATTCCTTAATCTTTCCATCCCTCAGTCCAATGAGAATCAAATGGCAGCTCATATCGTTGTTATCGTGAAAGGTGTCAATTCGGCCAGCGCTCGGCATGAAGCGGTCAACTGGCCATGGTTTGAAAGAGCGCCACACCAGTAAAGTAATTTCTTCCTCACTATCACGGTTGAGGTCAGAGACCAATACTTCTCTCACCTCCCATCCAGGCGGGCTTTGCCAGGGGGAAATTGTAGTATTTTCAGTGCAACTACCAACACGCACGCGTTCCGCTTGCAATTGCAAACAAAGCCCCCCAACACCCGTGTTGGCTGCCTGAACTTCATCTGCTATTTCGATAAATCCTGCCTCTTGTGACCTTAACCGCCGCAACGTTTCTCCATCGTATGCCCAAAGGCTGTTGTGGGATGGGGAGATGGTGGTCAATGCCAGGAGAGAGACCATAATCAGGCGCCACACATTAATAGACGCTTTCATCCTATTATAAGTTCCGATAATTATTGTACAACGTATTGGCATCTGATTCACATACAGGTATATAGGCATTCAAAGCGATGGGCCGCTGGCTCAGGTGATTGGCTCAGGTGATTTTCTTTGACAGAAAAGGCATCGTCCGGTAGAATTATGCGGTTATTACATCATCTTAAAACAGAAGGACCCGGTTCATGAAAGAATACTCGACTGAAAAAATTCGCAATATTGTGCTGGCCTCACATTCCGGCGCCGGGAAGACCATCCTGTGCGAAGCTTTCCTCCATGCCACCGGGGCGACAACCCGCATGGGCAGGATCGAAGACGGCACCACTGTTTCAGATTTTGACGAAGAAGAAATCAGGCGAACGATTTCCCTTTCCACATCAGTGGTTCCCATTGAACACCGCGATGTAAAGATCAATATACTGGATACCCCCGGTTATACAGACTTCATCGGTGAGGTTATCTCGGCGATGCGAGTGGCAGATGGCGCCTTGCTGATGATTGACGCTGTCAACGGGCTTGAGGTTGGCACCGAGATTGCCTGGGATTACTGCACCAGGTTCAACCTGCCGCGCTTTTTGCTCATCAACAAGATGGACCGCGATAATGCCAATTTCCAAAAAGCGCTCAAAAGCGTTGAAGATTTCTCCGAGATTCGCCTCATTCCCATCCAGCTACCCTGGGGTGAGAAGCAGGATTTCAAAGGCGTAATCGATCTGCTTTCAATGAAAGCTTACAAAGCCCAGGGTAAGATAGCAGAAGAAATTCCTGCAGATCTTATGGAATCTGCAGAAGAAGCGCGTATGAAACTGGTAGAAGCTGCCGCTGAGGGTGATGATACGCTGCTCGAAAAATATCTGGATAGCGGCAGCCTGACGGAAGAAGAAGTCATCAAAGGTCTCACGCTGGTCGTCCAGTCCGGAGGCTTCGTCCCAGTGCTGGTTTCCGCGGGTTCCAACGAGACCGGCGTTTTCCCCCTGCTCAATGCCATCGTGGATATCATGCCATCACCACTTTCCGCCGCTAAAATCGTGGCGCAGGGGAAAGCCGGCGAGGAAATCCTCGAACCAAAAGACAACGCCCCGCTTGCTATTTACGTCTGGAAGACCACTGCTGACCCGTTCGTAGGCAAACAGACCTTCTTCCGCGTTTACTCCGGAACCATCAGTCCTGATGTACGGGTATGGAATCAAAACAAGAGCATCGAAGAACGCCTGGGCTCTGTGAATGTCCCGCGCGGGAAAGAATCCCTGCCGGTAAAAGTGATTCACGCAGGAGATATTTGTGTCGTGCCAAAATTGACCGAAACCTCCACCACACACACGCTCTGTGACAAAAACCATCCCCTCACCCTGCCCGTTCCGGAATACCCAACCTCGCTTTACCAGGTAGCCCTTTCTCCAAAAACGCAGGCAGATTCCACCAAGATCTCCTCCACCCTTACCAGGTTGTGCGAGGAGGATATGACCCTTACCTGGCACTTCCAAACTGCCACCAAGCAGACTATTCTGCAAGGTATGGGTGATCAGCACATCGACGTTGCCATCCGCCGCGCTGAAAGCAAGTTTCAGGTTGGTATCTTCATGGATGAACCGAAGGTGCCCTATCAGGAAACCATCACCAAAAGCGCTTCCGCCATGTACCGACACAAAAAGCAAACCGGCGGTTCAGGTCAGTTTGGCGAAGTGCACCTCAAGGTGTCTCCGCTGGCAGACAAAGAATTTGATTTCAGTTGGGACGTGTTCGGCGGGGCGATTTCGCAATCGTATTCCTCCTCCATTCAGAAAGGCATTCAGAGCGTGATGAAAGAGGGCGTCATCGCCGGATACCCGGTTTCGGGCGTGCTGGTTTCAGTCTTTGACGGAAAAGAACACCCGGTGGATTCAAAACCGGTCGCTTTCGAAGTCGCCGGACGTGAAGCCTTCAAGCTGGCCATCAAGGATGCGGCTCCCGTTCTTTTGGAACCCATTATGCTCGTGAAAATTACTGTACCTGAAGCAGCCATGGGTGATATCATGGGTGACCTGAACACCCGCCGCGCGCGCATACAAGGAATGGAGACGCAAAAAGGGCGTTCCGTGGTTACCGCTAATGTACCTTTAACGGAGATGCTGCGCTATACCACCACGCTTCGTTCTATGACGGGTGGTCGCGGCGTCTTCTCGATGGAGTTTGACCATACCGAGGTGGTTCCCACCCATCTTGCCCAGGCTGTGATTGATGCACACGCAAAAGAAATGGAAAGCCGGAAAGAAGAATAAGAGCGTATTTTTCAAAAAGCTGGACGGTAAACTGCCGTCCGGCTTTTTGTTTTCATGGGATGCAACCTGAGTGATTAAGCTATGACTATGGTAATATTGGATGAAATTCACCCGACAGGGCGCACTTGAACCTTCAGCCTCAATTCCTTGAACAGATTTGGGATAATCTCCTCTCCCGTGAGGAAGAGAAAATTCGCGCTGCCTATCTTGCGCTGGATCAAGCCAGCCAGGATGCTGTTTTTCAACACTTGCTGAATATGACCGGGGAAGATGGCTGGCACCCACAACAGGTCAGCTCTGCACTCGTCGCATTGGATGTGATGGGTAAGATCAGGAGAAAATGAAGATGGACATCAAAGAATTAACCGCAGAGATGAACCGCTTCGTCAGCGCCAAAGGCTGGTATGCTGATGACAGCCAACGCCCGCAAACAGCGCGTAACCTGGCAATCTCGCTGGTGCTGGAAGCCTCTGAAGTGTTGGAGCATTTTCAGTGGAGTGAATCCGTAATTTCAAACCAGGAGTTGAGCGATGAACTGGCGGATGTCGCGTTATACCTCCTCCAGATTGCCAGTGTAACCGAGATCGACCTGGAAGGAGCCATTTTGGACAAGTTGAAGAAAAATTACCGCAGGACGTGGGATGATACAGGGACCGAGGAGAAGACAAGAAAATGAATGTCGCAGTATTTGGCGGAGCCTCCGCGCGTCCTGGAGACACTGTTTACGATGAAACATTGCGCCTGGGCAGAATGCTGGCTGAACAAGGTTTCACTGTTCAGACAGGGTCTTACATCGGCGTTATGGAAGCCGCATCCCGCGGCGCTAATGAAGCTGGCGGGCATGTGGTGGGTATGTCCTGCGCCGCGATTGAAAACTGGCGCCAGGTTAAACCCAACCGTTGGGTCTTGGAGGAGCATCGTTACGAAACACTGCGCGAACGCCTCTACGCGCTCATCGACGGCTGCGATGCGGCAGTTGTAATGCCGGGCGGGGTGGGCACCCTGTGCGAACTGATGGTGATGTGGAATGAAATGATCATCAGCAACAAACCACCACGCCCCCTCATTATCGTTGGCAGTGAGTGGCAGCGGGTTATGGCACAATTCATCGAATCATTGGGAAGCTATATCGGTATTAGAGAAAGAGATTTTATCCAACTGGTAGTAGACGTGGATACTGCTGTCGAAAAACTTGTAGAACACAAAAAACCTTCTTCCAGGGAAAGCTCATGAGCAACGAAAAACTTACTCCACGCGCAGAAAACTATTCCGAATGGTACAACCAGGTCATTCAACGGGCTGAGATGGCCGACTACGCCCCGGTTCGCGGTTGCATGGTTGTGCGCCCGTATGGGTGGGCTTTGTGGGAAAACATCCAGCAGGCGCTGGACGGCCGCTTTAAAGCTACCGGGCATGTCAACGCCGCCTTCCCCCTCTTCATCCCCATGTCGTTCCTTGAAAAAGAAAAGGAGCATGTTGAGGGCTTTTCACCAGAACTGGCTGTGGTCACGATCGGTGGCGGCGAAAAGTTAGAAGAGCCGCTGGTGGTACGCCCGACCTCTGAAACCATCATCGGGTACATGTACTCCAAATGGATCAAGAGTTACCGGGACCTGCCGCTGCTCATCAACCAGTGGGGTAACGTGGTGCGTTGGGAGATGCGCACGCGCCTCTTCCTGCGTACGCTGGAATTCTACTGGCAAGAAGGGCACACCGCCCACGCTACGGAAAAGGAGGCGGAAGAGGAAACGCTGCGTATGTTGGACATCTATACGCGCTTCGCCATCGAGGATGCCGCGGTTCCGGTAATCCCGGGGCGTAAAAGCAACAGCGAAAAATTTGCCGGCGCGGTGCATTCCTATTCCATTGAAGCCATGATGGGTGATACCAAGGCATTGCAGGCGGGAACCTCCCACCTGCTCGGGCAAAACTTCGCCAAAGCCTTTAACATCCAGTACCTGGATACGAACAATGAACTGCAGTACTGCTGGACGACCTCCTGGGGAGTTTCAACGCGCTTCATCGGCGCCATCATCATGACCCACGGCGATGACCAGGGGTTGGTCATGCCCCCCCGGCTGGCACCCATCCAGGTGGTCATCGTGCCGATTTACAAGAACGACGCGGAACGCGCCAAAGTCATGCCTGTGGTCGAAAACATCCACGCTGCCTTAGGCTCGATCAGGGTAAAAGTGGATGACCGCAGCGAGTTGACCCCCGGCTTCAAGTTTAATGACTGGGAAATGCGCGGCGTTCCGCTGCGACTCGAAATTGGACCCAAAGATGTGGAAAAGGGATCAGTCATGGCGGCCCGCCGCGATATACCCGGCAGGGAGGGCAAATCCTTCCT
This sequence comes from Anaerolineaceae bacterium UBA4799, assembly GCA_002402725.1. The sequence goes on from DHGL01000033.1 coordinate 64,582, forward strand.
CGCGCAGGAAAATATTGCCAGCTCGGTCAGCGCTTTACTGGAAACAATTCACGCCTCGCTTTATGAAAAAGCCAAAGCCTTCCGTGACAGCCACATTACAGATGTGACCAGTTATGAAGCCTTGACTGCTGCGGTACAGGATGGCTGGGCTTATGCCTGGTGGTGCGGCAGCGCAGCATGTGAAAACCGGGTCAAAGAAGAGACCAAAGCCACTACCCGCTGTATCCCCATGGAACAGCCGGCAGGAACAGGCAAATGCGCGGTATGCGGTCGTGACGCCAATGAAAAGGTATACTTCGCCCGGGCGTATTAAACCGGAGGCTTGAACCATGCCTGCCATCAACCTCACCCGGCTGCGCGCCAGGTTCAAACTGCTGCAGTTGCAGATTGAGGATCCTGTAGAATTCACACGCAGTCTACGCGAAATTTATATCTTCCACGCTGATCTGACCCACCCGGCGGGCAATACTCCCACAGGAGTATCCATCTTCCCTGTCTTCAATACACCAATGTTGTTGACCAGCGAGGTAGTGAAATTCTTAAGTCCTTTCATCAAAGAACGCCCGCTGTTGATGTTGCAGATCATCGACCGCTTGTGGCTTGAACCCGAAATAGAGCTGCGAGAGCTGGCAGCCCGGTTGTTGGGAAGGCTTCCCAGTTCTCATTTCTCGGAGGTTGTGACGCGAATCCAGGCTTGGTCGCGAGTTGAAAATGATGCCGAACTGCTACCCATCCTGCACCAGCAGGCTTCCACCACCATCCGTCAGGAATCTCCAAACCTGTGGTTGGATGTATTGAACGGTTGGAACTCAGCGGACGAACCCTGGCTGGCGAAATTGGCACTTGATGGCACCATTCCATTGATCGACGATCACAATTTTGATAACCTGCCCGCGATTTTCACATTCATCAGTCCGTTGATTCTGAACCCGGAACCCCAAAACCAGTACGAGTTGCTGCGGGTCATTGAACACCTTTCCCGCAGGTCAGAAATCGAAACGGTCTACTTCCTCAAACAGGTGATGTCGCTTTCCACTGCTCCGGGCATGGGGCGGTTTCTACGGCGGGCGATAGAACTGTTCAGCCCTTCTATGCAGGAATCATTGCGCATTGTCATGCGCCAGCGTCACTTGCCACAATAGCCAGCTGTATTTGTTTCAGAAAAATGTATCTATACACTGGCTGAACCCTCTGGTATAATTCGCCTCAATGACTCGACCTGTTGGCGGCAAACGCTGCCGGCTGGCGACTTGCATAAAACTAAAGGAGCAATTGTCATGGCATTAACGAAAGAAGAAAAACAGAAATTGATCGAAGAGTACCACCTGCACGATACGGATACCGGTTCAGCTGATGTTCAAATCGCGATCCTCACCATCCGCATACGGCAATTGACCGAGCACCTGCGCGCTAACAAACTGGATAATTCCTCAAGGCGTGGTTTGCTCAAACTGGTAGGGCAGCGCCGCCGGCTGCTGGCATATTTACGCCGCACGGATTTCGCCCGCTTCGCCGCCATTACCGAAAAACTGAATATCCGCACCCGGTAGTTGGAAGCGAAAACGAGTAGAATCACTTCTACTCGTTTTTAAAACCTATCCCGGACGGAATTACATAGCACCGCCGGTTAGGCATTGAAAAGTGATGAAGACGCCTTCACGTCTTCCGCAGTTTTCAGTTCCTGACCAGGTGGGAAAAGACAATTAGGAGAAGTTATGAAACCAGAAAGTAAGAAATTCATCGCCACCGTCGGTGGGCGTCCTTTGACGTTCGAAACCGGCAAACTCGCTGCCCAGGCTGGCGGCGCTGTAACAGTTCAATTTGGCGACAGCGTGGTCTTCGCCGCGGCTACCATGGGCAATGAGCCCCGGGTCGGGCAAGACTTTTTCCCGCTGACCGTAGAATATGAAGAGCGCATGTACGCAGGCGGACGCATCCCAGGTTCGTTCTTCCGCCGTGAAGGACGCCCGGGAACGGACGCCATCCTGGTAGCCCGCCTCACAGACCGCCCGCTGCGCCCGCTCTTCAATAATGACATCCGCAACGAAGTCCAGGTCATCATGTTCTCCCTCTCCGCGGATTGGGAAAACTCTTTGGATGTGTTGGCGATTAATGCTGCTTCTTGCGCACTGATGATCTCAGACATCCCCTGGGGTGGACCGGTTGGTGCGGTACGTGTCGGTCGGGTAAACGGGGAATTTGTGCTCAATCCTACTTACGCTCAGATCGATGAATCCGACCTCGATTTGCGCATCGCTGGTACTGCTGACGCTATTCTCATGGTTGAATCCGGCTCCAATGAGATAGACGAAGAATCAATGATTGCCGCGCTGGAATTCGGCCATGCGGCCATTCAACCAATCGTGGAAACCCAGTTGCAAATGGCGCGTGAAATCGGCAAAGAAAAACGCGAGGTCACGCTCTATTCACTGGATGAAACCCTGGTGGAAAAAGTATATAACCGTATCGCGGATGAAATTAATACAACCCTTGATACCCCGCATACCAAGCATGAATTACAGGACGCGATCGATACGCTGCGCGATAACATCGTTGTAGAATATGCCGACCCTGAAAATGCCGAGGAAATCAGTGAGTACAAGGAAGCCTTTGAGGAAACCTACAAGCGCGTTGTGCGCGCGCGCATCCTCGACCAGAATAAACGCCCTGATGGACGCAAACTGAAAGAAATCCGCCCCATCTGGTGCGAAGTCGGTGTAAGCCCGCGCGCTCACGGCTCGGGTCTGTTTACCCGCGGTGAAACTCAGGTACTCACCCTGGCGACGCTCGGCACTCCCAAGGAAGCCCAGGAGATCGATACTCTCTCCCCCACGGATTCCAAACGCTACATGCATCATTACAACTTCCCCCCCTACTCCACTGGAGAAGTTAAAATGCTGCGCGGTCAATCCCGCCGCGAGGTTGGTCACGGCGCGCTGGCAGAACGGGCACTTGTCCCGGTTATTCCTGATGAAAAAGATTTCCCATATACGCTGAGACTGGTTTCAGAAGTGCTCGCCTCCAACGGGTCATCCTCCATGGCATCTGTTTGCGGTTCAACCCTGGCGTTAATGGATACCGGCGTGCCCATCAAGGCGCCGGTAGCCGGTGTGGCTATGGGTCTTATCAAGGAAGGTGACCGCCATGTTGTACTGACGGACATCCAAGGCGCGGAAGACCACCTGGGTGATATGGACTTCAAAGTAGCCGGAACTACCAAGGGCATCACCGCGCTGCAGATGGACATCAAGATCAGGGGCATCACCCCTGAAATCATGCGCCAGGCGCTGACCCAGGCTCACGAAGCCCGACTCGCCATTCTCGATAAAATGCTGGAAGTCATCCCGGTACCGCGTCCGGAACTGCGTTCCTTTGTACCGCGCATTACCACCATCCATGTACCAATCGAGAAGATTGGTGCCATCATCGGTCCAGGCGGCAAGATCATCCGCGCGCTGCAGGAAGAGACCAACACCAAGATCGACATCGATGACGACGGCACGGTTTACATCGCCGCCACTGACGGCACCAGCGAAGCCACCGCCCGCGAGCGCATTGAAGCGCTCACCGAAAGCGCGCAGGTCGGTCACATTTACACCGGCAAGGTCGTACGGGTGGCTGATTTCGGCGCCTTTGTGCAGATTCTGCCCGGGCTCGATGGCATGGTGCATATCTCCCAGTTGGACACTGAACGCGTGGAAAAGGTCGAGGACGTGGTCAATCTCGGTGATGAACTCACCGTTATGGTTACCGCCATCGATGAGAATGGCAAGATCCGCCTCTCCCGCCAGGCTGTGCTGGAAGGATGGACACCTGAGGAAGCGCTTGAGCATGACAAGGGTGGTAAATCCGGCGGCAGCAGACCGCGCCCCGGTAGCGACCGCCGCGGCGGAAGCGGTGACCGCAGAAACAGCCGCGGTTATAATGACCGCAACGGGAACCGCAACCCCAGGCACTAACCAAAATGAAAACCAAAAAGCCCGGTACAAAAGCCGGGCTTTTTCATGAGCAAAACGCTATGATGTGGGAAGTTTGGGCATTTCGTAACCGGACACGCCGCCCTGGTCCGCCAGCGCTGCGCGCATGGCGGCGCGGTCATCCCAGGGGTACTCGACCGTGCCAAAACACATGGATTGTTCATGTCCCTTGCCGCAGGCGATCACCAGGTCGCCCGGCGCCGCAATTTGCACCCCCAGGCGGATGGCCTCACCGCGGTCAGCGACGCGGTAGAAAGTCTGTCCTTCAATTCCACCAACAGAGCTAGCCGCGTCCGCCATATCCATTAATATATCCTCAAGTGATTCAGTGCGCGGGTCTTCGGCGGTGAGGATGGTGATGTCCGCCAGTTTTGCCGATACCTCTGCCATCATTCGCCTTTTTTGGCGGTCACGCAAACCCGCTGAACCGAACACCGCGATAACGCGTTTTTGCGTCATCTCGCGCGCGGTCTCCAATGCCACCTTGAGCGCATTAGGCGTGTGGGCAAAATCCACGATTGCGCTGAAAGATTGCCCCATGTCAATGACTTCCATACGCCCGGGGACTCCCTGCAACCTGGATAAACCCTTTACCGCGGTATTTGAATCAATCCCCACTCCACGCGCGGCGGCGAAAGCAGCCAGGCAATTGGAGACATTGAACTTGCCGGGAAGGTTACAGTGGGCGCGTGCAGCGATGCCCTCAGAGACGAGGGTAAAGTCTACGCCAGCCGGGCTGCTGATAATCTCGCGGGCATAATAATCTGCCTCGTGCTTCAATGCGTAGGTAACCTGGCGGCCTTTCACCAGTTCAGTAAGGTAATCATACGAAATGTCATCACGGTTTAATACCGCCAGGCGAGGGTTGCCAAATGGTTTCTCAACAGTCTGCTCCAGGCTGGCAAACATACACCCTTTGGCGGCTCTGTATTCCTCATAGGTACCATGGTAATCCAGGTGCTCGTGGGTGATATTGGTAACGACGGCGATATCGTACTCGCAAGCGGTTACGCGGTGTTGGGCGAGCCCGTGCGAAGTCGTTTCCAGAACAACGGTCGTCAACCCGGCGTCCAACATCTTCGCCAGGTAACCCTGGACCTCAACCGCTTCAGGCGTAGTCACATGAAAGCCGGTATCCACCACCTCATCTCCGATCACCGCGTTGACCGTTGAGATGAGCCCGGTTTTAACACCCGCGGCTCGAAGGATTTCGAAAATCAGGTTGGCGGTGGTCGTTTTACCATCAGTACCTGTCACCCCGATGACGGTCAGTTTGCGTGCCGGGTGACCAAAGAAAGCTGCCGCCAGGTGTGCCAGGGCTTCGCGAGAATCCCCGACGCGGATATATGGCACAGGCAGACCAGTGAGTTCCCTGGTGCCAACCACGGCAGCCGCGCCTCTTGAAATCGCTGTGGAAATATATTCATGACCATCCACGTTACCGCCGCTAACCGCCACGAACAAAGCGCCTTCCTCTACCGTTCGGGAGTCGTAACAGACGGCGTTTATGGGTATTGTGGGAAGAGCTGCGCCTGACTCCCAATGAACGGGGAAATCAGTGAGAAGTTCGGCAAGTTTAACGGGTTTCATCAATTTTCATTCTAACATTAAATAAAAAGAGGGCCTTCCTCAGTGCACCAGGGAAGACCCTCCGGATTTAAATTTCACTCAAGCGTGTCACGCAGGTTCTGGATCTGTCCGGCTACTGAGCCGTCGATCACTGTATCACCTACACGCACTAACAGCCCACCTAACAGTTTTGGGTCAACATTAAAATCGATAGCCGCGGATTCACCCAGCTTCGAAAGCATTTCGCCATGAATCACTTTCTGCTCTTCCGCGGTCAAAGGCAGCGCGCTCACCACCTCGGCTTTCTGACCTTTCAATTCATTACCCTCGAGGATGGTAACTTTTCCACCCTTGATGCCGGAGAAAAATTCCGCCACCAACTCGTGCTGGCGTTTTTCATCCAGGGCTTCGCCAATCAACTTTTGAGCCGCAGCGATGGCCAGCGATGCGACATTGGTGCGTATTTCGCCAAGCACGCGTTCGCGTTCACGTTCCACCTCGACCACAGCTTCGCGCCTGGTCCTGGCGATGTCGGCTTCCACACCGGCTTTGACCTCCCGCCCGGCAACTTCAGCCTTCTCTTTGGCGTCCCGGATGAGCTGAGCCGCGTTGTTTTGCGCCTCTGCCAGAATGCCCGCAGCGTCACGTTCTGCATTTTCGCGTGCTTCTGCCGCCACGCGCGCGTCCTCTAGACCTTTATCGATGGCTTCGCGGCGTTTCTTCAGCGCCTTCTGAAGTGGAGTGTACACCCACACCTTCAAGACCAATAAAATGATCAAAAAGTTGATGGTCTGTACAACCAAAAAACCGAGGTTAATTCCTAGCTTTTCCAAGGGCTACTCCTTTAGCGGTGTTTAAAGCACGAACAACATCAGGAAGGCGATGACCAAACAGTAAATGGCAATGGCTTCTGAAAACGCAATCCCGAGGATCATGTTTGTTAACAGGTTACCATAAGTGTCCGGGTTGCGTGCCATACCTTCAAGCGCGCCTTGCACGCTCAAGCCAATGCCGATCCCCGCGCCAAGCGCGCCAATCATTGATAGCCCTGCTCCAATGAATTTTGCCGCTAAAACAATGTCTCCGCTCATAAGATTTCTTCGCCTCCTATGGATTTTTGATTCTTAAGCGTGTTCTTCCTCAGCAACATGACCCTGTGTGGCTTGCGCCATGAAAACCATGGTCAACATGCCAAAAACGAACGCCTGGATCAAGCCGATGAACAATTCAAACATCATGATCATGGATGGCATGAAAACCGGGACCATTACACCGATCAATGCCAGCAGCACCATTCCAGCAAACATGTTTCCGAATAACCGGAAGGTGAACGACAGAATCTTGGAAAATTCTGAGATAAGCTCCAACAGCCCGACCAGCAGGTCCATGAACCCGAAGAACGGTTTCTTGAACAAGGTGCTGACGCTGATGAATTTGCCAAAATAACGGAATCCCTGCGCCTGTACACCGATCACCTGGGTCATGAACACCGAGATGAGCGCGAGTGCTAGCGTGAAATTGAGGTCCGTAGAAACACCGCGCAGGAAAGGCGTGACAATGTATCCGCCTTCCGTTTTCTCGTTCAGCACGGTGAACCAGTTGCCCCCCAGCGCCTGGGTAGCATACCCGTGCTCACTCTGATGCAACAAGCCAATGGTTTCAAAACCCGGGACTAATTTCAGCAGGTTGGCAAACAATACCACGATTAGAATGGTGGCGAACCATGGAAATATCTTCGCGGCGTACTTACCAGCGGTATTTTGTGTGAGGTTGTAGAGCATTTCAATAAGCATCTCGAACACCCCGCCAATCCCGCCGGGTGCAAGTTCATTCTTCTTCGCGGCATTGCGTACCCCGAGCGCAATGAGAATGATCACTACGTCCATTAATAGCATCGCCGTGAGGGTATTGGTGAGGTAAAAATCACCCAGCCCAGGCAGCGTGAAAAGAGGCTTTGTGCTGAGGGTTTCCGCCGCCACCTGGATGTGCGGTTGAACGGGTGCAATCAGGTTAACGCCGATCACGCTTAGAATGATCAGCAGGAGCAGGATCCATCGATGTTTGCCCCAACGCCATTTACGAGTTTTTTCCAAGCGGCTCCTCCTCTTTCATGTGATCGTTATGGTTCGCCTTGATTTTGGCGACCGTTTTGCGGGTGATGAAAACCATGAGCAAAAGTGAAACCGGGATGCTTGCCAGCAGCAATCCGATGGTAAACCAGGGTCGGGTGCCTAATCGCGCGTCCAGTGCGAGCCCCCCCAACACCGCTGCCAAAATGATGATCAAAGTTAAGAATCCAGCTTGAGCAGCGAGTGCGGCTACCCAAAGGTTTCGCCGGTTCATCTTCTTATTTCCGCTGTTTCTGTCCAAATTAAGCATGATTTACGATTATATCATAGAGAAATTTGTTACTAAAAATCAGCCACGGCGAGAGCGATGCTATTGAACCATGGAGCGTAGATAACCCCCAGGACAATGATACTGACGATGCAAAACGCAAGCACCAGCTTCCACTGCAGCGACGGGGTAACCTTCCTGGCGCTTTCAACCGCTTCCTCGAGATACATCACCTTCATCACCTTCAAGTAGTAGTACAGGGCAATGACAGAGTTCAGAATGCCCAGCACCGCCAGCCATATCATATCAGATTGGACTGCCGCTCCGAAAACCAGAACCTTGGCAAAGAAACCGCCAAACGGGGGAATACCACCTAATGAAAGCAGCGCGATCATCATCAATAACGCCATACCCGGAGAGCGGCGGTTTAAGCCAGCGAATGCGCTGAGCGCTGATGAGCCCGACCCCTTTTCGACCCAATTGATGATGGCAAAAACTGCCAGGTTGGTGACCAGATAAGCGAGCAGGTAATAAACCGCTCCGCTAAAACCGAAATCAGAACCGGCAGCCACACCCACCAGCACATAACCCGCCTGAGCGATAGAGGAATATGCGATCATGCGTTTGATGTCACGCTGCTGTATCGCCAACAGGTTACCGAGGAACATACTCGCCGTGGCGATGATTGAAACAATGACCATCCAAACTTCAGAGCCACCCACGCCAAATGCGTTTACCAGCACGCGGATGAAAGCGGCGAAACCAACCGCTTTGGAGACCGTGGAAAGGAACCCGGCTACCGGCGTTGGCGACCCCTCATACACATCTGGTGCCCAAAAGTGAAACGGTACAACACTCATTTTAAAAGTAAAACCCGCCAGAACCAGCAGCGCCGCCAGAGTGATACCCGCAGCAGGCGCATGGCTCTGTTTTATCAACTCCAACATCCCATACAGCCTGGTCGTTCCAGCCAAACCGTAAAGCAGGGTGAATCCGTATAGTAACAAAGCGGAAGAAATTCCTCCGAAGAGAAAATACTTGATGCCAGATTCCACTGATTTCTCATCCCGTTGTTTAAACCCGGCCAACACATAAAGCGGGATGGTAGCGGTTTCGATTGACAGATACAACAGGATGAGATTGCCTGATGAGACCATTAACGACAAGCCAATGGAGGAAAGAACCAGCAGCAGATAGAATTCAGGCTTGCTGGTAACGGTATGATCCATACCGGCAAAGGTCGCGGTCACCACACCGCCGGTGAGGATCAACAAACGGAAGATGAAACCAACCCGGTCGAAGCGGATCATTCCGCCAAAGAGCATTTGAGGATTCTCTGTAGGGCGGGAAAACAAGGCTACCAGAATGATGATGAGCCCGAATCCAGCCGCCGTGACCCAGCCAAGCGATTTGTCCAGTTTTTCCTTCTTAAACAACGAGAGTACCAATAACAGCAATGCCAGTATCGACATCCCGAGTTCAGGCAGTAGAGCGAGGATCATTTCAGCCGAGAAGACCGGCATTAAGCGCCTCCTGTGAGCACAAGTATGTGCCTGACGCCAGCATCGATCCATGGTACCAGCACTGACGGGAACAATCCGACGACAATGAGAATCGCTGACAACATGACCACAACGATTTTATCCATGACGGAAATATCACTTAACCCCGCTTTAATACCCTCTGGTGTCTCACCAAAGAAAACGCGCCTCACAACCAGCAGAATATACGCCGCGGTAATGACAATAGAAATGGCAGAAACAATGGCAATAACAGGAACCGTCTTCCAGGCACCCATGTAAATGGGCATTTCAGCAATGAATCCGGAGAATCCCGGCATGCCCATCGAAACCAGTCCGCCGATGACAAATCCTATCATCGCCACCGGCATGTAACGGAACAGCCCGCCCAGTTCGCGAATATCCCGCGTATGGGCGCGGTCATAAACCATACCCACAACAGCAAAGAAGAGAGCCGTCATGATGCCATGTGAAAACATTTGCAACCCGGCGCCGGTGAGCCCTTCACGTGTAAGAGTGGCAAAACCAATGAACACCAACCCCATGTGTGAGACCGAGGAGAAACCAATGACATATTTGAAGTCTTTTTGGATCAGGGCGATGAACGCGCCATATACCACATTAATCGTCGCCAGTACCAGGATCAGCGGTGCCCAATAACGCATACCATCCGGCAGCAGCATCAAGCCAGCGCGTAGTGCTGCGAACACGCCGACTTTCATTTCCACACCTGCCAGCAGCATAGAAACCGCCGTGGGCGCAGCCACGTGACCATCCGGCGCCCAGCTGTGGAACGGGAACAGACCTCCCAATACGCCGAAACCAATGAAGATGACCAGAAACCAGGCGCGCTGAAACTCCAGGGTAAAACCGGCCTGTTCAAGCGCCAGCATATCAAAACTGCGCAGACCTGATGCGAAGTAGACAGCCAACACACCAATCATAGCCACCACCGAACCCAGGAACAAGTACAGGGTTAATTTCATGCTACCGTACTCGCGTGTTTTCGGGTAACCCCACATCACAATCATCAGGTATTTCGGGAATACCGCAAGTTCAAAAAAGAAGAACAACTGGAACAGGTCGAGCGAGGCAAACACGCCGAAAACGCTTGCCGCCAGGAACAACAGAAAAGCGAAGAATTCGCGCGGCCGGTCTTCCACCCGCCAGGACACCATCACACCGCTGAACACTACAATGCCGGCCATCAATTCCATAGCCGCGCCGATACCATCCACGCCCATATGGTAAGAGATGCCCAGCGCGGGCAGCCAATTCATCTTCTCGATAAACTGGTAGCCTCCTGCGCTGGTATCGAATGTAAAAAACACGATAACTGAAATCACCAGCGTGAAAAATGAAGTTGCCAACGCCATCCCGCGCGTGAGGCCGCGTTTGCCAGCCGGCAGCAACAGTAATACAATGCCAGCGGCAAGCGGGGTCAGGGTAAGAATACTGAGAAGCGGGATCTGCATCTATCTCCTATTAAAACCAGGGCATCACGGTTTGATTGATCAGGTTCACAATCCAGGCTGGCCACCAACCAATCGTCAGTATCAGGATCATCAGCGGCACGATCACGACAATCTCGCGCCGGTTGATCTCGGCCAGTTTCCCAACCCATTTTTCGTTCAACGCTCCATGCAACGTCAATTTCAGCGCTTTAAGCACGTACACTGCCGTAAACAACAGCCCGATCATCGCGAATGCCAGGAAAAGGGTAAAGATTGGCCACACGCCGCGAACGATCATGAATTCAGACACAAATCCATTCAACCCTGGTAGCCCAAGTGAGGCCATCGAGATGAAAATAAGAATGGCTCCATAAACCGGGAGAATCGCAAAGAGACCGCCGAAGTCATCAAGTTTACGCGTATGCGTGCGGTCATACAACACCCCTACCAAAAAGAACATGCCGGCAGCTGTGAGCCCGTGGTTGAACATCTGTAATACCGCCCCGTTGAGCGCAATGACCGCGCTTTCCCGCAGCGCTGTATCCGCCTGCCCGCTGGCCCATGCCGCAGCCGCGATACCCAGCACCACGAATCCCATGTGGTTGATCGAAGAATAAGCCACCAGGCGTTTGAAATCCGTTTGCGCAGCTGCTGCCATGGCGCCAAAGATGATGGCTGCTGTGGCCAGGGCTGCCAGCCAACCCGCGAAGCGCGCGGATTCAGCCGGGAAGAGCGGCAGCACCAGCCTGATGAACCCGTACGCGCCGAGTTTTAAGAGCACGCCTGCCAGCACCATTGAACCTCCGGTGGGGGCTTCGGTGTGCGCATCTGGCAGCCAGGTATGGAAAGGCCAAACTGGTACTTTGATGGCGAAAGCGATGACGAATGCCCAGAAGGCAACGGCCTTTACAGTGGCTGTGGGAATCCCGAAAAGCTCTCCCCCATGCAGCGCAGGCCAGGTGGCAGCTATTGACACAAAGTCAAAGGTTCCGCTGACTACGCCGATCATCTGAATGGCCAAAAGCAGCCCAAGCGAACCACCCATGGTATAGAGGATGAACTTGAGAGAAGCGTAATCGCGCTTTTCGCCACCCCATTGATTAATCAGAAAGTACATCGGCACCAGACCAATCTCCCAGAAGAGGAAGAACAACACCAGGTCCAGCGCCATGAACACCCCGAGCATCCCGGTCTCGAGAATGAGGAAAAGGATCATAAAGGCTTTGACGCGTTCCTTGATATTGAAGGAAGTAAGGATGGCAAGTGGTGTCAATAAAGTGGTGAGCAGCAGCATCACCAGTGAAACGCCGTCTATGCCCAGGTGGTAACTTGAGCCAATTGCCGGGAACCAGGCATAATTTTCAACGAATTTGAAAGAACCGATTGGCACTGCAGCCTTATACGATCCGCAGAGGATGAGCGTCAACGCGAGGGGAATGAGACTGATGACCAGCGCTGTTCCTCTGATTTCTTTTTCTCTACCCGCCGGAAACACCAACAGCACCAGTGCCCCGGCGAGGGGGAGTAAAAGGATGAGGGTGAGAAGATGCTCAGTAAAAAAGTTCATCCAGGGCCTTGATTACACTTTTGCCAGTAAAGAAATTAAGACCAGCGCTGCCACCACCGTGCAGGCGACGGCGATTACCAGGTATTGCTGCACGCGTCCGGTTTGCAGTTGACGCAAGAAGACGCCCAATCCACGTGTACCGTCTGCCAGTCCATCTCCCGCACCATTGACCACGGGCAGGTCAAATTTCGAACGCAACAGGTTGCCAAGCCATACGCCTGCCGCGGCCAGCCCGTGCAGGAAACCATCGATGAGTTTAAGATCGATGAACTGGTAAACCACCTTATCCGCCAGCCACAACATCGGGTTGATGAATACCTTTTGGTAGACCTCGTCGACCCAATACTTGTGCTGCAACAGGGTAAAGACGCTGCCCAGTCCTTTTTGCAACGGGTCTGATTCCTGCGCGAAATCCCGTCCGCGGTATACCAGCCAACCCAGCAGCAACCCGCCCAACGAGACCAGGATCGAGACAATCAGTGGAATATTGCTGTGCGCTTCTTCAACGCTTCCAGGGTTTAACATCGTGCCCACAAAAGATTGGAACCAGGCCGGTGAAATGGCTCCCAACACGGGAAAAGTATCTGGGATGCCTGCCCAACCAAGCGTTACGGCGAATACAGCCAATATCACCAGGGGGACAGTCATCACCGGTTTTGTCTCATGTGCATGTTCTGCAGCGGTTGACCGCGGTTTGCCCAGGAATACCAGCGTCACCTGGCGGGCAGTGTAGAAAGCCGTTAGCAGAGCGGTGATGGCTAAAACGATGAATAACCCAATGTGACCACCGCTAAATGTGCCGTTTAGTATTTCATCTTTTGACCAAAAACCGGCGCTGACGAGCGGGAACCCGGAAAGGGCCAGACCGCCCGCCAAAAAGGTCCAGAAGGTCAAGGGCATCTTTTTACGCAACCCACCCATGTGGCGCATATCCTGAGGGTCAAGATGTTCGCCGCTGTTCAGCACGCCTTGCTCCATGCCGTGAATGACCGATCCGGAGCCCAGGAAAAGCAGCGCCTTGAAGAATGCGTGGGTCACCAGGTGGAAGACCGCTGCAGTATAAGCGCCGATACCCAGCGCGGCGATCATGTAGCCGAGTTGTGAAATCGTGGAATATGCCAGCACGCGCTTGATGTCATGCTGCGCGAGTGCGATGGTGGAAGTGAACAGTGCGGTAAAGCCGCCGATTACTGCCATCGCCACCATGGGCACGGTCAGTGGCGCGCCGTGATGCCAGCCCGCCGACATCAGCGGGAACATGCGCGCGCTCAGGTAAACGCCAGCTGAAACCATGGTCGCGGCGTGAATCATGGCAGAGACCGGTGTCGGTCCTTCCATCGCGTCCGGCAGCCACACATGCAGGGGGAACTGCGCGGATTTACCGATGGTGCCGCAGAAGAGCAACAAGCCGATCAATCCCGCCCAGTTGAGCCCACGCACCGGCGAGAGCGTGCTCGTGAGCATGGCCATCGTGTCAGGGTTGGAGAATATTTCGTTGAAGTTTAACGTTCCGGTCACTGAATACAGCGCCACCATCCCCAGCAGCATGAACACATCACCAATACGCGTGGTAATGAAGGCTTTGATGCCGGCCTGTCGCGCCGACTCTTTGCCGTACCAGAATCCGATGAGGAAGTAGGAACAAAACCCCATGATTTCCCAGCCGATGTACAAAGTAAGCAAGTTATCGCTCACCACCAGCAGGTACATGGCAAAAGCGAACAAACTGAGCAGCGCGAAGAACCGCGCGTACATCGGTTCCACGGAGGGCACCTTATGCACCTTGCCGCGGTCCATGAGCTCAGCCCCCCCAGGCGGGAAACCCGGGTGGTCTTGCTTACCTGCGGGTTGGCCGAAATTGTGGTAACCGATGCTGTAAATGAAAATCATCAGCACCGTCCATGCGACAAAGAAAAGCATCACCGCGGTCAAAGGATCAACAAGGACGCCGATCCTGAGCCAGGTAGCGCCTGTCGGTAGCCAGTTGATGGATGCGGTCAGGGGAGAATCCGCCAGACCGTCAGAGGTGACAGCTTTGAAAAATACCACCATACTGGCGATGAATGAAAGCCCCGCTCCTGCCAAAGCCACGCTGTGACTGGTCCGGTTGGAATGCCTGGTAAAAAGCACGATCAATACAAACCCCAGCAAGGGTGGCAGCGGGATCAGCCAAATGAGTGGGTTTATATTAAACATGCTATTTTGTAATCAACCTTTCAACGCGTCAAGTTCGTTGGCAATTACTGTGTGGCGTTTCCTGTAGGCTGAAAGGATGAGCCCTAAACCCACGGCAACTTCAGCCGCAGCAGCCACAAAGACAATAAGCGCGAAAATAAGTCCGTCCATATCACCACGCGGGGCGTACAGGTAACGCCAGAAAGACAAAATGTTGATGTTCGCTGCGTTCAACATTAACTCAATACCCATCAAAATGGTTATCGTGTTACGCCGGGTGATGACCGCAAAAAGCCCCAGCGAGAAGAGGATGGCAGACAGCACGAGGAACCAGTAGAGCGGAATCACTTATCCTCCTCCTTGCGGCTTATTCCCACATGCACCGCTCCTACCAGGGCTGCCAGCAGGAGAATGGAGGAAACTTCAAAGGGAATGAGATAACCTTCCGGGTCAAGCAGCGCCAGACCCATTTCACCAATATCCCGTTGCGCATCCGTCAGCGGAGTAGTGAAACTGTCTGCCTGCGGCCAGGTGAAAATTGCCAGCAGCAGGCCGGCCAGCGCGATGAGCCCAATGATGGCTGTCAGTATCCAACGATGATTGTTGATGAATGAGTCATCCACGGCCTCTCGGGTGAGCATGATGGCAAAAATCACCAAAATGGCGATGGCGCCGATATAGACCACCACCTGCACAATGGCAAAGAAACTGGCTTCCAGAAGACCAAAGACAACCGCCACGCCAAAGAGGGTAAGAATAAGCCACAACGCGGCATGAATGAGCCGTTTCGCGGTGACCATCATCACACCTGAGAGGATGGTGACAGCAGCGTTGATGAGGAAGACGACCTGCATCCCCGTCATGATTCAGCCTCTACAGCATCAGCCGGTTTTTCCCGCACGGTCACCGCCAGCGGTCGCGGTTGAGATACAATCCGCCGCTTCTGTGTTTTACGCTTGTTGTACACCGATACCAGCCTGTCCGCCGCAACAAAGACAAACAGGTTTGCCAGTATCAATACCCCCAGGCGCAACCAATCCTGCCCGGCAGGCATGGTTTTGTCGACCAGCGCGGTTACCAGCAATGATGCCAGTGCCAGCGGGGTCAGGTACTTCCAGTTGAAAGCCATCATTATGTCAATGCGCAAACGCGGCAGTGTAAAACGGATGGCAATGGTCAGGAAATACACAATTGAGGTTTTGATAAGCAGGTAAAGGAATCCGAGCACCGGGTACACTTCAGCGCCAGGACCGCGCCAGCCGCCCAGGAAGATGGTGGCAAAAATTAACGCCGCGGTGAAAGCGTGCAAGAAATCCGCCACATAATACATGCCGAACTTCAACCCTGAATATTCGATATTGAAACCGGCGACAATCTCCGAATCAGCTTCGATCAGGTCGAAAGGCGCGCGGCCGTTTTCCGCGATCGAGGCGATAAAGAAAACCAGCGCTGCCAGTGGCGCTTGCAGAATGAACCACACATTTTGGGAGGCAGCGATATCGCTCAAACCCATCGAGCCTGTTAGCATCACCGGCACAAGCAATGCGATTGCCATGGGAACTTCATAACTGATAAGCAAGGCCACCGCTCTAAATCCGCCCAGAAGTGCATACTTGTTGTTAGAACCAAATCCGGCGAGAATGATGCCTAGTTCACCCAGCGCCCCCATCGCCAGTATATAAAGTACGCCAATGTTGATATTTGAGCCATATACCGTGGATGAGAGCGGAATCACCGCCCACAAAGCCAGTACTGCGGCCATGGCCAGCACCGGCGCCAGGTTGAACAACACCGGGTCAGACCCAAATGGCGTGATGTATTCCTTGGTGAAAATCTTAAGCATGTCCGCGATGGTCTGGAAGATTCCCCACGGTCCCACGCGGTTGGGTCCAAGGCGATCCTGGAAGCGTCCGCCAAGCTTGCGTTCCAGCCAGATGAGAAAGATCGTGAACACCATCGCGCCCAGGCTGAGAACACCGGCGCCGAGGATGAACAAAATGAACTGCACCCAGCCCGGAGCCAATCCCCAACCACTCAGGACGGAATTCAACCAGTTGCTGACGAAGGTGATTGGGTCAGCGATGAAGCTCATCCTTTGACCCCCGCACGCTGCCTCATGTCCATTCCAACGCTCCCTTGCGCCAGGCATAAACCAGGGCGGCAGCCAGTATAGCTACGAATATCACAGCCTCCACCACCGCGAAGAGTGCCAGGCGGCTGTAAGCAACCGCGAAAGGGTAGAGGAGCACTGTTTCTACATCAAAAATCAAAAAAAGAAGCCCATAAAGATAATACTGGGCTTTGAATTGGATGCGGCTGGGACCAACCGTTTCAATGCCGCATTCATAGATTGAGTTCTTTATAGGTGAGGGTCTTTTTGGAGACAACAACGCTGCTGCTCCGATGGCTGCCGCCGGTATGAACATGGATATCGCCAGAAAGATGACCAGATACAACCACTCGTGCAGCATAGCGCTCCCGAAAATCTTGTTATCGAATGCAGGCAAATTTTATCATATATACCCTTTTACGCAACAAATCTTAAGTTCACNNTCTTAAGTTCACAAATCTTAAGTTCGCTTTTTTCCAGGCCGGCGAAGGCGCTCATATCCAAATATCAGCAACGCGACCCACGTTAAGAATCCCGAAAGAATCCTGATAGGGCTGACAGTTAACCCCAGAAACCTCCGCGAATCCAGAGTAAATTCCCGCGCCAGCAGGAGTTCTTCGCCTGCCTCTGAGGTCAGCCATAGCCACAAGGTCGCCGGGTACGCGGCAGTTTTGCCTGTCCGCAGCCTCCAAATAAGTTCTACCTCGGAACCGCTTTTCATGTTAAGGCTCACCCGGCCAACTGGCGCCAATTCCTCGAATCCCGCCTCCATTCTGGCTACGATACCAAGATCCTTGGTGTCACTGGTTGAACGACTCACCCCCACCCTCGCGGAAAGTCTGACCGTATCACCGCTGAATACCCTGCGCGGCACATCCAATGTAATTGACCCGGAATGACCTGAAGCCGTTGTAAATGGAACAATGGCAGCGTCTCGTATCTCGAGAAACGTGGAAGCGAGAAGCAAAATCGAGCACAAAAGGAGTAATAAAGATACTTTTCGCCATGCATTGGTCATATGGAAATTATAACCGGCAAAAAAATACCGGCTTTTATCGCCGGTATCATCTGCAACCGCGCTAGTGACTCACCTGGTAATGTATATGAAAACCTGATCCCCATCCTCTTTGTCGTCAACTTCCACCTGGAAAGGTTCGCCGTGTTTGAGCACCTGGTCGATCTCAAGCAGCATCTCCTCCACACCCTTTCCTTTCACTTCAGCAGGCATGTAATGTCCTAAGTTCTTGACCGCCCATGAAACCAGGCGTAACGGCAGCGGGATGCTCAATACAATTTTCTGCAACTTGCCTGCCTTACGCGTTTTTATTCGTAGGTGAAGCCAGGGGGATTCCATTAGTATCCAGCCAAACACCATGATCAACACCCCTATCGTAAAAGGGATCCAGGATAACCAGAATCCCCACCCCAGCCCGGCTTTCTGATATCCCTGGTAGATCCAGTAAGCAGAGAACGCGGTCAATACCACCCCGCCCAGAAGGATCATGCTCCAGGCGGCTTTCCAGCAGCCAGAAACCTTTGGTGCTCCCTCTGAGCTTTCGGGTTTGTGCGGTTCCAGCGGTGGCTGCATAAATTCTGGCTCCCTGTCTACGGCACTGGCCGCGTCCAGGATGCCGATCAGGTCAGAACCTTCCGCCGGTGTTAAGGTTCCATCTTCCACCTTGCGCAGTATTTCCAGCTTTGATTCATCTGATGTCATGGTGTTTTTTCCTTATTTTTCCAGCGCTGAGAGCAACTTTTCCGCTTCTTCAAGCGTGATCTTTTTTTCCTGCAGCATTTTCAAAACTATAACGCGCTCCTCATCAGTGGCTTTACTGCCCGTTTTTGGGGTAGAAACGCTTTCGCCAGGATAGGTAAAACCCACAACCTTGCCCTTTTCTCCCAGGTGAATTCCCTTGGAGTCGATGCTGATGCTCTTGCCATTTTTTTCGGGCCGCTCGACATGAATGCCGTGTTCAGAGAGCCTTACTCCCTTCTCATCTAATTTACGCATGGCTTTTTCAATTTTCAAGCGGGCTTTTTCACTAGCCCCTGCTGCTCCCAGGTTTGCCCATTGAATTCCTTCGGTGGCGGCCGCCACGCTCTCGCGAATCTGTTTTTCTAGATCCAAACCGAAATCTTCCCAGTTTTCAAACGCGTCATCAAACCTGGTCTGAAAATCCCCATCAATATCATCATGGTCATTGATGATGATGTCGCCACCGGCTTTGACCCTGACCACGTTACCGCCCTCACCCAACGGGATGGAAACCTGTTCCTCGTCCCATTCTCCCCTCTGCCCGCAAGCATCCAGGCGAATGGAACTTCCCTCGGCATGCAGCTCAAGTTGGGCATTGCACTCCGTGGTTACCAGTATTCTCACATCTCCGCCGGTGGTGACCGTCACCGCTGCGGGGGTGGACGAGGTAAGTTGTATCACCACATCTCCGCCCGCCACCAGGTTCAGGCTGCCGCTCACACCCTGCAAAAAGATATCTCCACCCACCGCTCGTGAAAACACCGATTCCACCTCGTTACCGATCAGGTCGCCTCCTACCCGCGCGACTTCCACAGCGCCGGCAGTGCGCTGTAAAGAAATATCCCCCCCCACCGTTTCAACCGAGGCACCGGCCATATCAGTGAGCGCCAGGTCACCCCCAACCTTACCAATGATCATCCTCTGGCTTAACCTGCTAATGTGCGCGTCTCCACCGACCTTTTCTACGGTCACTGGCTGCAGCGCAGGCAGCCGCATGTGAAGGTCGCTGGTCGCTCGAATATCCACTTTGCCTTCACTCTCGGAGAATTTGAGAGCATCACTGTGTCTTACCAAAGCCGTCATAATGGATTGATTCTCGCCGGAAATTGACAAATCATCCGAGGTCTTGATGTTCACCTTACTACCTGCCTTTACAGGCATCGATATCTGCTTCATATGGCCTCCGTTTTACCGTGCGTCCATCATATTTTTATTAGCATATCAATAATCTTTAATTTTGTCAATACTGATATAAATATTAATCCGATATAAAGGGCTTTTTGTTCAATAATATTGAATTCTACTTGCACTTTTCTTTATTAAGCCTGGTCGGATGTACGCGCTTCACCGCATAGTGAATGGCGTATACTCTATCGTGCAAGGATAAATCTACAAACGAGGTAACCATGAAAACCAGAAACTTTGTTATTGTAATTATGCTGCTTTTAACAATCATTTTGGCTGCCGGGTGTACACAGAAACAGAATATCACTTATTTGTCCGCTGAAGAGAGCGCGCAGGTTGCAGTTCATACCGATAAAGCCGCGCGGGACATCATCACCGCCATCGCGACGAACGATTACAACCTGTTCATCACCGATTTCGATGAAAAAATGCGCCAGGCGCTGACCGAAGAGCAATTTGCGGCTATAGTGAAGATGTACGGCAAAAACGGTCAGGCGGAGAGCGTCTCCTTGTTAAACATAGAAGACCGCGAAGATTTCTTCGGGGCAAATTACGGCGTCACTTACCCCAAAGCAGCCCTCACGATGCTGATCGTTGTCCCCAAATCTGACCCCACGCTTGTGAGCGGCTTGTGGTTCAAGTAGCGTTCAAGTAGCGTTACAGCGTTACAGGTTGAAATTATCGACAAAATGTGTACAATATATATAGGGTAATCCTCAAGGCTGGGTCTAAAAAGGAGAGTGGCAATATGAAATTAACCCCCCCAAAAACTGTAACCTGGGTCGTCGCACTGATCGTTGGTATTCTTGGTATCATCGGCAAGCTGGGAGGTTTCTTCGGAGACTTCGCTTTCTGGCTGGTCGTGATCGGCTTCGCGATCTTGATTTTCTCTACACTGTTGAAAGATCTGTAATTCCGCTATAAGCCGGGATTATCCCGGCAAACTAGAGCCAGCGTCTGAAATTGCCTGATAATCCGGCAGTCTCGTAAAGCCGGATTATTTTATTTTACCCGCCTATAGATGTAATAATCATCCGCCTCGCCCCATGACAACAAACGCGCCAGTGAGTCGCTCTCTGTATAGTCACCCGGTTGAAATGAAAACCTACCTGCCAGTTGATAATTTTCCAGGAACCATTCCTGTTCTTCTTCGCTCAACGTGTAACCCTGGTAAGTTTTGTACTCCTTAATGTGCTCACGTTGCACGAGCCAGTCAGGACGGAAATCCATCACAAATTCCGGCCACCAACGTACGCTATACGCATCACGATATTTCACCACCTGCGGTGTGACCAAACCGACCTCATCGTAAGTATATAACCCCGAATAATACGGGATATAGCCGGCCGGCTCCAACAACATCGTGTCACCCGTCCTGGCGCGTTCTTTCAGCCAGGCGCCAATTCCTCCGCGGTAAGCATATTCCTTGGTCCCCCAAACATAAGAAAAAGCCAGTTGGGCGCAGATGCCCGCAAGCATCACCAGCACGCTCCCCCAGCGCAGTGCCCGGCTCCATTTGCCATTGCCCCCTGACCAATCGACGATCAATGCCAGTGGAAATACCGCCCCGAAGATAGCGGGCGGCCAGGTGTACCACTGGTAGAGCACCCCACCGAAGGCGTACGCCGCAGGCACCAGTAAAGTCAAACTGGCTAAAGTTAAACCAATGAAGCGCGATGACTTATCGTTCCAAATACGCCTGAGGTAAAGCGCCATTCCCAACATGATTAACAATCCGAACAAAATCCCCGACTTGCCGAAAAACTCAGCTCTGAACGGAGAGAACATGCCCCCGTTGTTGCCGATAAAGACCGTGAACAGGTTATCTATGAAACTGCCGAGCGTGAACGGATGCCGCATCAGCAGCTTGGCATTGATGGATTGATGCAGCAACGTGCCAAAGTAGATGTTATTGAACAGTAACAAGCTGAACATCCCAATCGCCGTCGCGGTCAAATCGTCCCATAAAACGCGCTTTTGCCGTACACAATCCCATAAGAGAATCAGCATGGCGTATGCGATGGCATCCGGTCGCACCCAGGGCAGTAGCGCCAGGCCCGTCAGCTTTAGCCAGTTGTTATGCTCCCTCGAGACCAGGTAAAGCAACCCGCCAATGATGAAAACCAGCAGTGAAGTTTCCATCCCCGAGTAGCTCACCAGCAATGCTTGCGGGATGACCGAAAGCAGCCCCCACAACCATACCGCCTGGCGCTCATCTTTTAATAGCGCGTTGGCAATATACCAGCTGCCAAACAAGAACAGCAATCCGTTCACCACCTGGATAACGGGAATGAAAGCGCTACTTCCAACCACCAGGCGCACCAGCGCCGCCAGGAACACATAAAGATGCGAGGTGGAAGCGCTGACCCGCTCCCCCGGGTTGAACCCGTAATCTCCGCTTTGCACCAGGCTTTCAGCGCAGCGCAGGCTGATGTAGGCATCCTCCTGGATGTGATGCGTGAAGTAGAAAGGCACCCGTAGGGCAAGCAGCAGCAAAAAAAGCATAGCGAACCTGATGCCGGGTCGTTGAAAAATTTGCCGTATCAAATCGAGAACCTGTCTCCCCTGGCTTGGAACAACCTCACCCCGGCTACCAGCAGCAAGGGGATGAGCAGCGCTCCTCCGCAAAGAGGTGTTCTTGCATTGCCAGTGCTATCTTCCGCGGGAACCTCGGTCTCAGCGGCCGGTGATTGGGTAGGTGATGCTGCCAGTACCAGCGCGGAAGTTATGGTAGCCAAGGGCAGAGGCGTGGGGGTTTCAGTAACCAGCAGAGGGTCGAGCTGTGTCGAGGTGGGAACCGGGGTTGTGGTGAGCCATGGCAAATCAAAACCCTCATCCGCCTCCACGATGCCCCCTTCCAACATCCAGGTGAGCTCCAAAGCAATGTTGTTGACCACCTCGTCATCAGGCGCCTGCTGCAAGGCCAGATTAATCTCTTCCAGTGCTTTGAGCTTTAAAGGCAGCGTCGGCTCGCCCTCGTACCCCGCGTATACCGCGTAGTACGCCAGCAGATCGGCGTAACCAGCGTGCCACTGCGCGTCTTGCGGTAAAAGGGTTGTGGCTTTTGTGTACGCTTCATCGCTCAACTGGAAGAGAGCCTCCACCCCGGGGTCAGCCCAATATATCCAGGTTCTAAAGCCGCGCCTGCCATGGGGTGAAAAGAGCAGCGATTTGTACTGCATGCCCAGCCTGCCCCAGGCTTCACCATCTTTCGGCGCGGCAGCAACGCGTGCTCGCTCCTCCAACACCTGTGACCATACCGAAGGCGCTGCAAGCGTGATGGTGAAGTTGTCCTCCGGCTGCGGTTCAAAATCACGGTACTGCCAGGTGAGCGTTTTGCCATCCTTGACCCAGTCGGGCGTGGTGCAGTTGTATGGGTCGTCAATACAGGGCAGCAGGAAGAGCTCATCAACCTCGTAAGGAAAGGTCACGATCAGGTCCGCGCTGCCTATGGTGCCCTTCCAGCCGGCACCGGTAGAGAAGATGTACTGGAACCACACATAAGGCATCTCGCCGGTGGCTTCCAGGGAATAAGCCATCTCGATCTTTACATCCTGCCCTACGGGAAACAACACATCGAATTCCACCCAATCCACCGCCTCTTCGAAACCGTTGGGGTCCTCACCGCTGATCTTGCGCGTGCCCACCGCTTTGTCATTGACCTTAACAGAAATATCCGTAATTGGAATCACGCCAGACCAGCCATCACCCACCGCTGCCGGGAAACGCACTGCCATGCGCTCTTCCACGCTGCCCCGATTTTTCATGTTGAACAGCGCAAGCACATCCGCCGTCCCCATGCCGTCACCGCTGCTTTCTTCGCGGATGTCCATGCGCACGGTTTCAGATTCCATGCGTACTTGCGTTTGTTCGCTGCCGGGAGCCGGGTTGAACCCCGGCGGGTATGCCGGAGGCGCCACGTCTGCGCGCGCCGGCACGCTGTTGGAAAATATGAGCAATAAGACAATAACCAGGGCAATCCAACGCATGAGATGCTCCTTGAACCAATCCTGCAGGTGGGTGAATTATAAACAAAATTTTCAGCGGTAACCCGCTGATTTTGCTCACACGCGGCTCACCGCCAGCCTGGCATATCATCGAACTGCCTGGCGCCGCGGCAGAATTTGTTCAGGTTTTGCTGCACATCCGCCACCACGTGAGAGGGCTTGCTGCCGCACGCCAGCACGGGTTTGAGCCTGACCAGGGTGAAGGGTTCCTCCTGCAAATTCACCGCGTCGGTAAGCCTGTCGATATACGCGAAGAGCAGTTCACCAGGCATTAGTGCTTCCGTCAGCACAGTAAAAACCGGCCGGCAGATGGCGCCAATAGCCGGCCCGGTGAGCGGGAGCGCGCGCAGGCTGCCTTTTTTCCCAGCGATTAAAGTTAGCCGGTGCCCGCAATTGACGTATTTGCGCCTGCCGCTACGCGGATCCAGGATGGCAAAGAAGACTGTGGCAAACATGCCGCTGTTGCCGTGATTCTCTTCGATGTAGTTATTGGTAAAGGTCACCGCCTGGCGCAGGCGTTCTTCGCTGCTGTGGCGGGTCTTCTTTTCAGGGCAAACGCCTACACACTACGCTTAGCCTCACCCCGCGCGGGCACGAGGGGTTCGGGAGTTACGCCCGGCGCATGAAGCAGATGTTCGGCGACCTGCCGGGGTAAAAAAACAGCCGACCTGTTTACTGGCCTGCGGCGAGTGATTGCCCTTCATCTGGAGAGACAAAAAAATGGAATGCTACTTAAACTTTTCATATTTTTTATTGGGTTAACCCCAAAACAGATGCTCGCAAGATATTATTCAGATATCTTGTCCTTAGAATTGAACTCGATAAGTCTTCCCCAATTAATCGCACCATTTGCTTCACAAAAGTACTTGTTGAATTCCATAGTGAAGCGATTAATCATATTGCCATATAATTCCAAATACTCTTCATTCCTTTTCCTGGCCTCAAAGCCCAATGGCTCGATTATGTCCGTGTATAGATTTGGTTTTCCCGAAATAAAATCCCAAAACTTTTGACCGCAGTATTTAAAGTATTCACCCTTGTCTGGTTTATGATCTCTGCCATAACAACAACCATTTACTGCAACGATTGATATTTTGGAATTACTTGTTCTCAAAGTTTTCTTGGCCCTTGAAAAATCCTCGATCATTTTTGATATCTGTGATGAGTTTCCCCAATTAGGTCCCGACTTTATATTGACGATGAACCTAATTCCCTCAAAATCAAATTCCAGGTCAATCCCGGGTATACCAGATTTCCACCCATTGAATACTTGAGAATTAATAAAAATGGCTAATCCTTCCAGCCAAGACCCAAAAATTGTCTCTTCATTTGATGATATGTGTGAGTCAACAAACCCTCTGACAATCATCTCCGAAGTTAACATATTCTTTGCTCTGAATAAGTAAGGGTTTTTTCGCTGTAAAACTTTTGTTAACTTGAGAGTGCTGAGACTATTAATTCTGTCCCTGTGAAATTCACCGATGTGTGCTTGAACATAAGATTTCACAGCTTCGAGAGAGAGATTATTCATCGTGGTTATTTACCTTTTTTATTAATTCTGCTTGTATGCGGTTAATTGCCACCTCACAGTATTCTCTGTTGGTATCTATCCCTACATAATTTCGATCAAGGCGAGTTGCGGCCACACAGGTTGTTCCAGAACCATTGAATGGGTCCAGTATGAGATCTCCAGGTTGTGTAAACAGTCTGATGAACCATTCAGGTAGGGCAACTGGAAATACTGCTGAATGTTGCTGGTTGTAACATTCTGTAGCCATGTGAAGCACGTTGCTTGGATAAACCAGGTCCCTTCCGACCCAATTTTCAATTTTCTTACCAAAGCCACTACCAACCCTTGAGTTGTCCCTTTTTTTATCTGTCTCAGACAGATTCTTAAGTCTGGATTGAGCCCAATCACCCACTGGAACCATTACCTCGTCTTGATACATCGCAAATTTTTTCTGTTTTGTAAAATGTAATAACCTTTCCCAATTATCACGAAACCGGTTTGACCATTTTCCAGGATGGGAATTCTTCTTATGCCACATGTACTCTTCGGTCCAATACCATCCATGCCTTCTTAATTCGAGAATTAATTCAATGACGTATGTATGTCGCTCGCCATTAACCACTCGTTCCTTAATATTTAATATGAAAGACCCTTCAGGCTTTAGTACCCTGTGAAATTCCTTTGCTTTTGGCAGAAACCAGCTAACATATTGATCCGGTCTAATGCCGCCATATGTGCTTGTTCTCTGGTCTGCATAAGGCGGGGAAGTAAAAATCAAATCAACTGAATTATCAGGTATCCCTTTTAAGACATTTTCACAGTCACCATTGATAATGGTATTTATGAAGCCTTCGGTAACCAAGGACGAATCGATAGCAGGTTCAATAACTAATGGTAGTTGTTTCGAATTAACGAAATATAATCCCCCTGAATCCTGGATATTGATCGATGGCGTTTTGTTTAATCGATATACTGTAAAAGTGTTATCCATAGCACCTCACAATGATTAAACCATAATTTCAAACCATAAGTAAAAAACACAATTTTAACCATTATAGCCATGCCAATAAAAAAAGGGGGGAATGGCACAAGGTAAAATTTATTCTTGGAGTAGACTTAGGTATTGAGAAGCATGCATAAGATTTTGGGATTTTCGTGTAATTCCAGGCATATTCTCAAAACATGGGGCATGAAGACCCAGGAACCACATTCAGGTATTACAGTAAGTTATCAAATAACGATGTTAGAGATGTGATATTAAAAAGACATCAATAAACCCTTTTTCAATTTCCTTTCGTGAATCACTGACACAAAACGGGTCTTTTTTTGAGGTCAAAGTGTCGGGGCGGGTCGCGAAGCACACTGTAAGTGCGGATTTGCATCATACCTCGATGGTAAACCGCTACCTCTCATTTGGTCGGGGCGGGCGGATTTGAACNNGCTCTAGCCGGACTGAGCCACGCCCCGAATGCCTGCATTATACCCCAACCCGTAAATACCTGAGAGGGCTCGCGCCGCTGGCTTTTTTGGTTACAATTAACCTGCTGTGAAACCACGCCTGCTCCCCCTGCTGCTACTGCTCCTCTGCTGTCTGGCTGCCGCCTGTGCCGCGCCAACAGCCGCGCCCACGCCATTGCCGTTGACGCTCACCTCCCCGGCCGCCGTCACTCCCTCCGCGCTCCCCGACCCGACCGGCACGTTCCCTCCCGCTGCCGCGCCTGCCGTCACGCCTTCAGAACTCCCAACATACCGCGGCGCGCTTAGCGCCGCGCAGCGCCTGGCGCTGGAGGACGCCGCCCGCTCTTTCATCAGCCCTACCCCTGAAAAGGCCCGTACCGCCGCCGTTGCGCTGGGGTACCTGGGTGCTAACGCCAACCCCGCCACCATGTGCGGCCCGCTGGCGCTGGCCATCCTGCAGCAGGCCGGCGTCGTGGACCCATCTTTCCCCCTGGTCAGTTTTTATTATCTCAATCCGCGCCCCGGGCATGATGAAGGCTACCTGGAGCAGGTCTTCCCCTCTGCACACTTTGAAAAGATCGAACGCGTGGAACCCATCAATGGCATAGATTTCAGCATTGACCCGCTTTACCCGGGCGACTTCCTCTACCTCTTCGCCGGTGACAGCGGCAGCTTTGAGCACATGCTGGTGGTTTCGCGCGTGGATGAAGCCGGGCGTGCCTACGCCGTCACCAACATCAACACCGCCGAGGGCGTCGTCGTGGATGAGGTGATGCTGTATGACCCCTCCGACCCCGGCGCCGGGCNNGCTACGGCGGCTTCTGGCTGTGGCGGCCGCTGCCCTGATTCCCTCTCCCTGATGCCTTTCCATTCCACGTTCTTTTTTCAATGCTAAGAAATTTGGGCCCGAATATTGCAACCACTTTCCAGATATGACCAACTGCGTGTTCTGCGACATCATCTCTGGCAACGCCCCCACTGACCTGATCTATGAGGATGAGGACCTGCTCGTCATCCGCGATACCCACCCGGTGGCGCCGTTGCACGTTTTGGTCATCCCGCGCAAACACATCCCCTCGCTCAACCAGTTGCAACCGGAAGACGCCGCGCTGGCCTCCCGCCTGCTGCTCGCTGTGCCGCGCATCGCCCACCAGTTGCTGGGAAATGACCCTTCCTACCGTACGGTCATTAACACCGGCGCGGACGCGGGGCAAACGGTCTTTCACCTGCACGTGCACATCCTCTCAGGGCATCCATACATCAGTCATCTGCTCACACAGGGGTTGCGCTGATGCAAAAAGCCTTTCCTTTGCTGCTGGCAATCCTGATGACGCTGCTCATCAGCGGTTGTATCCAACCAGCGCCCGGTGCTATACCCTGGCAGGGATCAGACACAGATGAGCTCCCGGCTGTTGACCTGCCCGCTTCCGCCTCCCCCACCCCCTGGGCTCCAGCCACGCGCGTGCCCGGAGCCCCTTACTATACGCCCACGCCAGATGCGCCGCGCACCATGCCCACCCTGCGCGCCGACCTGGAATATTACACGGTGCAATATGGCGACAGCCTGGGGAATATTGCCCTCTTATACAACCTGGACCTGGCCTCGCTCATCGCCGCCAACAACCTGGCGAACCCCGATGTGCTTGAAATCGGCCAGGTCATCACCATCCCCGCGCCGCAGCCGGGAGCGGAACCTTCAGACTTCAAGATCATCCCCGATTCCGAGCTGGTGTACGGCCCGGTCAGTTCAACGTTGAATATCGAGCATTTCGTTAACGATCAAAATGGTTACCTGGAAACACACCGCGAGAAAGTGGAAGAGGTAGAACTGACCGGCGCGCAAATCGTGGCGCGGGTGAGCCGGGAGTTTTCCGTTAACCCGCGCCTGCTGCTGGCGTTGCTGGAATACCGTTCTGGCTGGGTCACTTCCAGGCAAATCGATGAGACCTTGATCGACTTTCCCATGGGGTTGCAGGACCCCGCGCGTAAAGGGCTTTACCTGCAGTTAGCCTGGGCGGCAAAACAACTCAACCGCGGTTATTACCTGTGGAAGATAAATGCCATTTCATTCACCAGTTTCGCCAACGGCAGGCTGGCGCTGCTTTCTCCGCGCATCAACGCCGGCACAGCCGCCGTGCAGTACATGCTTGGGGTCGGCTCTTCCCCCGAAGCCTGGGAAAAAGCGGTTTCGGAGAACGGGGTTTATAGCACTTACACCGAATTTTTTGGTATCCCCTTTGACCTGGGGATCGAACCTTTGATCCCCGCTGACCTCAAGCAGCCGGAACTCGCGCTGCCCTTTGAACCCGGCGTCCCGTGGTCCTTTACCAGCGGGCCTCACGCCGGCTGGGGGGATGGCTCCGCCTGGGCGGCTCTGGACTTCGCCCCGCCCGGTGAAGAACTCGGTTGTTTCAGCTCCGCTGAATGGGTTACGGCTGTTGCTGACGGGCTGATCGTGCGTTCCGGCGGCGGCGCGGTGGTGCTGGACCTGGATGGTGACGGTCCGGAGCAGACCGGTTGGACCATCCTCTATATGCACATCGAAACCCGCGACCGTATCGCCGAAGGCACATGGGTCAAAACTGGAGAGCACATCGGGCATGCCTCGTGCGAGGGCGGTTTTTCCAACGGTACGCATGTGCACATCGCCAGGCGTTACAACGGCGAATGGATCTCCGCGGATACCGACGTTCCGTTCGTTATGGGCGGCTGGGTCTCCGCGGGGGATGGTGAAGAATACAGCGGCACACTGACCAAAGACGGCGAGGTGGTTTATTCGTGGAATGGACGGGTGGATGAAAACCAAATCGGTTACTAGGATCATCCAGATTGGCGCTGCCTGGGCGGCATTGTTTGGTTCCATGCTGGCCTGCTCGCAGGGTTATATGAGCCCGGCAGAGCTCACCGCAACTGCTGGTTCACGCGGTGTGGTGGAAACGACCGCCGTGCCAGCAGAACACTCGCCCACCGCCACCACCATCTCACCATCGCAAACCGCCACACAGCCGCCGCTGCCGACCTTCACCGACCTGCCAGCGTTCACCAGCACGCCACTGCCTTCACGCACGCCGGATCCGAATGCCACACTCAAACCGCCCATCCAGTATTACACCCAGGCGGGTGACACCCTGGTTTCCATCAGCGGCCGTTTTGGTGTAAGCGCTGACCAGGTCATTCCTGGCGAACCTATCCCAGCGAATGGTCTGATCAACCCCGGCGTGCTGCTCATCATCCCAGATGTGCTGGAAGGCGTGTATGAATCCCTTAAATTGTTGCCCGACAGCGAAGTGGTGTATTCCCCCTCAGCCGTGGATTTTGACATCCTGGGTTATGTCGCGGAAGCTGACGGCTACCTCAACCACTACCAGGAGACGATCGGTTCCCGACAGTACAGCGGTGCGGAACTGGTGCAGCGCGTGGCTCTCGAGAACTCCATCAACCCTTACCTGCTGCTGACCCTGCTGGAATACAAAAGTCACTGGGTGACCGGTCACCCTACTAACATGGCGGAAAACGAATACCCCATGGGATACGTGAGATTGGAGTACCGCGGGTTATACAAACAGCTTTCATGGGCAGTGCAGCAGCTTTCGATCGGTTATTACGGCTGGCGGGCGGGCAACTTGAACTCGCTCACCTTTAAGGATGGTTCGAGCGTGCGCATCAGTCCGGGTTTGAACGCAGGCACCGCTGCCATTCATTACCTTTTTTCAAGATGGTACAACCAGGCGGAATGGGCAGCCGCGCTCTACGGCACTGACAACATGCCTGACCTGATGAGCCGCATGTTCGGTGACCTGTGGCAGCGCTCGCGCGTGGTAGACCCGCTCTACCCGGCGGACCTGCGGCAGCCTGACTTTAGCCTGCCTTTCCAACCCGGCCGCGTGTGGAGCTTTACCGGCGGTCCGCATTCCGCCTGGGGTGAAGACGGTGCACTGGCCGCCCTTGATTTCGCTCCGCCTTCGAGCGTTACAGGTTGTGTGGTTTCAAACGAATGGGTAACGGCCGTAGCAAGCGGCATCATCGTCCGTTCTGGTGAAGGCATCGTTATCCAGGATCTGGATGGGGACGGCATCGAACAAACCGGTTGGAACATCATGTACTTGCATGTTGAGACCCGTGACCGGGTGGAACCCGGCACGGTCGTCGAAACTGGTGGTAGGATCGGTCATCCAAGCTGTGAAGGTGGAGTATCAACCGGAACCCATGTGCACGTGGTGCGCAAGTTCAATGGTGAGTGGATTCTAGCCGACGGTCCGCTGCCGTTTAACTTGAGCGGTTATGTGGCGAAAAATGGAGATACCCCTTACCAGGGTAGCCTTGAAAGCGCGCAAACCAGGATCATCGCCAACCCGCTGGGTACACTTCGATCCTACATTTCCCTTCCCTAGCGTAAAGTCCGGCCATCTGGTATAAAATTCATCGGAATGAAATATATAAACCGATTTCTAAAAAATCGTGGCGGTAACAGCGGTTCTCTGGTTAGCTTACTCTTATTAATCATGCTGCTGGCCGCCTGCGCGCCACAGCCCCCCAGGACGGTGTACATAACACCGCTCCCGGCCATCGCCACCGCAGAACCGGCACAGCAGCCCACAGCGCTGGCCACGCGACCGGTTTATGAACCCGGCACGCTGGTGGATTACATAGCCCGCACGGGTGATAGCCTGCCCGCGCTGGCGTTGCGCTTTAACACCACTCAGCAGGAAATCCTTGAAAACAATCCTGAGCTCACCGAAAAAGTGACCACCCTCACCCCCGGGATGAGCCTGCAGATTCCCATTTATTATGAGGCTTTATGGGGGAATCCGTTCCAGATAATCCCTGATCCGCTTTTTATCAATGGTCCAGCGCAAATTGACTTTGACGCCAGGGCTTTCGTTGATAACCACCCCGGCTGGTTGAAAGATTATTCTTCACTCGCCGGCGGTGAAGTGCGCCGCGGTGGTGACCTGATCGATTATGTCGCGCTTGAATACTCCATCAGCCCGCGCCTGCTGCTGGCACTGGCCGAGTACCAGGCGGGAGCGCTGACCATTGAGACACTCCCGGATGAGATGAAGTACTATCCCCTCGGGTTTGAAGACGAGTTTCACGAAGGCTTTTATCTGCAGCTTCTGTGGGCAGCCAACCTGTTGAACAATGGCTACTACGGCTGGCGCTCTGGTAATCTGGATACTATCACCAGGCTGGATGGCTCGATCGAACACCCTGACCCCTGGCAGAACGCCGCGACGGTGGCGCTGCAGCATTACTTTTCGGGGTTGCTGCCCGTCGCTGATTACCAGAAAGCCATTTACAGCGCTGGATTCTACAAAACCTACAGCACGCTGTTCGGTGTTCCCTGGCAGAACGTGCCAGACCACATCCCGGGCGATTTGCAGCAGCCTGAACTAAGGCTGCCTTTTGTGGCAGGAAAGACCTGGTCTTACACCGGCGGGCCACATTCCGCCTGGGGTGAAGGCGCGCCTCTGGCAGCCATCGATTTCGCCCCCCCGTCTGTGGTCGGCGGCTGCGCGTCCAGTGATGAGTTCGTTACCGCCGTGGCGGATGGGCAGATCGTGCGCTCTGAAACTGGCGTGGCCATGCTTGACCTCGATGGCGATGGCGATGAGCGCACCGGATGGGTAATCCTATATTTACACCTTGGCAACAACGATAAGATTCGCCCCGGGATGCTGGTGAAGACAGGCGATCTAATCGGTCATCCATCCTGTGAAGGCGGGTCCGCCACCGGCACACATGTACACATCGCGCGCAAATACAACGGCGAATGGATCGAAGCCGATAGCGTGGTTCCCTTCAACCTGGAAGGGTGGATCGCCAAAAAAGGGGCAGTGCCCTACCAGGGAACCATGAACAATTTTGGCCGGGTCATCACCGCCAGTGAAAAAGGATTATCAAATTCCTACATCACAGCAGGGAAACAATAATGCTTTATCTTAAGAATGTCCATAAGACTCAACTGCAGGTGAAGTTCACGATGTCCATTCTGATATTACTGGTACTGGCTACCAGCGGTTGTGTTGCCAAACTGACACCCACCACCCCCGCGCCTGCTCCTGCGTTGTCCGCTGTCACCAGCACACTGGTTGGCGGCGATTTTTTAACCGCGACTGAGAACCCCGCGGCAGGCGCAGAAACCGTGAATCTTCCAGCCGTCAATCCGCCATCCACACCAACGCAGACGGCTGTTGCAATAGATTGGGAGACCATGCCCATCGTGCCGGCTGTCTCACCCGCGATGAAAGAGATTTTTAAACGCGGACAGGAAAGCGGTCGGGATGCTACGCGATTCTCGAAGATTGGAGATTGTCAGAACATCACCACCTACTTCCTGGCGATGTTTGACAGTGGCAATTACCGCCTGGGTGAAGAATACGCTTACTTGCAGCCAACCATCGACCATTTCAAGGGTTCGTGGTGGCGCCAGAGCCTCTCAGTAAAAGGCGGTATGAACGTAGCCGCGGTGCTGAGTCCGATGTGGGCGAATGCTGACAAATGCAGACCCAAAGAGACCCCATTGGCCTGCGAATTACGGGTTCACAACCCGGCATTTGCCATCATCAGCCTGGAGGAATCCTGGTCTGGCAGCATCGATAATTACGACATGTACCTGCGCGAGATCGTGGAATATGTGCTGGCGCAGGATATCGTGCCCATCATCGCGACGCGCGCTGAAACCGAAATCCAGGACAGGCAAATCAATCCAACCGTGGCGCGCATCGCCCTCGATTACCAGGTGCCTTTGTGGAATTTCGGCATCGCCGCGAGAGCACTCCCCAATAACGGTATCCGCCCGGACGGATTCCATTTAACAGAGGGGCGTTCGTATTTTGATGACGAGGATATGTTAAAAACCGGCTGGACGCAGCGCAACCTCACCGCCTTGCAAGTCATCGATTCCGTCTACAGCGGTGTGACAAAAAAGCCTTAACCTTATCAACCTTCAGGGTGAGGTTTTTAATGCAATCCTTCTGGAGGGCTTACACCTGCTCGATGGTGTATTTGGTTTGAATTTTGGCTGCCTGACGCAGCATCGCCATACCTGGACAGTACTTGTTCTCACTCAAATCGACCGCCCGCGCCACCGCTTCAGGATCAATATTCCGTCCTTTGATGATGTACTCAATCGTAATATCCGTGAACACTTTGGGGTGCTCGCCCGCGCGGTCAGCGTGCAGTTTCACCTCAAAATCTGTCACTTGCTGGCGTTTCTTCTCAAGGATCGAGATGACATCCATCGCCGTGCAGCCACCCAGACCCATCAGGATCATCTCCATCGGCGCCACACCATCCCCCGCCCCTCCGTGATCGATGGAAGCTCCGAGCGGGACCTCGATGTTGGAATTCGCAACGCCTCTAAAAGATAGCCCGTATTTCCATCTCAATTTTGCATCCATTTTCATCTCCTCCTGCTGCTTCTATTATTTTCACAACTATGTTCTAACCTATGCCATTAACTCTCCATACTGGAGAAAAATTGCTCTTATCACGTGAAACCTCCGCCAGGTTCTTTGAATCCGCACACCGGGCAGCACAACACCAGCAGACTGTCATAGTCCATGAGCCCATTACCACATGCCGGGCATGGTTGACCTGGCTTGCCTGTAAGGCAGGCGCTATTCTTTGCGGTTTCGGTTACGGGCAAGGCGATCTCAGCTTGTTTGTGTCGCGAAGGTTGCTCGTGATCGATGCTGCCGATATCACTCACCAGGTTTTTCCCCTGCCAGATGATCCAGATGTAACCTGGCGAACAAGCGCGAACGCACCTCTTCCGGAAGGGTTTCATCACCCGCTGGAACGTGGTACAGGTCTATCGTCTTTTGCAGTGTATTCAATACCACCCGGCAGTCACTACACTCCTGCAGGTGAGCCTCAAGCTGCGCGCAAATCTCCGCCGCCAGTTCTCCATCAATATAGGCTGATAGCTGCTTCAATTGTCCCTTGCAATGACCGCGTTTACCCATTTTTTACCTGTCCTCGCAATCGCTCGCGGAAATAGCCGCTCAGCTCTTCACGCAGTTTCAACCTGGCTCTTACCAGGCGGGTTTTTACCACTTCCTCATTTATCTGCAGGATTTCCGCTGTTTCCTGGGTTGAAAAACCGCGCACATCCCGTAACAAGAATACCATTCTGAGGGCTGTCGAGAGCTTCGCGATTGCCTGGTTGAGTTCAGTCCTTGTCTCTTCTGAGATGAATTCTTTTTCCGGCAGGCAGCACCAATCCACAACCTCCACTTCATCCCCTGGTTCCTCCTGTGTAGTCGGTTCAGGGTCGAAGTGGATTTCGGATCTTCTCTTACGTAGCATCATCAGGGCTTCATTCGTCGCGATGCGATAAAGCCAGGTGTTGAGCGAGGAACGTTTTTCAAACCCCGACAGCGCTTTATGCGCCTTTAGATAAGTTTCCTGTAACATATCCTCTGCGTCCTGCGCGTTACCCAGCATGCGTAACCCCAACCCATAGATACCTCCAGAAGTCTGGTCGACCAACTCATTGAAAGCCAGTCCATCTCCCGCAATCAAGCGGTCAACAAACTCAGAAGGGTACTGTCTTCCTGCACTCATATAGATGAACTTTCAGAAGAAAAGTGACTTAACTCAGCGGCCAGTTAGGCAGCACATCCAGGTCAAGCGGGTCGATGTGCCCGGAACAGTAATGGTAATAACCGGCACTGGCGATCATGGCTGCGTTATCGGTGCAAAGTGAAAGCGGTGGGATATACACAGGAAACTCGTTCTGACTGGTGAAGGCTTTGCGTAAAGCCTCGTTCGCGGACACGCCCCCGGCGACCAGAATGGACTTCACCCCGAATTGATAGGCCGCTTTCATTGTTTTGTCGAACAACACTTCCACCACGGCATCCTGAAAACTGGCTGCCAGGTTAGCAACCGGTAGCAAACGATTTTCCTTTTCCAGTGCGCGCACCTCGCGTAAAACGGCAGTTTTCAACCCGCTGAATGAAAAATTCCAGGTATTTTCAAGCCGCGAGCGCGGAAAGGAAAACGCCTGTGAATTGCCCTCCCGGGCAGCTTTTTGTATGGAAGGACCACCCGGGTAAGGCAGTTTAAGCATACGGGCGACCTTGTCGAAGGCTTCGCCAGCTGCGTCATCCAGTGTGCCGCCAAGATGTTGATACTGAAGATGATCACTCACCATGTTGAGCTCGCTGTGCCCACCGGAAACGAGCAGCACCATTTGCGGAAACTCCGGCGGCGGCGGGGGTTTGGGCGTATCCGCGGGGTAGAGCCACGCGGAATAGATGTGCCCTTCCAGGTGATTGATGCCTATCAAAGGGATCTGCCTGCCCAGCGCCAGGCCTTTGGCAGCATTCATCCCTACAACCAGCGAACCTGCCAGACCTGGCCCTCTGGTAACCGCGATGGCTTCGATATCCGCCAGGCCAAGATTCGCCTTCTGCAGCGCTTCGTCGATCACAGGGTAAATAGTACGGATATGCTGGCGTGAAGCAACTTCGGGGAAAACACCGCCAAATTTGGCATGCAGGTCGATCTGAGTGGCCACCACACTTGAAAGGATCTCCCGTCCGTTCTCCACCACCGCGGCAGCGGTTTCATCGCAACTGGTCTCGATGCCCAGTATGCGGGCTGGTTTAAGAATCATTAATTCACCCTTTCTGCGCGCACCGCCTCATTTCATGGGCAGTATAAGGTCTTTCGAAAAGTCCGCCAGTATCTCGAATGCGCCATCGGGGGTCACCCACCACGAATCTTCGATCCTCACTCCCATGCCACGTTCGGGATAATACAAACCCGGTTCGAGTGTGAACACTGATCCCGGCGCCAATACGTCTGTTGGCGAGGGGTTGATGGCGGAAGCCCAGGGCTTTTCGTGCACTCGCAACCCAACGCCATGCCCCAGGCTGTGTACATATCCCTGCTCCACAGCCGGGTCTGACTGGATGGTCGGATGACCCATGGCCTCGAACAACTCGCAGGTGCGAACCTGGTATTTGTAAAATGGTACGTTCACTTTCAACTCGGCAGCAACCGTATCGTAAACCTGTTTTACATTGTCATAGAGTTGCTGTGCTTCATCTGTCGCATAACCCAGCGACCAGGTGCGGGTGAAATCGTAGAAGTATCCGCCACCAGCCTCGCAGGGATAAATGTCGTAAACGATGGTCTGGCCCAGTTGTAGCGGATCAGCGCTGCTACCCACGGAATGAGGAATCCCCGCGTCCCTGCCGATGGCAAAAATTGTGCCTTCAGGGTTTTCCACTCCTCGCTCAGCCAGCCATAAGTAAATGAGATTCTTTACTTCGCCGATGGTCACAGGCGTTCCATCCTTGTGCACCACCACGCCATCCCTGGTTTTATGCCCGGTGATGAAATCAGCGGTCTTCGCCACCACATCGGTTGTGACCCTGCCCATGGCGCGAATGTGCCCGATCTCATCTGAATCCTTGGTCATCATGGCGTTCATCAGGATTTCATCACGCACAAAGCCGGTAAATTGCAAATCGGGCATCAATTCCTGCAAGCGGTTCATGATTGAATAGAACGGACCCACCTCGTCTTTGCCATAAAAGGCCACCCGCCCGCGGGTGAGCTTCATTTCTTCGAGTATCATCTTTAGGCGCAAGACAAAAGCCTCCAGGTAGTTGCCGCCTGCCTGTTTGATGAGGTCATTGAGGGGATACCTGGTCATGCTCACCAGTTTCAACCCGGATTTAGCAGCCTCTTCACGCTCCATCGGGTAATGAAAAAGCACCGCGTCTTTGCCACGCTGTTTAATCAATATCGCATCTGAAATGTGCGCTGATCCGACAAAATAAACCATGGATGGATTATGCTGCGCCGCGCCAATGATAAATAACGCATCAACCCCGTGTTTTTTCATCAGTTTGTCGATATCTGTTTTCACCTGTTCGCTCCTGTGATGTGGGTTTTGAGAATCCTGACCAGCTGATCATCTTCTTCAGGCAATACTGTGCGCGGGTCTAGCAGCAGCCTGCCACCGTGCACCCTGGTGATCAACGCCGGGCTGGCCTGGCGCAGCCGCGCAACCACCTGCTCCATCTGCGGAATATTGAAAGAAAGCACGAAGGTGGGAAGCGTTTCCTCCGGCAGGCTGCCCCCGCCTACAGTGGAACGTCCTTCAATGACTTCCCCTCCAACCTGCTGCTGCCAGTATTCCACTCGTGCTTTCAAGTCATTCAAGCTGGCTGAAACCATGCGCCAGACAGGGATTTCTTTCTCAGCTTCGCCTTTCAGGTAATGTAACAAGGTGGCACTCAACGCAGCCAGGCACAGTTTATCCGCTCTGATAGCGCGCGCCAATGGATGGCGTTTTAATCTGGCAACGAGATGCGCTTTTCCCAAAATGATGCCGGCTTGCGGTCCCCCCAACAGTTTATCACCTGAAAAGCACACCAGGTCCACCCCAGCAGCGAGTGATTCCTGTACCATTGGTTCATGTGCCAGCCCGTACCGCGCCGTGTCCAAAAGGGCGCCCGACCCCAGGTCATCCAGCACAGGCACATCATTGCGGTGAGCGATGCCGGTCAGCGCCTCGAGTTCTGGCTGCGAAGTAAACCCGATTAGTTTGAAGTTCGAAGTGTGCGCTCGCATCAGCAGCGCCGCGCCGTCACTCAATGCCTCTTCATAATCTGCCAGGTTGACCCGGTTGGTGGTGCCAATTTCAACCAGGCGGGCGCCGGATTGTTTCATCACATCCGGAATGCGGAAGCCGCCACCAATTTCAACCAGTTGTGAACGTGAGATGACCACAGCGCGCCTGCGAGCCAGCGCGGACAAACACAGCAAAACCGCCGCGGCGTTATTGTTCACCACCAGCGCGTCTTCAGCCCCGGTGAGCCGGCGCAGTAGGTCGCTGGCGTGCACGCCCCGGGAGCCACGTTTTCCACTCGCCAGGTCATACTCCAGGGTCGCATAACCACCCGCGGTCTCGTAAACCGCCTGCAGCGCGCTGTGGCAAAGTGGCGCCCGTCCCAGGTTGGTATGCAAGACCACCCCGCTGGCATTGATCACCCGCGTCAGAGTAGGAGCAAGCTGTTGCGTAAGCATGACTTCTACGCGTTTTAGAATAGCCTCTTCAGCAGGCTCAATGGTTTCTGCCTGCGGGTTCTGTCGAATACTCTCGAGCAAGTTTTGTATGCTTGTGGTGACCAGTGATCGCCCAAAGCGTTCCACCAGGGGAACAGCGCTCGCATGAAGCAAGAGCCTGTCCACAGAAGGCAGCTTTCGTAGATCAATCATGGGTGTTTACGCGGCATGAAGCGGCTTTGTTCACGCATGCGGATGAGCAATTCAATAGCGATGAAGCCAATCGCAATGAAGATGGCCAGCGCATAGTTCAACACCTTGCCAAATTGCATCCACAGCAGGATATCCGCGTAAATGCCCCACCAGGAAGCTTCTCGAATGATGACCCGTGAGGATACTGGCGGATTAGACGGAAAACGCAGGTGCAGATAATAAACCACTGGAAGCATCAACCCGCTCACAAGCAAGGTGACAAAAAAGAACAGCAACCAGCGTGGTCCAAGCGTGGGCACAGTAAAAAGGAACAAACCCGTCAACCCAACAACCGCGGTCAGCACCAGGATGATGCTGGTGGTGAGCACCGGCATAAAACGGTTCTTTGAGGGTCGGGAGTCTTTCATAACTAGATGAGATTCCTTTAATGTTGGTGATAATCCATTATATCAACTGCGACGGTTAATGAACAACCTCCGCGCGGGTAAAACACGATATTTTCTTGTTGCAAGAAATATACTTGATAGAGGTGCATTCGATTCATGGTAAAATCTACCCATTACAGGGTGATTGTGACCCGCTCATCAAGAGAGGTGGAGGGACCGGCCCGCAGAAACCTCGGCAACCGCTCACGCAGACTGGTGCCAACTCCGGCAGAAGGAATTCTGATAGATGAGAGAGAATGCGCCATTTTCAAACGACCTCTCTCGCGAGAGGTTGTTTTTATCAGTAAATTGATTGAGGAGACCAAATGGAGCGTAAATACACAAACCGTAAATACCTGGAAGCGCTGCAACACAAGGTCATTGTGTTTGATGGCGCCATGGGTACCAACTTGCAAACACAGGATTTAACCACGGAACAATTCGGCGGCGAAAGAACCAACGGCTGCAACGATTACCTGGTCATCACCTACCCCCAGGCGGTTGAAAAGGTTCATCGCTCCTTCCTTGAGGTTGGCGTGGATGTGATTGAGACCTGTACATTCCGTTCAAACCGCCTCACCTTAAGCGAATACGGACTATCGGAGCAGGTCACGACCATCAACAAAACTGCTGCTGCTCTGGCGCGGCGGCTGGCCGATGAATATTCCAAAGCGGGACAACCGCGATATGTGGCAGGGTCTATTGGTCCATCCGGAAAACTACCTTCCATGAACGACCCTGAACTATCCAACATCACTTTCGATGAACTCGCCTCGGTCTTCCAGGAACAGGCGGAAGGATTGATCCTGGGTGGTGTGGATTTACTCTTGATCGAAACCTCGCAGGATATCCTCGAAGTGAAAGCCATCATCCAGGGCATACAGCAGGCTTTTGCGAGTACCGGCATATTCCTGCCTCTCCAGGCTCAGGTGACCCTGGACACGACCGGGCGTATGCTGCTGGGTACTGATATCTCAGCCGTACTGGCAATACTGGAAGCGCTGCCCATTGATGTTATCGGGTTGAATTGCTCCACCGGTCCGGATTTCATGCGCGAACCCATTCGTTTCCTCGGGGAAAATTCGACACTCCCGGTATCTTGCATCCCCAACGCCGGTCTTCCTTTGAACGTCAACGGTCGGGCGCTTTACCCGCTTGAGCCAGAACCGTTCGCACAGGCGCTCCATGATTTCGCTGTTAACCACGGCATCAATATTGTTGGAGGCTGCTGTGGTACAACCTCGGCACACCTCGCCCGCCTGGTTGAAAAGGTACGTGAAGTTCAGGTCGCTCCCCGACCTCACACCTCCAGCGCGCGGCTCGCCTCTGCCATGCAGGCACAGCCGATGCAGCAGGAACCGCCACCTTTCTTCATTGCTGAACGGTTGAACACGCAAGGCAGCCGACTCTTCAAGAACATGGTAATGGAGAATGACTTTGAGAGTATTCTCACATTGGCACAGCAGCAAGCGGAAAGTGGCGCGCACGGGCTTGATCTGTGCGTGGCATTGACCGAAAGAGCCGATGAAAAAGAGACCATGCAGCGGCTGATTAAAACCATCACTCCGGTCATCAACCTGCCATTAGTGATCGATACCACCGAGGTGGATGTGCTGGAGACAGCGCTCAAAACGGCGCCCGGGCGCTGCCTCATCAATTCAACCCATTTGGAAGGTGGACGCGAAAAAGCCGACCGCATCTTCGGGTTGGCCAGAAAATATAACGCGGCGGTTATCGTCCTCACCATTGATGAGCAGGGCATGGCGAAAACCAGGGAGCGTAAACTGGAAGTCGCCAGGCGCATTCACAACATTGCCATTGACGAGCACGGGTTGGCGCCCCAGGATCTGGTTTTTGATGATCTTACTTTCACCCTCGCGACCGGCTCAGACGAGTTTGCCAATTCAGCCATTGAAACCATTGAGGGTATCCGCCTGATCAAGGACGCGCTACCCGGGGTACTGACCTCCCTCGGCGTCAGCAACGTGTCTTTCGGGCTGGCTGCCAACGCGCGCAAGGTCATCAACAGCGTCATGCTTTACTACTGCGTGCAGGCGGGGCTGGATATGGCCATTGTCAACCCGGCGACCATCACTCCTTACACTGATATCAGCCCGGCAGAACGGGAACTCGCCGAGGACTTGATCTTCAACCGTAAACCTGAAGCGCTGCAGCACTTAATTGAATACTTTCAAGCGGCAGGACCAGGCGAGGCGCAAAAGAACACCCAGCAAGAGGCACTATCCGCGATGACTCCTGGCGAACGCCTGCAATGGAAGATCGTTCACCGCATGAAGGAGGACATCGAAGCAGATATTGACACCTTGCTCCAGGTTGGTGAAAGCGGCGTCAACCGCAATGACACTG
The DNA here is from genome assembly GCA_002402725.1 of Anaerolineaceae bacterium UBA4799. The sequence continues at coordinate 106,245 of DHGL01000033.1, forward strand.
CCGTTGGCATTCTGAACCATGTACTGCTGCCGGCGATGAAGGAGGTGGGTGATAAATTTGGCAGAGGTGAACTGATCCTGCCGTTTGTGCTGCAATCCGCCGAGGTGATGAAAAAAGCCGTCTCCTACCTTGAAAACTTCCTGGAACGCAAGGAAGGCGCCAGTAAAGGCAAACTCGTGCTGGCGACCGTGTACGGTGACGTACATGATATCGGTAAAAACCTGGTCAAGACCATTCTCTCCAATAATGGGTACAACGTGGTTGACCTGGGGAAACAGGTGCCGGCGGATACCATTATCAACCGTGCCATTGAAGAAAATGCCGACGCCATTGGTCTGAGCGCGCTGTTGGTCAGCACCAGCAAACAGATGCCGCTCATCGTCAATGAACTGCAGCGACGCGGGCTTAAGTTCCCGGTGCTGGTAGGGGGTGCGGCCATCAATCAACGTTTTGGCAGGCGCATCCTGCAAACCGAGGATGGAACTTTTTACGAGCCGGGCGTTTTTTACTGTAAAGACGCTTTCGAGGGTTTATCCACCATGGATGCCCTCGCCGATCCGGGGTCAAGAGCTGCCATCCGTGAACGCATTGTAATCGAAGCCCGCGGGGAACTGGAACGGGCTTCAACGGAAACGAAAACGAAAACCGGTCCGCAGGTGAAAACCGTTGAACCCGCCACTGTCATTCCCACCCCGCCGACTTTTGGCGTAAGGGTCGTGGAGGACATGCCCCTGGAAATCGTTTTCCAACATCTGGCATTGAACGAACTGTTCCGCTTATCCTGGGGAGCGAAGAACGCGCATGGCACGGAATGGGAAAAGATCAAGACCGATTACGAAAACCGCCTGTCACTCATGCGCAAACAAGCCATCGCCGAAAAATGGTTGAGACCCAGGGGTGTGTACGGTTATTGGCCGGCGCAATCGGATGGCAATGACCTGATCATTTATGATGTGGCATCTGTAGAAAGGGGTAATCCCATAACATTAAGCCGCTTCACCTTCCCCAGACAGTCCAGCGGAGAATACCTGTGCCTGGCGGATTATTTCGCCAGCGTAGATTCAGGCAGGATGGATGTGGTGGCATTCCAGATTGTGACAGTTGGTAAAGAAGCCAGCGAACGTTTTGACCGGTTACAGGCTGCCGCGGATTATTCAGAAGCCTACTTTTCACATGGACTGGCGGTACAAACAGCCGAAGCCGCTGCCGAGTACCTCCACCGCCACATACGCCGTGAACTTGGTTTATCCGAAGACCAGGGCAAGCGCTATTCCTGGGGTTACCCGGCGATTCCTGACCTTGAAGATCACAGGAAGGTGTTTGACCTGCTGCCTGCAGAAGACGCACTGGGTATGAGCCTTACTTCCGCCTGCCAGCTGGTTCCGGAACAATCCACCGCGGCGATTATTCTCCATCACCCCGGCGCAAAGTATTACAGCCTTGGTGAAACCCGTGTGGAACAATTGATGAAATAAGGGTGCCCAATGATCGATCTGGCAGAACTCAAGAACCTTCTCGCACAAAAACGCGCTTTGTTTTCTGATGGCGCCATGGGCACAATGCTAAGCCAGCGCCTGCCAGCGGGATTAAGTTGCCTGGATTGCACCAACCTGGACTACCCGAAGGTGATCGAGTCCATCCACAGCGAATACATTCTGGCTGGTTCGGACATGGTTCAGACCAACACTTTTGGCGCGAATAGATTTAAACTGGCGCAGCACGGCCTGGAAGACCGGCTGGAGCAAATCAACAGCGCGGGGGTTGAAATTGCCCGCAGCGCGGTATCTGCCAGCGGCAGGAATATAATGATCGCCGGAGATATTGGTCCGCTGGGGGTACGCATCGCGCCTTTTGGCAGGGTACAACTGCCGCAAGCCCACGAAGCCTTCTCGCAGCAGGCCGCTGCATTGATCAAGGCTGGCGTTGACCTGATCATCATCGAAACCATGACCGACCTTTATGAGACCGTCGAAGCTGTGCTGGCGGTACACGAAATCGCGTCGCAGTTGCCGGTGATCGCCTCTATGACCTTCACCCGCGATAATCGCACCCTGCTCGGTGACCCTCCCGCCAGGGTGGCGCAACGGTTGCACGATGCCGGCGCGGATGTGATTGGCGTCAACTGCTCGGGCGGTCCCAACCAGATTCTCAATATTCTCAGGCAGATGCGCCGCGTATTGCCTGAAGCCCTTTTTTCCGTGATGCCAAACGCCGGCTGGCCGGAACAGGTTGAGGGACGCATTATGTACCCCGCCGCTCCCGAATATTTCGGCACTTACGCGCTCTCCTTCTGGCAGGCGGGTGCCAGCGTTATCGGCGGCTGCTGCGGTACAACGCCCGCGCATATCGCTGCCATGGTACAAACCTTTACAAATTCTCCGGCGCTTGAGCGCTCTAACGTAGAAAATTTCGAGATAACCGAGACCGGGCAGGCAGGCGGTGAAGATGCCCTGCCGCCAACCAAACTGGCGCAGAAACTGCGTGATGGAAAATTTGTCATCGCTGTGGAAATGGACCCACCGCGCGGACTTTCCACCCACAAATTGATCGCGGGCGCGAGCCTGCTGGCTGAAGCCGGCGCGGATGTCATCGATGTGGCAGATAGCCCCATGGCGCGCATGCGCATGAGCCCCTGGGCAGTTTGCAGCCTGATTCAGCGTAACCTGGGGATCGAGACGGTACTGCACTTTCCCACCCGCGGCCGTAATGTGCTGCGCGTGCAGGGTGACCTGCTGGCAGCCCACGCGCTGGATGTGCGCAACATTTTCGTGGTGATGGGCGATCCAACCTCCATCGGTGATTACCCTGACGCCATGGACAATTATGACCTGGTACCCTCCGGCCTGATCAAGCTGGTCAAACAGGGGTTCAATGCCGGTGTGGATCATGCTGGCAGCGGTATCGGGCAGCCGACCAGTTTTTTTGTGGGCTGCGCGCTTAACCTGAACCCCGCAGACATGGAAGCAGAATTGAAAAATCTACGCCGTAAACTGAAAGCCGGAGCAGATTTCATCCTCACCCAGCCGATCTATCACCCCGACCTGGTGACAGAGTTTATTCAGGAATATGAATCCCGGTTTGATAAACTACCCGTCCCATTAATTGTGGGCTTGCTGCCACTGACCAGCGCCCGCCACGCCGCGTTCTTACAGGCAGAAGTTCCCGGCATCGAAATTCCGCAGGCAACCCGTGACCTGATGGCCACCAGCGGCGATCAGGGTACACAAACTGGTATCCGCCTTACCCTCGACCTCATCCAGAAGATCAAACCAATTGTACAGGGCATCTACCTGATGCCCGCATTTCAGCGGTACGATCACGCAGCGGAGATTATTGAGGGAACAAAAACCGCTGATTAATGTACAATAAATCCATTGCACCTTAGTTGAATCGGCCAAGGAAAAAAAACCATGAAAATCCTGGTGATTTCGGACGTGCACGCCAACCTGACAGCGCTTGAAGCTGTGCTCGCGGACACCGGTAGTTTTGACGCTGTGTGGTGCCTTGGAGACCTGGTGGGCTACGGACCGGACGGCAACGAATGCGTACAACGCATAGGTGAGTTACCCAACCTGCTCTGCGTCAGGGGGAATCACGACCTCGCCCTCTGTGGAGATGCCGACCTGGATATATTCAATCATGAAGCCAGTGAAGCCATTTTGATTTCCAGGCGTTTGATGGCGCCTGAAACGCTGCAATACCTGCGCGGCCTGCCTGAAAAATTGGTGTCCGACCTGGTCACGCTCATCCACGGCAGTCCGCGCAACCCAGTCTGGGAATACATTCTGGATGTTCGCATCGCGGCGGAGAATTTTGCCGGTTTTGACACGCAACTCGCGTTTGTCGGGCATTCCCACCTGCCCCTGATGTTCACCGCCAACCCTCAGAATGGTCTTGTTGAACGCGGGTACCGGACGCCAGGAGTGACCACGGTCATCGCCACGCGGGCAATCCTGAATCCCGGTTCGGTCGGTCAACCGCGTGATAATGATCCCAGAGCATCTTATGGCATCTTCGACCCACAACACATGACCTGGGAAATTCACCGCGTACCATATGATATACCCTCGGTGCAGCAGAGGATCATCGACGCTGGATTACCTGAAAAACACGCCCGCCGCCTGAGTGCCGGCTGGTAGGCGGGAACTAATACCAGTCTTTTTCCGTCAATTCATCAGTAAGATACATCGGTCTTTTTTAGGAGGCAGGGAATGAAAACGAAAAGTGTGCTGATTGGAATTATCATCCTGGCGCTCACGCTCAGCGGTTGCGCGTCTAAAGCCTACAATACCGACAACCAGGTAGGCAGCGTTCAAGAAGAATTCCTCATGGAAGCACCAGCGGCTGCACCCATGGCTCCCGCAGCGGATAGTTTCGGGGAATCAGACAAAAGCGCGGGCATCACTGCGGCCGGGGTGGAATCTGTGCAGATGATCATGATGACCGCCAGCCTGTCAATCGCGGTTGACGACCCTACCGTCACTCTGGATGACGTGCAACAGCTCGCCAAAGGGATGGGTGGCTACACTGTTTCCTCCAACCTGTATAAAACCTACACACCAGCCGGGATTGAAGTCCCAGAAGCCAACGTCACCATCAGGGTGCCCGCCGATCGCCTCGACGAGGCCATGCAAAAGATCAAGAACATGACCGGTGATGCGAAAAAATACACCCTGAATGAGACGATCTCCGGACAGGACGTGACCAAAGAATACACCGACTTGAAATCACGTTTACGCAACCTGGAAGAAGCTGATGCCAAGTTGACCGAGTTTTACGAAAGCGCGACCAACACAGAAGAAGCGCTGTCGATTTACACCCAGAAAATGCAGGTGACCGAGCAGATTGAGGTGATCAAGGGACAGATAAAGTACTACGATGAATCCGTTTCAACCTCGGCCATTTCGGTGCAGATCCAATCCAAGGAGACCATCGCGCCACTGACCGTAGCCGGTTGGCAGCCCTCAGGTGTGGCGCGCGATGCCCTTCAAGCACTGCTGGATTTCGGTAAAGGACTGGTCAACTTCCTCATCTGGCTGGTGATCCTGGTGGTGCCCATAGCCCTGGTATTCGGAATCCCCATTTACTTCCTGGTGCGCTGGCTGAAACGCCGCAACGCAGCGCGCAAACAGGCGGCCATGGAACGTTGGTTAGCAGAAAACAAGTCTGATGCAATGCCGCCAATACCTTCGAAAAAGTAAACTAAATCGGATCAGGCGAAAAGGAGCGGTCATCCCGCTCCTTTTTCTATTTCTCGATGTGCACTTTACAGAAACCCTCAACTACAACAGGCAGGCTGTATACATCTTGAGATAAAGATTGCAAAACTACGGGCTCGCTGCCCACCAGCACAGCTGCCGGCTTGTCGGGCAGCCGTAAGAACACCTGCCCGGACGCCGTCCGCGGCAGCCGTAATGTCATATCCAGGCTGCGCCTGTTTTCGAGCCACTCAGCCACTTCAATCCCCTGCGAGAAATGCAGGTCGCTGCCCAGGTACTGCGCTTCTTCGCTTACAAGCCTGCGGGCAGCCAACAATACAGGCGCGTGCGTGGGTAAACCATGGAATACAAAACCAGTTTGCCCGGACATTATCCCGGTGGTACCGCTCCAGAACTCACGGAAAATATACTCCCCTTCCTCAAGGTGATACTCGCTGGCTGACATGCGCACATCCGCGCTGTGTTCGCACCAGTTGAATCCGCCAAGCAGGTGCCAGCCGCCAATCTCATTGACCATGTCTACACGAAGCCTGGAAGGCATGTTGCTATCAAACCAATCTAATACCCGCGCTTCTTCCTCAATAACAGGAATCAGTACTTCCGCCAGGTGCATACGTTCAGGCGGCAGCCCCGGCAGATCATCTGAAAGCAGCAATGACCCGCCGGTGAGCGCGATAACCGTCGCCAGTGCGCAAACCTCCTCGTGTGTCAGGTGCGTGTCCGGCCGTACGAGCAGGCAGTCCGGGTCATTCCCCCACCAATGCCGGTTGAGGTTGACCCTGGTAAGGATATTGTGAATCGAGTTACGCGCGCACGGTACCGCGGGTTCTTTACGCAGACCTGCCTGTATGCCTTTGAAACCCGGCAGCCAATCCCCGCTGACATCCGGCCCGATGCGCATGACATCGACCACACCGATGACCGAACCCAGCGGCGCGCCGCAGCCAAGCAGGGTCACCTCTGGGCCGGCTGCCTGGCGCATCGCTTCCATCCCCAGGCGCATCACCTGCGCCCTGGTTTTGGTGCAGTCGTGGTAGCGTCCATTAAGCGCGGCGGCGTAAAGAAAATCAAGTTTCAAATAAGGGAATCCCCACTCCTGTGAGGCGGTGCTGACCACCTCCTCGGCGTACTGCAAAGCCTGTGGTACGGTCAGGTCAAGCGCAGTCGTCAAAGCGTTCCACCCCAGGCCCGCGTTCACCAGCCTGCCGTTGGCCCTCCGCAGCATCCAATCCGGGTGTTTTTGCATCAAGTCGGATCCCGGGTGCACAATGAAAGGCGCCAGCCACAGCCCGGGCACCAGCCCGGTACTGCGGATGGAATCTGCCAGCGGCTTTACCCCATCAGGGAAAGTCGCTTTAAATTCCAACCAATCACCAACCTGCTTCTCAAACCCGTCATCGATCTGTACCAGTTCGATGGGCAGCCTCTCCTGCCGGTCAAGGATCGCGTTCAGGTTCTCCTGGATATTGCTGGCAGTCACTGACGTGTAAAAGTGATACCAGGAACACCATCCCACTGGTGTTTGCGCGGGCACGCGCGCGTGGTTTTCGCGCTCCACTGCCTCTATATATGCCTCCAACGGGGCGCGTTGGTCAAGCAATACAGGTGTGAACACCGCCCAATCTGTTTCCATGCTGCTGCCAGCGTCTAGGCAGGCGCAATCTCCATTCGCCCACATGGAAACATCCCCTGTATTGAGATCGGCCAGTATCGAGCCAAAGTGATTCACCTGTGAAAGGAAGCCAATTAGATAGCCGGTACGGGCATTCCGATCTCCGACCACTGCGAACATGTCACTCGAGAAAACACCCTTTTTCGCTGGCGTCGGCGTTCCCGCATTATAGAGCATTGGGCGCTGCAGGCCATACAAGCGACTGACGGTCATTTTCTGGTCCCCACTGTACCACCTGCTGGGAGACCAGGACTGCCAGCCGTTGGAAAAGAAACCCAGATCAGCCGGTTTTCCTGGCTTCAAACCGCGAAACTCCCCCGCCCGCTCACCCGCCTTAACCATCATCATGATGCGGTTCATTTCCACGCTTGTTGTGCCCTGGTTAGTGACTTCGATCTTCCACAAAACCAGCGGGTATTCCTGCGTTATCCCAAAGGTCAGGGTCAGGCTAATTTGGTTGGCATCCTGCGTGAGCATGTATGTCAGGCATTCCATTTCGCCATGTTTCAGGGTGCGCTCCATGCAACGCTGCGTGTCTGTGACTTGCCAGCCGGAACGCGGGTAACAGTGCTTCACACCCGCGAGCGTATATTCACAGCCCGGTTTGATATTTTCCAACCAGGGGAAACGCGCATCTTTGGTGCGCATCGAAAAAGCCCCTGAATCAGGATTGACCTCAAGCGATAAGGAAATGGTATTGAGTTGCTCCAGATGCATCCTCCATGACAGAAATAGAACTGCATAATCTTATCACGACCCCGGAAACGAAGCATCGACCCATCTTAAAGCCGCGTGATATAATTGCCGCATGCCCCCCATGGTCGCCATTGACATCGAAACTACCGGTCTGGACGCGCAGCGGGACGCCATCATTGAGATCGCGGCCGTGCGTTTTAATGGGCACAGGGTAGAGGGAGAATGGACAAAACTCATCAACCCCGGTCGTCCCATCCCCCGGCTCATCACCCAACTCACCGGAATCACAGACCAAATGGTCGCGCACGCTCCCCCGCTCAAAGCGGTCATCCAGGAGCTGGCGGATTTTGTTGGCAATGACCCTGTTATTGGTCATAATGTGCGTTTCGACCTGGGGTTTCTGCAAAAGCAGAAAATCCTGCTTTTTAACAAAGTGATTGATACTTACGAGATGGCCGCCATTGCGCTGCCCGGCAATAGCCGTTACAACCTCGGTACTCTCGGCGTTACCTGTAACATACTGATTCCCAACTCGCATCGCGCCCTGGATGATGCCCGCCTGACACAGGCAGTGTACTTTTCGCTCTCACAAAAATTGCTTGACCTGCCCATCGAAATACTTGCCGAGATCGTGCGCATGTCAGAAGGCATCGAGTGGGATGGCGAGCTGGCTTTTCAACTGGCACTACAGGCCAAAGGGCATTTACCGGTGGAAGCCAGGAAGGTCGTTCAAGATGATTTCGGCCTGCTCTTTGGAGGAGCAAAGAGTTACCCTCCTTTGGTTCCGGTGGAGACCCCCACCCCGCTGGACCCTGACGAAATCGCCGCGCAGATAGAACACGGCGGACCTTTTTCGCGTTACTTTGATAGTTTTGAGAGCCGCCCCCAGCAATTGGAAATGCTGCGTTCGGTGGCGAACGCGCTATCACACAGCCAACACTTCATGGTCGAAGCCGGCACCGGTACAGGCAAATCCTTCGCCTATCTCATCCCGGCTGTGGAGTGGGCCATCCGTAATTCCATGCGCGTGGTCATATCCACCAATACTATAACTCTACAAGACCAGTTGATAAAGAAAGACATTCCCGACCTGGCGGCCGCGCTGGGTTCTGAGGTGCGCGCCACCGTGGTCAAAGGCCGCGGCAATTACCTTTGCCCGCGGCGCTTCAGCGCCATGCGCAAGAGCGGACCGCAAAACGCGGAAGAGATCAGAACTCTGGCTAAAACCCTGGTCTGGCTCAACCAGGGCGGCAGCGGTGACCGCGGTGAAATCAACCTGAACGGCCCTCAGGAGCGCGAGGTATGGCAGCGGCTTTCAGCTGAAGATGAGGGTTGCAAAACGGAAGTCTGCGTTTCCCGCATGGGCGGGGCCTGCCCGTTCTACCGCACCCACCTGGCAGCTCAATCCGCTCACATCCTGGTGGTGAACCACGCGCTGCTGTTGGCAGATGTGGTCACCGGCAACCGCGTGCTGCCGGAATATAACTACCTGATCGTTGACGAAGCTCATCACCTCGAATCCGCCACCACCAACGCCCTCTCTTTCCGGCTTACCCAGAACGACTTTACGCGAATGCTGCGTGAGATTGGCGGCATCTCCAGCGGTTTACTGGGCAGATTGTTGACCCTGGTTTCACATAGCCTGCCGCCTTCAGATTTTGCCGCTCTGAACATGGTTGTGCACAAGATTTCGGACCTGCTTTTCAGACTGGAGAGTGAGTTCTCTGACCTGATTTTCAACCTGGATGCCTTCATGGATGAACAGCGCGAGGGACAGCCCGTCAGCAGCTACGGTCAGCAATGTCGGGTGCTGCCGGCCACCCGCACGTTGCCAAGTTGGTCTAATGTTGAAATTGCCTGGGACAGCTGCCAAGATACCCTGGCGTCTTCGCTGAAGATGGTGGCTGAAGTGCAAAAGTCCATCAGTGACAGCCTGGAGGAAATACCGGAAGAACTGGAAGACACGTTGGGTTCTCTGGCCAGCGTGTACCGCCGCCTGAGCGAAGCACAGAACTACCTCGACGCGCTGGTGAACCGTCCCGATGCCAATTATGTTTATTGGGTGGAAATCATGCCCAATACCCAGCGCCTGGCGCTGCAGGCAGCTCCATTGCACGTGGGACCGCTGATGGAAAAATACCTGTGGCACGAGAAAGCCTCCGTCATCCTCACCTCCGCCACGCTCACCACCAATAACGAATTTGAGTACATCCGCAATCGCCTCAACGCAGATGAAGCGGATGAGTTGGTGCTGGGTTCTCCATTCGACTACGAAAACTCCACCCTGCTATACCTGGTGAATGATATCCCCGAACCGGTTGAAGCCAACGCCTATCAACGGGAAGTGGAAAGCGCCATCATCCGCCTGGCAAAAGCCACCGACGGGCGCATGCTGGTACTGTTCACATCATATGCTCAATTAAAAAAGACCGCGCAGGCAATAGGACCCGCCATGGTGGATGCGGAAATACAGGTTTATGAACAGGGTGAAGGCGCATCCACCAACACCCTGCTCGAAACTTTCCGCGATGCAGACAAGGCTGTGCTGCTGGGAACGCGCGCTTTCTGGGAAGGCGTGGATATCCCCGGTGAAGCGCTGTCAGTGCTGGTCATCGTAAAACTACCCTTTGATGTTCCCTCTGATCCCATCATCGCTGCCCGCTCAGAAACCTTTGAAGACCCATTCAACGAGTACAACCTGCCGGAAGCCATTTTGCGTTTTAGGCAGGGCTTTGGGCGCCTGATTCGCACTCAATCTGACCGCGGCGTGGTGGTGATCCTGGATAAGCGCGTGCTCACCAAGAAGTACGGCCGCATGTTCCTTGATTCACTTCCGGAATGCACCCGCAGAGTGGCTTCCAGCCTGGACCTGCCTGCCGCAGCTGCTCGCTGGCTGAACATCTAAATTCCTTTTATGGTGTTATAGAAACACAGCTTTGATTCCCTTACTGGAGAATGAACATGAAATTTATTATCAGTACCATGCGCCCGCGATTTCTCATACTCGCCATTGCCTGTGTGTTCCTGGGAACCGCAGCCGCCATTTGGACAGTTGGAGCAGTGAACCCCTGGCACGTCATCCTGGCATTCATCGGCGGTCTGGCAGCGCACGGCTGCGTGAATGCCATCAACGATTACACCGATATCCGCAGCGGTTTGGATTTTCGTACCAACCGCACCCCGTTCAGCGGCGGCAGCGGAACTTTTGTTGAAGAGCCCACCAAGATCCACCTGGCATTGTGGACAACCATCGGCACAGCGCTGGTCACCACGGCGATCGGGATTTATTTTACCCTGGTGGTCGGCTGGCCTATCCTGCTGATTGGCGTCATTGGAATGATCGTCATCTTGACCTACACAAAGTGGCTCAATAAACAGCCTTTCCTTTGTCTGCTTTCACCAGGGCTCGGTTTTGGCACCCTCATGGTGTTGGGAACATTTTACGTCCTCACTGGCCGCATCACCTGGGCAGCAGTCCTCGCCTCTTTCATTCCTTTTTTCCTGGTGAGCAACCTGCTACTGTTGAACCAGTTCCCGGATGTTGAGGCAGATACCACAGTGGGTAGAAGGCACTACCCGATACTTATAGGTCGGAAATCCAGCGCCGTCATTTATGTTACCTTCCTTGCCGCCACATATGTTGCCATCATTCTCGGGGTGGCGCTCAAAATCATCCCTGCCTGGACGCTGCTCGGTTTGTTATCCGCCGTCATCGCCCTGCCGACAGCGCGGAATGTGCTCCGGAACGCTGAGGACATTCCAGCATTGGTGCCATCGATGATACAGAATGTGCTGCTCAACCTGGTGACGCCGCTGTTGATGGGCATCGGATTTCTGATCGCGTAAAGCCACGGAAAACCAGACTGAAACAAAGAAAGCAGCCACCCTGCTTTTTTTGTTGCCGGCAGTAGAATTAGAATAGAATTAGAATGAAACTTGCAGAGAAATTGCTATAATGTTAATAGGAGTAAGTTTATCGTAATTGCTGAACAGGAGGAAATCTGATGCCTGATATGAAACTGCTTTTCATCATAATCGCGAGTGTGTTTATCCTCTTAATTGGAACAGCCTGTGGACTGTCGACACCGGAGGGAGTGCCTTCTGGAGATTTCATTGCCACCAGCGTGGCGGCTACAGTCAAGGCTCAACCGGGGAGCATCACAGAACCTCCGGTGGCTACTCAGCCCGAAACGCCTCCTCTTAAACCGACTGCCCTCCCGACGGAGATTGCCGTACCCGTCACGCCTGAAGCCCCACCGCCCCTGAGCGTGGCTTTCGTCGCGCCTGATAAGAACGCCTATTACTGGAATGAAACCTTGTCCTCCCCGATTGCCCTCACAAGCAGCGCTGATGTAGAAGAGGCCATCGTTTCGCCGGATGGCTCGCAGGTGGCTATCACTCGATCCACTGATTGGGTGAGCTACACCCTGGATGTGATCAACTCAGACGGCAGTAATTTGCGCACGCTCATCCATCCTTCCGGCTTCGCTACACTCCCCCGCCCAGGGGATGCGCTCGCGTCCGTTCCCAACCAGCTTAGCTGGGTGCCGGGCACCCGCTCCCTTGCCATGACCACGCGCATCACCTACGATGGACCCGGCTACCAGACGGGTGAAAACCTGTATATTATCGATTCCGACACATCTGAAATGCGGGTGTTGTTCAATTTCGCTACTCAATGGGGCTGGCATTATGCCATTTCACCGGACGGCACTAAGATTGCGGTCTCCTACCCTGAAGGAATGGAGATTTATGATTCCAGTGGGGCAAAGCTGGATCACCCCGTTCTGACGTATCCATTCATTAATACCGCCTCTGATTATGCCTGGGTAGCCTCTCCGGAATGGTCCGCTGACAGCAGCACCCTGGTGGTTGTTGTACCGCCGCAGGACCCGTGGTCCGTCCCAGCCGCGGATTCAAGTGTGTACCGCATTTCTGCTGATGGCTTATCAGGAGAATTATTGTTTGACACGCAGATGACCTACTGGCCATCGCAAATCGCTGCCGTTTCACCTGACCTCTCGAAATTGGCTTTCCTGGTGCGTTACAGCACCGCGACGGACAACATATTTACACTGCGCCTCGCAAATATCGATGGCAGCGGTATAACCGATTACACCAGCGGTAAGATCTACAGCGTACCTGTATGGTCGTTTGACAACACGAAATTCTTTTACCGCGATGATGCTACAGGCGCCTGGATCGGTCAGCCTGGCACCGCACCTGTTTCAATACCGGATTTCAACAACACCCGCGACCTGACCTGGGTCGATGCCGACCGCTACATCGGTGCATCGGGTCCTGAAGGCGGGTGGAAGCTCCTGATCGGCACATACGGCGCGTCCACCGGCGTCATCTACTCCTCCCCGGTCGATGGTGAACGCCTCCATTTCACCGTCAACCGCTGAAAGATTAGCCTTATAGAATTGGATTATAATTTTCGGAAACGGACCAACCTGGAAAACTCGGAGGCTTCATGAAACTGATCAACCGCCTGGTGATTTTCACCATCCTGCCGTGCTTGCTGTTGCTCACCGCCTGTGGAGGAACCGCAGCCCCAACCGCGACACAAATCAGCCTGGACGAGGCCGTGCGCCAGACCGTGGCTGCTCTTCCCACGGAAACCAGCACTCCTTTGCCCACCTCCACGCCGCTGCCCACCGCCACCCCCACCCAGGTTATCGTGCGCTACGGGCCTGATAACTTCCCGGCGAATGTCAACCCGCTCACCGGACTGGAAGTGGCTGACGCGTCGATACTCGAACGCCGGCCAATAATGATCAAGGTTTCCAACTTCCCGCGTGAAGGCCGCCCGCATGCCGGTTTATCCGCGGCTGATATTGTGTTCGACTATTACACCGGCGAAGGCGCAAATCGCTTCCTGGCGTTGTTCTATGGGACAGATTCTGAGCAAATTGGTCCCATCCGCTCTGGCAGGCTGATAGACCGCTACCTCGTCTCACTATACCAGGGCGTGCTTGGCGCCGTATATGCTTTTCCTTCCGAGTGGGAGATCATCCTGAATTATCTCGGTTGGAGCCGCGTCATCTCTGAAGGAACAAACACCTGCCCCGCCATGTGCCGTCAGAAAGATGTTATGGCTGAGATCAGTGTGTTCGCCAATTCAGCGGAAATGACCAAGTATTACTTGACCCGGCCTAATGCCACCAACAGCCGTCAGAACCTCAACGGAATGGCGTTTTACACGCTTCCACCAGCAGGTGGTGTCGAAGCAACCGAATTAACCCACCAATTTGGCAAGAACAATTATGCCGGCTGGAAGTACAATCCAGAAACCAAAAAGTACATGCGATGGATCGACAGCATTAAAGATGATGGTGAAGTGGAGATGATCCCGTTAACTGATAGAAACACCGGTGAACAGCTTCAATTCTCGAATGTTATTTTGGTCTACGCTGAGATTGAAACCCTGCACCATGAGGATACCATCCACGAAATCCACATCGTAAACGAAACCGGTCGCGCTGTTGTGTTCCGCGATGGCTTGAAGTACGAGACCACCTGGAAATCCGGTTGGGATACACCCATCCAATTCCTCAACCAGGACGGCACGCCTTTTGAGCTGCAGCCGGGTAACACCTGGATGCACTTCACCGGCCAGAACTCGGAACTCACCGAGGACCCGGCAGGGGTATGGTTCTCCAGGAACTGGAAACCCTGATATTAATTGGTATTGGTAAAAGAGGTTGTCCCGCAATTAGGACGGCCTCTTTTTAGTTACCCGGGGTCCGAGGCGAACTGGATGCGGTTTCCTTCCGGGTCATAAAATGTACCGACCTCACCACGCCTGAAATTGTCACCACATCCTCACAGCGTACTCCGCGCGCCTGCAGCACTTTAGTTGCCGCCACAGCATCTTCCACAGCAAGTACCGCGGCGGCTCCGCCAATGTAAGGCGGGATTTCGTCCTTTGCATCCCAGCGGCTGATGGCAATATGAGCCTCCCCTTCGCTCTTAAATTCCATTCAGCTCATTTCATCGCTCTCAAAGGCAACAGGCCACTCAAGAGCCTTCCTGTAAAAATCTTTTGCGGCTTGCCAGTTTTTGACATGATAAGAAACAACATTGATGTTCTTAAAGAGGGTCATTATTAATCTCTTTTCAACATCACTTCATTAGCGCTGGATGAATGTCCCATCGCGTATCTCGCGCAATGTTTGTTTGATTTCCTCGACCGTGTTCATCACGATCGGTCCATAGCGCACGATGGGCTCTTCAAGCGGTTTACCCGCCACCAACAGGAACCTGGTGCCAAGCAAGCCTGCTTTTATATAGACACCATCCCCCTGCCCCAGCACCAGCAGTTTTGTGGCCTCGGCGCCGACCCCGCAAAACTCTCCCCCACCACGGAAGACGTATAGAAAAGCATGGTGATCTGCTGGCAAGTGATATTCAAAGGTATCTCCGCTGTCTACCGCCACATCCATATACAACGGATCAACCGCTATCCCGCTGACCGGTCCGGTTGCATCGCCATACTTCCCGGCGATAAGGCGGATGGCTACGCCCTTCTCAGGGTTAAGCCAGGGGATCTTCCCGGCCTTGATTTCCTGGTAGCGTGGCGGGCTCATCTTCAATCCCGCCGGAAGATTGACCCACAACTGAAAACCTTCCATCTGCCCCCCCAATCC